>JAUVCV010000006.1 GCA_030595665.1 Methanogenium sp.
TCGGAAAGACACAGAAGTAGAGATCTGGTACACAGGTCTTCAGGAGAAGCATAAGAAGATTCTGAAGAAAATGGGGATGAAGGATCTATTTGGAGATAGGGTTAGATGAACCTAGTGATCATTTTCTGCGCTGTTTAGGACCTGCATATCCGGCATTGAAAAAAAGAGGACTGATGCCGGTGAGAGCACACATTGCCTTTGTCACCGCAGCCACTGTCAGGCAGGGAGGAAGTGGCCCGCCGTCTGCCACAAAGGCAGCATCCCGGCCCGGTGTGTTCCAGGTATCTTCTGGTGTCCTGCCGGCACCGGAGAGTCCGGGGATGAGGCTCAGGCGGGATGAGCCGAGGAGTACCACAAAGCCGTGCGGGGATGACATACCTCCAGTTCAGGAGTAAATACCTTAACTCTTACTCCTACACGGTTTGCATCCTATTTTCTCTTTATCTGTTTCGAATAAACCCATTGTAATATCATTAAGCAGGAGATTTAAGGATCGAATTAAGAGATTGGTTCAACAAGGTGGTTTAGTATCTGGGCAAATGGTTGATGTGGAATTGTGTTATTGTGTTGAAGAGGCTAGGGCTAGCCCATTATGATACAGGGGAGGAAGTGTCGCTTTATTTCAAACCCCCCAAAATTACTATAAAAAGATAGAATTCTTTAGATATGGGAGACAATATACTGAAAATCGTGTCAACTGCAGTTTAACTTACCTACTATAAACAGCAATCAGCCATTTTATTTAGTCTTCATATTTTTTGCCGAGGTAATAATGGTTTAATAATATGATGATTAACTTAGTGTATTAGATCGACAGAACTAATATGTTCGGTGATCTTTAGAAAATTACAGTAACAGGGGAAATTATGATGAGTATGTCTTTTTATGATGAAACTGATAACAATTAAAAATGTACATCCCTCCTTTACGTCCTCTTCTCTCAAAAATAGTAAATGGTATTCGGGATAAATTTTCATTTGTTCTGGTTTTAATTGTCACTGCTGGGCTAGGTAGTATTTTAGGTTGTATCGAAGACCTTTCAATAAAAATTACCTACATTGCGATTATAGTTATAATAGCCGCAATAATTTTGGTAATTATTTATTTCTTTGAACTGATAGAAATTGGTAATCGATTGGGTATCTATCAGTATGTACCGCAGGATATTTCAATTCAATTTTTAAAGAGGGAGATTATTTTTGATGAAGATACTTGTCGTGGAATAGAATATGAAAAAGCGAACGGTGAGACAAAAATATATCATTGTGCAAAGGGATCTTATAGAAGAATAATTCAAAATAAAATGAATAATCCATATGCATTTTTTAGATTTAATGTAAATTCATCGAAATATGTTCCCAAAGATGAAGGCGTAGATTTTTTCGTAAATGGAACCCAGATTTCAGTGGCTGGTATGACAAATGAACCTCCATTTTACCATAAATATGCTTATCATAGTGGTGGAAATGAGATCCATAAAAGTGTAGAAAAACAGTTCAATATTCCAGTCCATATCCCTCCTAAGGATTTTTGCGACTTATCAATGTCTTATCGTACTTTGGCATATGAAAGGGCGAGGGAGGGTTTGCCCGATCATTATGAATTAAAAGTAAATTATTTGACAGAAAAAATTGTGATTGATATTAAAATGGATGGGATATTCAGGAATCACTACAAATTTTTAATTGTTAATGAGTTTGATGAATGCAGTGGAAGTAGAAAGACATTTCAAATACGCGATGAATCTGATCAGAGAATGAGGGGGAGTGAGAGGGATTTAGCTGAAATGAAAATGATTCCAAATTATTCAGATTATAGGATAAAATGGGTTGTGTATAAGCCAAAACTTGGATATCGATATCGAATATATTTTACAATGCAAACAAAATAATGCAACAATTTTGAAAAATGATGGCATAAATATGGATTATTGGGTCCCTATTTCATTTTAATTAATTTATCGATTAATTATGATTTTATAATCCTATATTCTAATGATTCATTTCTTATGTTCCATTTTTGAGCTTTTTTTCTGAACAGTTAATATTAATATCAAATTTGTGAATGGATGCTTTGTTTCGCCAGATTAAGATTCTCATTAAGGGGGTGCATAAAATCTCAACTCTGACCTCGATGTGGTTTTTCAATCAAGCGACGAATCCGAGTTCCACTTCCAATAGGCTCGGCAGTTCCCTTTGGTTCAGAAAGGGTCTGTGACAGAGTTTGACGGTTCTGTGAGAGGGGCCGGGTTTTTAGGAGGTGAATTTCTAGGGGGTGGATGAAAGTAGTGCTTGGTGTATGAGGGTGGCAACCATCATAATAGAAATTATTTGCCCCGTTTTCAAAGGGCATAAATGGACTTTCCCGGTTTTATTAACCGTTCTTGGTGTAATAAGATGCAACACAGCGTCATACAACTCTCTCTGTCATGCGCTGAAAAAACAATGGGTAATGATGCTTTTGAAAGTAGGAATAAAATAATTTGAGGCCGGAAAAAGGAATATGTGAACTTCTTTCCTTCTGTTCAGGAGTAATCCTTCATAAATTCGCGTATCTTTTCCCAGATGGCTACCTTCGGGTGGCCCATCATGGATGCAAGCCAGAGTGCACCGCCGGCACCTGCCCCCTCCTTCACTTCACCGACACAGTAGCGGGCAAGACCAGGGTGGCCGATATTACCGAAGTCAGGGTCAACGAACCAGGCAGTGGTGCCTATCTCTGCTGCGGTCTGTTCAAATGTTGCGTTTGCATCATCCCGGACGTATACGGTCGTGGCAAGCCGGGGTGGTGTTCCGCCAAGTGCCTTGACAACAGCGGCAACAGCGAGCATCTGGGTGCCGCCGGCATAGACGAGGGTGCCCGGATAGGTTGCGGCGATACCGGCACAGACCGGCATCATCGGGTCTCCTGCCGCCCGGACTATTGCAAGCGGGTCGGTGATGTTCTCTTCTTCTATGCGCTTCATGACAGCGGCACAAATTTCCTCTTTCACCGATGCCGGATGTTCAACATGGCTGGAACTGACATTCGCGGTGTAGCCGAGTGCCCGCAGCACACAGAGTGCGGTGGTCGTGCCGCCGGGGACGCTCTCTCCTAATAAAAGAAAATCAGACTGCGCTCCCAGGAAGGTGCCGAGGGTCTTTCCCCGGAGATAAAGTGCCTCAGCGTCAGGGACTGCCTCGCCTTCCCGTGGGTCTCCGCCGCATGCTCCGTATACATCAAGGGCAGGATATGTCGGTGGAAAGGCGAGACCTGCGTTCACCACAAACGGCTGAAGGTCGCAGAGTTCGGCCATGGCGCGGGTCAGGGTGGCAGGGGTGGCACACCCGGTAGGACTGACCGGGACGACAGGGGCGCTGGTTATTTTTCCGTTGACAATGATTTCCCCGTCAAGCATTGATGTGGCAAGGGTGAGCTCCGGTGTCGGACCTGCTGCAGAAATTCCCGGAACCGTTGATATTCTGGTGTTTCCGATTACCACACCCATCATCGGGCGGGAAAATGTGATATCAGGTTTCTCTGAAATGATGGTCATTCCCTGACTGTTGGGTGAATGAGTAAATAAGAGTTACAAATTGGCACTATTATATCAATTTAACTTGATTTCGGAACAACTCTGCTTTGTCAGTGAAATGAGGATAAAAAGGCAATTATAGCGTGATAGTGAATCAAGGAATATACAATGATAATTACCGAAGCGCTTCGTGCTATGCTTCAGTTCACCACGATTCTTCCGATGGGAAGATCTGCTGACTATGACGCATTTGCCCGCCATGCCTACCTCTTACCCCTTTCCGGCTACCTCGTCGGGGGTATTGCAGGGCTCGTTTCCATGCTCTTTGGGGAACCGCTGATTGCAGGTGCTGTTGCGCTGTCTGTCGCCCTGGTGCTGACCGGGTTCAATCACTTTGATGGTCTCTGCGATCTGGGCGACGGGATGATGGCTCACGGGAGCAGGGAGAAACGGGTGACCGCACTCACCGACCGCACGCTCGGGGCAGGTGCTGTCGGAACAGCAGTGGTCGTTATGCTGCTCGCCTACGCGGGCATCACCACCGTTACCTGGGTTGCAGGGGCGATTATCATTGCAGAAGTGCTGGGGAAGTTTGTTCAGGTGCTCCTCATTGCTACCGGTCGTCCCTTCCGTGACGGGATGTTCTCCTATATTCATACGTTTGCGCGCTGGTGGTTCATTCCGTTATCCTGCCTGCTGATATTTCCCCTTCTTCTCCTGCCGGTCAGCCCGGTCTCTGCAGGGGCAGCGGTGGCAGCAGCACTTCTGACTGCAGGTATACTCCTGGTGGTAACCCGGCGTCTCTTCGGTGGGGTAAACGGTGATATCGTCGGCGCGTCCCACGAACTGACGCGCTGTATGGTACTCCTTGCCCTTGCCGTCACCGGGTTCTGAGAATGCCGCACGGGATGGGTGGGATGTGCGAGACAGGTATGCACGGTTCCCCTGTGTATTGGTGGTATTATCGCCCCGGACGCCTCGGGGAATACCCGAAATGGCACCGGTCCGGTGCATGAAAAAATGAAAAAATGATTTTTACAGGGAACTATTGGTAGGAATACAGTGACCGGAACCCTTCGTTTTTGTCGTCACTGCAGAGGAGGGCGCTTCCGTCCCTGATGAAGAGATTGAACGTCATTGCTGCGTTCTGGAGATCTTCATCTCCTCCTCCGCCAAATTTCATATCCTCAATCGCTTTTTTCTGTGGATGTGGCATCTCGCGGCGTCCAACGACGACACCTTCACAGTGTACACAGAATGCGCACTTGCTGTACACGGACACTTCTTCCACATCTGCACACATGACCTTCACCATATCGTTCGGGCCGGTTCTGTTCAATGGCAACGTCTTCATCCAAAGATTTAGGTGGAATTTGATGTAATATCAGGGTGCCGGTTGGTGCGGAATCCTTCTCCGAAATCTGACCACCCTTTGACTGAAGAAATCTTTTATATACCTATCCCTCCTATTAATAATACTCGTATCAAAGCGACCGGGCAGACGTCTGACGAGCCCATCCTTACGATTTGGAGGTTATAGAAATATGGCAGCTGATAAGCCACACATGAATCTTGCCGTGGTCGGCCACATCGACCATGGGAAGTCAACAACTGTTGGGAGACTTCTCTTCGAGACAGGAGCAGTCCCTGCGCACATTATTGAGAACTACCGGAAGGAAGCAGAATCCAAAGGTAAGGGATCATTCGAATTTGCATGGGTTATGGATAACCTCAAGGAAGAGCGTGAACGTGGTATTACCATTGATATCGCTCACAAGAGGTTCGACACTGACAAGTTCTACTTCACTATTGTAGACTGCCCAGGTCACCGTGACTTTGTCAAGAACATGATCACCGGTGCATCACAGGCTGATGCAGCACTTCTTATTGTTGCAGCACCTGACGGCCCAATGGAGCAGACAAAGGAACACGTTTTCCTGTCCCGTACTCTTGGTATCACCCAGCTCATCATTGGCATCAATAAGATGGATGCATCAAAATACAGTGAAGAGCGCTACAATGAAGTCAAGAAAGAGCTCTCCGCCCTCATTAAGATGGTCGGTTACAAGCCGGACGACATTCAGTTTATCCCGATGTCCTCATTCGTTGGTGACAACATTGCTACCCACTCTAAGAACACTCCGTGGTACAAGGGAATGACTCTTCTTGAGTCTCTTGACACACTTGTCTCACCTGAGCTTCCAACCACACTTCCATTCCGTCTCCCAATCCAGGATGTATACTCCATCTCTGGTATCGGAACAGTCCCTGTTGGACGTGTTGAGACCGGTATCATGAAGAAGGGAATGAAAGTCTCTTTCATGCCCGCAAACGTAGTCGGAGAAGTCAAGTCCATTGAGATGCACCACGAAGAGCACGAACAGGCACTGCCTGGCGACAACGTTGGTTTCAACGTCCGTGGTGTCGGCAAGAACGATATCCGCCGTGGTGACGTCTGTGGTCCTGCAGAGAAGCCACCGTCAGTTGCAGAGGAATTTGTCGCACAGATTGTTGTGCTTCACCACCCGAGTGCAATCACCGTCGGATACACTCCGGTCTTCCACTGCCACACAACACAGACTGCGTGCACATTCATGGAACTTCAGAAGAAGCTCGATCCACGCACCGGTCAGGTCAAAGAAGAGAACCCCACCTTCCTTAAGACCGGCGATGCAGCAATCGTAAAGTTCCGCCCGGTTGCTCCTATGGTCATTGAAAATATCAAAGAGATTCCACAGCTGGGTCGCTTTGCAATCCGTGATATGGGATCAACTATTGCAGCAGGTATGTGCATTCAGGTCATTCCTAAAGATATGAGATAATATCTTCTCATACATTTTTGGTGATAAATATGCAAAAAGCACGAATTCGTCTTTCAGGAACAGACTTCCAACAAGTTGAGATGGTCTGTGATCGTATCAGAGAAATAGCAGAACGTACAGGTGTAAACCTCGCAGGTCCTATCCCACTGCCTACAAAGCGCATGGTCGTCCCGATTCGCAAGAGTCCGGACGGTGAGGGGACAGCAACCTGGGATCGCTGGCAGATGCGTGTTCACAAACGCCTCATCGACCTTGATGCAGACGAGCGTGCACTGCGTCAGCTGATGCGCATTCAGGTGCCAAAAGATATTGCAATTGAGATCGTTCTGGAGAACTAAGGGTGCGGCGTGGAAGCCGTAGATTCCTCTCCAACATTTCTCGGTAGGATACGTTTTGAACATTTATTTATTGTAATTTTTATTGTTGCGCTCATTCTGCGCTTTTTTCTTCTTGACCTGAAGCTTTTTCATCATGACGAGGCGGTGCATGCCTGGTTTTCGTTTAAACTCTTAACCGAAGGGACCTATGCATATGATCCGGTCTATCACGGGCCGCTTCTGTATTATACAACAGCAAGTATGTTCGCCCTCTTTGGCGATTCAGATTTAATAGCCCGGATAGTTCCTGCCCTGCTGGGATCTATGATGGTGCTTTTGGTCTGGCCAATATACCGGCTGGGATACCTTGGCCGGCGTGGTGCTCTGATTGCTGCGTTATTCCTTGCCATATCTCCGGATATGGTCTACTTTTCCCGGTTCCTGAGAAATGACATATTCGTCGCATTTTTTTCCCTGCTCCTTTTAGTGGGACTCCTGTATTACTTTGAATATGGGCAGCGCCGCTATGTGCTGGTGGCAGCCCTTGCAGCAGGGCTGGGGTGTTGTTCAAAGGAGAATATGCCCATTATCCTTCTGATCTTCGGGGTCTTCCTCACGGCAGCAGTGGTGCTGAAGTGGGTACATCTGAAGAAGGGATGGTGGGTGGACTTCATCCTCGGTACTGCAGTGATGTTAGCAGTGGGGTCGCTTTTCTATTCGTCCTTCGGCGCCCATCCTGAGGTGTTGTGGACCGGTGCATTCCAGGCCATTGAGCACTGGACGGCGATGTCTTCCCAGCAGCGTCTGGGCGGCCCGCCGTATTTCTATATCCTTCTCTTCATGCTCTATGAAGTGCCAATCCTTCTCCTTGCACTGGTGGGAACCCTGCAGGCATTTGTCTGTGCTCTCTTCCTCTGGAGGCGGAGACGGCAACCGGAAGCAGAAGATTCTGCATCCGGGGCAGCACCCGGGGAGAATGGTGGCATACTTTGCGAAATGGATTTCCCGGTGCTGTGCGAAGACGGGATGGAATGTTGCAGAACATCAGTCCTGCCTGAAGTGGCGGAGACAGCCGCAGCTAAAAGTGCTGTAATGTCTAAACCTGAATCAGAATCCAAATTAGATTCAGAATCTGTTCCTGTATTAATATCCGAATCAGAATTGGGATCAGAAATAGAATCTGCTGAATCTGCAGGCAGTCAGGAAAATGCAATGGCTGAGATCTCATCCGCCGAAGTCCCGGCCCCTTTGTCCCGGGCAAAGAGCAGGCTTTCCAACCTCATTGCCCGTATTGGTGCCAGGTGCAATGATGGAGATAATCCGGGATTTGATCGCCACCTTGGCTTCACCCTCTTCTGCATCTGGTGGATGTGTGCGTCGCTTGGTGTCTATGCGGTCATCGGTGAGAAGGTGCCGTGGCTTATTCTGCATCAGCTCCTTCCGATGATCTTTGTGGCGGCTTTCTTAATGTCCCGCAAAAAGATGATACTGACTCTTGTACTGTCTGTATTCCTCGTGGTGATGGTGGTGCATGTCGCCTTTACTCCGGCGGATATCAGTGAACCCATTGTGCAGGTCCAAAACTCAGAAGAGCTGCGTGAGCTCTTCCGCCTCATCGATGCAGGGGATGCAACTGCAGTGACCTCAGAGGGTGTCTGGCCGCTGCCCTGGTATTACCGCGGTGATCGCTCGGAAAAGCTGACGTACCTTTCATCTATGGCTGACAATCCTGATTATTTTGCGGACGGCACGTATGATGTCATTGTATCTCATAATCCGGATGGATTTTCTGACGTCCCGGGATATCTGAGAACAGATGTTATCCGGCAGAGTTACTGGTTCTCCATCTATGACAACAGGGACCGGCTGCCTGCATATTATTTCTTCCGTGACGGAAAGCTGGGGAGTGTTAACTGGAATATCTTTGTTCCTCTGGATACAAATCCGGCAGGAGATATTTTGGTAAATGCCACTGCCTGAAGGGCATGCTCTTCCCCTTCTGTTTCTCTTTTCGTTTTTTGTTTTTCTCATCTTTGCCGGTGTGAAGGTGTCCTGCTTAACCGTTCGTCCCCTTTTCCTTCCCTTTTTCTGGTATGCTGGTGGGCGTGGTACGACCGTTCTGTATGTGCTTTGTCTTCCTGTGTTTTGGTTTTCCTCTTTGTCTGAAATACCGGAGTCATACAACGTCTGTTATTATTCTCTTTCATCTGCTGCTGTTACATTATCCATTTTACAGGGGGGTGGCGGTAAAAGGTGCAACAGTGACGAATCCGGCTGGAGGTGAAGGTGTAATTCTGTCTGAAAAAATAGTGGAGTCGTGCATTCCGGGTCCTGTCCTGTTAATTCTGCTCTTTTTTTGGTGTGGAATTTAGTGCAGAAAAGCAGGGGAAAACAATGTGATGGGTGGAACATATGTGTGTGCAGAATTTTCGTTGTGGTATTTTGAGGGTACTTCTCCCAAAAACGGATTCCACGGAAATATGTGTTGAAGAAAATTTATTCCCGGGAAGATGCAGACGCCTGCAGTTTCTGCTCTTTTTTTCATGATGCAGAAAGGATGTATGTGAAAGAAAAAAACAGTTTCAAAAAAAAACAGGAAAACAAAACGAATAAAAAATAGAGATGAGATGTTTTTATCCCAGTTCATCCCATTTGTTGAACCGTCGGTATATCACAAATCCAATGCCTGCAATGATAACAACAGCCACAATGATGATGACGTATATTCCCAGTCCGCTAAAGTCAGGAAGGAGTCCGCCTTCGCCGATATCCGTTCTCAGTTCGGTAGACATCGCGAGAGCTTCATTTGCCGTAAGCTGTGCCTCGTTTGCATTCAGGCGAGACTGGTAATAATCCTTATTGTCACGGAAGTCTTTTGCCTGTGACATCTGTGTCTCTGACAGGGACACCTTATTCTGGATGGCAGTAACCCGGGTGTCTCCCGACATGCTGCGGTTGTTGATGAAGTAGTTGATGTCACCGTTTACCGTATCGATGGTTATCTGGGCATTGTTAATGAGCTGGCTGGAGTAGGCATCCTCCAGGCTTGCTTCTGCCTGGTCAATAAGGGATCCTGCATCAGTGAGCAGCACATTTGCCTGTGAGTAACCGGATGTCTTTGACTGATCGATCTTGTCATCTGCCTGATTGTAGAGCTGTTCTGCCTGTGCGACATTCACACTGAGTGCAGTATACTCGTCAATTGAGGTACGGAGTTCACCGATCTGCTCTTTGCGAAGGTCCCGGGTCTTGTCGACATCTCCGGGGTTTATAACTTTACGTTCTATGAGCAGTTCTCCGCCGGATGGTACATTGCCGTTTACATCCAGTTGACGCAGACGGAAGACTGCCATATCAGTGGTCTGTGTGACTGCAGGCACCTTACCTGAAAGGGCATAGTCAATCGTCACTTCATTAGTGTCCGGGTATGCAAGGTCCCATCCGAGAAGGCGTACATACCGGCTGGACATCTGTTTCGGTATGCCCTGTTTATTCAGAATAATTGAATAATCCCATTCCGGATCTTCAAGTTCGGTGTACGCCTCAAGTTCATCATTTGTGTCAAATGTATTCTCTCCGCTGCCTGTCAGTTTGACGATGACATGAACAATGACCTGTTCGCCTGGTGCAAGGTCACCCGATGCCGGTTCCACGTCAGCAACGCTTTGTACAAAATCTGCTGCTGCTGCACCCTGCACAAGGCAGAGTGCGAGCATTAATGAAATTAGTAGTGTTACTCCCCGTTTCATGGTGTATCTCACCTGATTCTCATTCAAAGAGCGGATCAATCTCGTCTCCGTCGAACATGGATGAACGACGTTCCTTCGACTTGACTACATCCTCTTTTGTTTCTTTTGCAATTTCCATTAGTTCACGAATGCGTGGCGCGTCGCCGATAGTTGCAAGCACAACCACAGCAGCTATCTTTGAACTTTCTGTAGGGTAGTCACCGCCACGGACTTCAACGCCTGCGATGTTCTCTTCTACCCACGACTTGGATTTCTCGACCCCTTTGCGATCCATCTCATTCGGGGGTCCTGCTATCAGCACAAGTGCACGTTCAGCAGTGGTGTAATCGCATGGCATGGTCAGGCGGCCCAGCATTGCACGACGTACAAGGCCGATGATCTTTGCTGATTTGTCTTCGCCGGTAAGGACTTCCTCTGCTGCTTCCCGCTTCTTGAAACCCTTTAAAAATCCACCTGCAAATCCCTGTTTCTGCTTCGTGCTCTTGCTGACTGTTTCAGAGATTGCATAACCGATAGTGCTCACACCGCCACCCCGGAGGGTGTTGATTATTTCACTCGAATCAACAACCATCTCTCCGACACCGGACTTAGTGATTTCTCCGGCACGGAAGAGAACGCCAAATCTGCGGACGATTTCGTCATTAAGACGCTGGTAAGCGCCGCGGACGCTCTCGCCCTCGTTCTTCCATGCACTGTTGTCAAATACGAACGTGTTATCTGCTTCATTTACCAGGGTTGACAGACTGCGGGCTGCATTGTAGGAATACAGTCTTCCTTCCTCAGGTGCGGGTAGAATACCCAGAGCATATACCGGTTCACGATAAATCCGCTTCAGGTGACGTGCTAACACCGGTGATCCACCGGATCCGGTGCCTCCGCCAAGACCTGCACAGATAACAAATGCATCAATATCATGGGTGCCGCGGTTGTCGATGGTATTGATGATACTGTCAATCTCATCCGCGGTAATTTTGGCTCCGGTTACATTGTCAGTGCCGACTCCATGGCCTTTGACCACAGTCTGCCCAATGAGGATCCGATCTTTGAGTTCGATACTGTCGAGACCCATAAGATCCGTCCGTGCAGTGTTCACTACAATTCCCCGGAAACTCCTTGTCGGTGCCTTCTTGTCCTGTTCAATGAACATGTCGACAATTTTTCCGCCTGCCTGGCCGAATCCTATGAAAAAAACTCTCATATGTGCACACCATCTGATTGAATGAAGATAATCGCTTCTTCAGATTATAAATCATATTTCTTTCATAACTTCAAAAACTTTCTTATGTCAATTCTTGTTAATAATAAAGATACAATGAGAATCTGCATCATAGGTGGAGGATTAACCGGTCTTTCTGCTGCATACTATCTCTCCCGCACACATTCTGTTGATGTGCTGGAGGCCTCAGCAGAGGTGGGGGGGCTCCTTTCGTCCTCTCCTGTCCATGACACCTTTATTGAGCGGTATTATCATCACTGCTTTTCCGGTGATGCGAATCTCCTGGCACTTGTGGATGAACTCGGCCTCGCAGCAGATCTCACGTGGCTCAGCGGGAGCACCGGTTACTTCAGCGAAGGGCGCATCTATCCCCTGACCACACCCTTTGAGATTCTCCGCTATCCGCTTCTTACGCTGTTTGACAAATTCAGGCTTGGTTTACTGACACTCCGGGCCGGGAAATATCAGGCAGCCTCATATGATGACATGACAGCAGATGAGTTTATTCTGGATACCTGTGGGCAGCATGTCTATGATTCGTTCTTTGCACCTCTGTTGCGCAGCAAATTTGGGGAGATGCGCCATGAGGTTTCGGCTGCCTGGCTGATATCGCGGATTGCTATCCGCTCAGATCGTGGTCCGCAGGGAGAACGACTGGGATATCTGCGGCATGGCTATCAGAGTCTTATCACTGCGCTCTCCGATGCGGTCAGCAGAAATGGTGGGGCCATTCACACCGGCATCCCTGTCCATGGACTGGAAAAAACAGATGGAGGGAAATGGATGGTGAATGGGGCGCCCTATGATGCAGTCCTTTCAACCGTGCGGCCTTCTATTCTTACAGCCCTTGGTGGTCCCGCCCTCCCGGAGATTCCCTATCAGGGGGCGGCCTGTGTGACGATGGGCCTCTCCCGTGATGTGCTGCAGGGCATCTACTGGGTCAATATAAAGGATGATGCTCCGTATGGCGCTGTCATCGGGCACACTAACTTCGCTCCCTTTGAGTGGTATGGAGAACACATCGTCTACCTTGCCTCATACTTCAGGAACCATCTCCCTGAGGGTCATGAAGAGCGGATGATAACAGACTTCTGTGAACGCTTCGGTGTTTCCCGTGATGAGATTCGCTGGCATTATATGACCACCGATACGGCTGCAGGGCCGGTGTACACCACCGGATACCGGGACCTCATTCCTCCGTATGAGGTGGATGGCTGCTACTGCGCCGGTATGTTCTCCCTGCCGAATTATCCGGAACGGAGTATGGAGGGTTCAGTGGTTGCAGCACAGGCTGTTGTGGAGCTGATCGCGTCCCATGAGGCGACCCATGACTGAATATGAAGTCTGTGCCATCCTCCCTGTTTACAATGACCGTGAGGCACTTGAGGTAGCAATTCCCCGTTCGATTGAGGTGTTAGGAGAGATCACCGGTTCCTTCCTGCTTGCAGTGGCAGAGGATGGCAGTACAGATGGCAGCGCAGAATTTGTGCGGGAATGGGAAACAAAAGATTCTCGTGTCCGGCTCTTTCATGCAGATGAGCGCCTCGGCCGCGGGACTGCGCTTACCCGTGTCATCCGTGCGGTGGATGCGGATATTGTCTGTTACTATGATGTGGATCTTGCAACCGATATGGCACACTTGCCTGCACTGGTGCAGGCTATCCGGGACGGCAGTGATGTGGCGACCGGATCGCGCCTGATGCCGGATAGTGATATTGTGCGTACACAGGGGCGTGAAGTGGCAAGCAGGGGTTATAATTTTCTGGTGCGGACCGTACTGAAGAGCAGGCTCTATGATCACCAGTGCGGGTTTAAGGCGGTCCGGAGGGCTCGCATTCTTCCCCTTCTGGATTCCATTGAGGCGCCCCACTGGTTCTGGGATACCGAACTTCTTGTCCGGGCGCAGAAGAAGGGATGCCGTATCGCGGAAATCCCGGTGCGCTGGCGGACCAGTGACAAGACAACGGTCAGATTCAGTGATGTATATGGGATGGGTATGGCGATATTCCATCTGAGGCGGCACCTGAATGATTAAAAAGGCCGCAGCCATTGTGCTGCCCACCATTCTTGCCGTTGGTATTGTCGCATACATGCTCTACCGGGTATGGGATGATCTTCTCATTGCCGTCCAGAATGCTGTCTGGTCTTATCTTGTTCTTGCGATCGCTATATGTGTCGGTGCATGGTTTCTTCGTGGCATCCGGTACCGTTCCATTCTTACCAGTCTCTCTGTTTCAGTCACCGTCTGGCTCTCCACTGCCTGTATCTATCTCTCACAGACGGCAAATCTCATCGTCCCGGCACGGCTGGGCGACTTAATCCGGCTCTTTATCCTGAAGCACGAGGCAGATGCGACATACACGAGTGGTCTCTCGTCTTTGGTGGTGGAACGGTTCTTTGACATTGTGACCATTGCTCTTCTTGGTGCAGTGACTCTCCCCTTTGTCCTGAATGTCCCCGACTGGTTTATCACTGTCATCTACGTGGCGCTTGGCCTCTGTGGTATCTTTGTGGTGGTGCTCTTCTCGGTGGGGAGGCTTCAGTCTGAGAACAAATATCTTAAAATGGGTATTGACCTCCTTCACCAGGTGAAAGCGGCATCCCTCTCGGCGCAGGGCATTTTCGGCCTGTCTGCCCTTTCCATCGTGATATGGTTAACTGATGTGGTAATTTGTTATGTTGTTGCCCTGATGTTTGGTGCGTCTATTCCGTTTGTGGTGGTCACCCTTGCGATTGTCATAGGAAATCTTGTCAAGGCAGTGCCGGTTACGCCCGGTGGTGTCGGCACATATGAGATTGCCGTCGCACTGACGCTCTCGCTTGCCGGTGTGGACCCTGCGGTTGCAACCCTCATTGCCGTGATTGACCATCTTGTTAAAAATGGCGTCACCGTCGCGGGTGGTGTTGTTTCGCTCTATGTTTTTGGTGACTGGGCGGTCTCCCTCATGCGCCGGGCTTTTTCACACTCCCTGGATGTGTCGGAGGTTAAATGATAGGAGCAGTTGAGCAGGCAGCAGGGCTGATTCTCTGGCTGCTCGTCCTGAAAGTACTGCAGATTGCTCTCTGGCCTGCCCTTTCCGGTGCGTTCGGGCGGTTTGCCTACCCGATCTCCTATCCTCTGTCATTTCTTCTCTTCGGGGGCATCAGCTGGTACCTGGGTCTCCTCCATCTCCCGGTGCAGGCAGCGGCGCTTCCGTTCCTCTGTATCATTGGATATTATGCCGCCACCGGGTGGTACACCCGGGAGAAATTTTCCGGTGTCTGGAAGTGGGACGTGGCCTTTCTGCTCTGTTTCGTATTCATGACGGAGGTCCGGTTCTTCAACCCGATGATTTCGTACGCAGAGAAGTTCATGGACCATGCCTTCCTCGCATCGGTGATGCGTGCGCCGGTGGTGCCTCCTGCTGACCCGTGGTTCGCAGGGGGATCTCTTGGTGTTTACTATTATCTGGGGCACTGGATGATGGGCGTGACCGGCATTATCTCCGGCACTCCGTCATCGGTTGCTTTTAATCTCATTTTGCCGACGGTCTTTGCCAATGCGGCAGTTTCCCTCTATGCGATAGGGCACCTGCTTCTTACCCGATTCCGGGCACTCCCGGTTTTGGCCCTCTTCCTGGTCAATCCCTCGTTTATCGTTCAGGTGCTCATGGGTGCCGATGCCCACGGTGTGCTCTGGAATTCCACCCGCACTATCGCTGACACCATCAATGAATATCCGCTCTTCTCATTTCTCTGGGGAGATCCTCATGCCCATGTCATCTCAATTTTTGTTCAGGCGCTTTTCCTCTTCCTCATGCTTTATATCCTGCGTGAATGGGGAAATCTCTCTGAACGAAGCAGGTGGATCTGTGTGGGAGCGGCAGCCCTCACACTGGGCGTGATGCCGGGGGTTAATTCCTGGGATGTCCTCATCTATGCTCCACTGCTCCTTGTAGTGGGGGCCCTGATATGGTACCGGGCAGGACGTGCGGCAGTGCCGGATCCATATCCCTGGCGTATCTTTCTCGTCTGTCCGGTACTCTCTGTCCTCACTTTTGCCCCGTATTATCTGATGCTCACGACACAGGGTGTTGCCGGCATTGGCATCGTGTCGGCCCCCTCTGCGGTGCCGGAGTTTATGCTGGTCTATGGATTCTTTATCGTCGTGTTCTGGTGTGCCACGCTCCGCGACATCTGGGAAAACACCCGTTTGCTCATTGTGCTCGTGCCGTTTGTTCTCATTGGATATCCGGCCGCAGGTCTTGCAGCAGTACCTCTCGCTGCCCTTCTCCTGCGGCGCACCTTCCTTCCTGCAGAGGTAATATCCATATTTGGGCTGACTGTCCTGATCTTCACCGAGCTGTTTTATCTCATCGACGGGATGGGCGATGCCTATTTCCGGATGAACACGGTATTCAAATTTGGCCTGGCTGCCTGGATGATGATGAGTGTCGGTGCTTTTATCTGGCTGGGGAAGTGGTTGGCGCCACGTTTCAAAGACTGGTCCGCACCGGTGTGGGCCGTCCGTGCCGGTGTCGGTGCTATTATTCTCTTTCTTCTCTGTGCACCGGTGGCTATTCCGGATTTGACGTATGGTTATGGGGGAAAAACGCTGGATGGCCTTGCCTGGGTGGAGATGTCTCATCCCGGTGATGCTGCAGCGGTGGCATATCTGTCGGCCCTGTCGGGGAACGTCACCATTGTTGAGGCTGAGGGTGGAGATTACAAATATTACTCCCGCATATCATCATTCACAGGCATTTCTACCGTCATCGGTATGCCGTTTCATGAAATGATGTGGCGGGGAAGTGATGCAGGGGTATCGCAGCGCATGGCCGATGTGCGGGCGATTTATGAAGACCCGTCCCGTTCGCCGTCATTACTTGCCCTTTACGGTGTGGACTATCTGGTGCTGGGGGATGCAGAAAATGAGCAATATGCTGTCCGGCTTCCGGATGAAATCCTGGATGAGGTATTTTCAGAAAACGGAACCACAATATACCGTTTTCCGGCGCTTTCTGCCTGAATTATGGGTTCCGCATGGTGGAATTTGGAGTAGGCCGGGGCCTGCTACAATAACTTTTATCTCCCTTCCTGTCGACATAATATAGCTGCATCAATCATGAACTGATGAGTGATGAGGGAGTAATATGCTACCACAGATGCCCTGGCGAAAGACCGGGTGTATTCTGTGCTCCTGAATGAGGTGAGTTATGTCAAAAATATATGCAACATTTGAAGTTCCTGACGAGATCCAGAACAAAGCACTTGAAGTTCTTGAAGTCGCCCGGGATACTGGTAAAATTAAGAAAGGATCAAACGAAGCAACAAAGGCTGTCGAGCGCGGAAACGCTGACCTCGTGCTTATTGGCGGCGACGTTGAGCCGGAAGAGATTGTGATGCACCTTCCTGCCCTCTGCGACGAAAAGCAGATTCCTTATATTATCATCAATAAGCAGAATGATGTTGGCGCAGCAAGCGGACTGGATGTCGGATCCGCAGCAGCAGCAATTGTCAAAGCAGGAAAGGCAAAGGATCTTCTTGTTGAGGTCTTAGGACAGATCTCAGAACTGAGAGGGTGAACTTATGGCAGACGCAACGCCGGCAGAAGTCCTTGAGGTCATCGGCAGTACCGGTATGCATGGGGAAGCTATGCAGGTTAAGTGCCGTGTCCTTGAAGGAAACAATAAAGGTCGTATCGTCACCCGTAACACGGTTGGTCCTATCCGTGAGGGCGATGTTATCATGCTCATTGAAACTGAGCGTGAGGCAAAGAAACTATCAAGAAGGTGAAGTGAATGGTTGAGCATCATATCTGTACGTTCTGCGGTGAACCGCTGGAACCCGGTACCGGGAAGATGTATGTCCGTAAAGACGGATCTATCTCATACTTTTGTGGCCAGAAATGCCAGAACAACTCTCGTCTCGGGCGTGTCCCCCGACGTGTTGTCTGGACAAAAGCAGGTCGCAAAGCACTCGGTAAGGACTGATCCTTATGGATCGCACTTTTTTAATGATCAAGCCCGATGGTGTCCAGCGCGGCCTTGTCGGTGAGATCATTGCCCGGTTTGAGAAGAAAGGCCTGAAGATGGTCGCCGGAAAGTTTGAGACTCTTCCGGAAGAGCGTGTGATGGAGCACTATGCCGAGCACACCGAAAAACCGTTCTTCGCAGGTCTGAAAGCCTATATCACGAGTGGACCGTGTTTCCTCATGGTATGGGAAGGCAAAAATATCGTTGCTATCACCCGCCAGATGATTGGGGCAACGAACCCTGCAGAAGCAGCACCCGGCACTATCCGTGGTGACTGTGCAATGGAGATTGGAATGAACGTCATTCACGGCTCTGACTCTGATGAGACAGCAGCACGCGAGATTGCAATTCATTTTGCTCCGGAAGAACTTATTTCATACAAACGAATTGACGAAGTATTCCTCTACGAATAAACGTATGGGGATTCATTCTTTTTTTATTTAGCTCCCCTGATAGCCGCAGGCATGTTCTCTCTTCGTGGAGGAATGAAACAAATAACTAAATGGATGCATGAATGAAATTTAGTGCAGAAAGAGTCTGAGGGTGTGTTATAGTCATGTTTGAATTATTACAACAGGGGGGGATGATTCTTGTCGGGGGATCCATTGTTCTTGCAGGTACGTTGATAGCAGCAGAGATTATGGGATATTCTGTGCCATTCGGGGGTTTGCTCCTCATCGTCTGTGCTATACTCATCATTGTCGGAGTGTATATCATGAACAGGGGTGCTGTCAGTGCGGTGGCATCCGGAGAATCTGATGAGTGAGGGCACCGTCCGTATCTGCTGTGTGCAGACAGAAAGTGTCCCTGATGATCCTGAAATAAATTTTACACGGGCAAAGGACTTTGCTTTGGAGGCACGAAAAGAGGGAGCTTCCCTTGTCGCATTTTCTGAACAGTATCCGACCGGGTGGGACCCGCATGGGACGTCATTCACCGATGACGGGTCGGGTGCTATCTGTAGGTGTTGGTCTGCAGTTGCAAAGGAGGCCGGGATTCATGTGCTGGGTTCATATCGTAAAGAGACGGACACCCTGCCACAGAATGTCGCTGCAGTCTTCGCACCGGATGGCACATGCATTGCAGAGTATGCCAAAATTCATCTATTCTCACCGGGTGGGGAAGATGAGTCGTTCCTGTCAGGGGAGAAGCTGAGTATATTCACGCTTGGCAAAGTCAGGTTTGGTATTGCCATCTGCTATGACCTGCGGTTTGCCGACCTCTTTGGTGCCTATGCCCGGGCGGGCTGCGATGCGGTGATAGTGCCTGCCGCCTGGCCCTGCGCCCGGCTGAAACACTGGAATCTCTTTCTTCATGCCCGTGCTCTTGAAAATCAGATATATGTGGTGGGAATTAACCCTGCAAAAGAATCTGCGGGAGGGGTAAACTGTGGTGGTACAACCGTTGTTGACCCCTGGGGGGAGGCAGTCGTGCAGGCAGAGGGTGTCGGGACTGCTCTTATCTGCACAGATATTGGCTCCGCCGCTGTGCGGGCAGCGCGTGCTGCATTTCCGGTGCGTGCAGACCGCCGGGACGATCTGTATTCTTCTCTTTGAGGAGTATGGGAAGGGGAGTATCTATACCTACCACGGGCACCAATCTATACAGCATGTATCGTCTTGTCTGCGTAGGCTGTGGTACTGAATATTCACCCGATGAAATCATCTACAATTGCCGTAAATGTGGTCATCTGCTTGCGGTAAAATACGATCTCGATGGTTTGAATATATCACGTGCTGAGTGGAATCGCCGTCCCCTGAAACTCTGGCGCTACCGGGAACTCTTACCAGTGACCGGTGATCCGGTCTCTCTGCAGGAAGGAGGGACTCCTCTCTATCATATGAAGAAACTCGGTGAGGAACTCGGTCTGAAACACCTGTATGCAAAGCATGAGGGGATGAATCCTTCCGGATCATTCAAGGACCGCGGGATGACCGTTGGTGTCTCAATGGCGCTGCAGCTTGGGATGAAGACGGTTGCCTGTGCATCAACCGGTAATACCTCGGCCGCTCTTGCTGTTTATGCAGCAAAAGCGGGGATTCCTGCCGTTGTGCTTCTCCCTGCGGGGAATGTGGCACTTGGCAAAGTGGCACAGGCACTGATGCACGGTGCGAAGGTTATTGCTATCCGTGACAACTTTGACCGTGCCCTCGAGATGGTTCATGAACTATGTCTCTCCGAAGGTCTCTATCTTTTGAACTCGGTCAATCCCTACCGGCTGGAAGGGCAGAAGACCATAGGGTTTGAGATAGTGGACCAGCTTGGGGATGTGCCGGACAGGATTGTCCTCCCGGTTGGTAATGCAGGCAATATCTCCGCTGTCCATAAAGGTCTCGGCGAATTCATAGACCTTGGGTTCATTGACCGGATGCCGATGATGACTGGTATCCAGGCGGCAGGTTCACAGCCGCTTGTAGATGCAATCATCGGCAATCTGCCGGAAGTAATTCCGTTCAAAACGCCTGAGACGGTGGCGACAGCTATCAGAATCGGTGCACCGGTGAATGCAGAGAAGGCACTGCGTGCCATCCGTGAGACAGGTGGTACAGCAGCGTCTGTCACTGATGAAGAGATCCTCGCGATGCAGCGTGACCTGGCCCGCAAGGAGGGTATTGGTGTTGAACCTGCTTCAGCAGCATCGGTTGCAGGCATCAAAAAACTGATGGAAGAAGGGCGTATTGACCCTGACGAACGGATTGTGTGTGTGGTGACCGGGCACCTCTTAAAAGACCCGGAGACGGTGATCCGCCAATGCGACCCGCCAATAGAAATAGACGCAGATATTCAGTCGCTCTTATCTGTCTTGCGCTGATTCTCTGCGTGGGTGGTGTGTCTGCTCTCTCGGCTGTATATACGGTCGCAGAGAACGGCACCGCATATTCCGCAGAAATTGAAGTGCTGCAGGCAGACAAATATGCCTTCACTGAGCCCGGGCTATTGGGCGAACCGGTGTCGGTTACGGTATCGGATGTATCCCTTTTCAATGAAACAGGGTCGGTGAACTACACCGAGGAGTCCTCCGGAACCATACGGTTTCCCGAGGGCAATTACACAATCCATTATTCTGCACCCCTGAAGACGAACGAAATCACCGTGCTTCTGGCTGATGCCTCGAATATTTCTGTCTTACTGCCTGAGCAGTACAGGGTGGCAAACCCTCTGTTAGGCTATGTGAGCACCGGAGGTGCCGTCAATGAGTCCGTCAATGGCACATCGATTCTCTGGGAGGATGCCCGGAGTGCGCAGGTTCGGTATTATGACGGCTTCCAGGAACAGTTGCTCATCATCTTCGGGACATTCTGGATTGGCCTCGTTGTGATATTTCTGGTTCCGTACCTGATTTTCCGCCGGAAACGAGAGTAAAAATCGCCGGGAGCATGGCGGCACCCTCTTATATCTGGCAGATAATATCTGCCAGTATCTGTGAGGTGAATTGATTGCGAATACAGCTGATTATTTTTTTGTGTTTTATTGGTCTTCTTGGAATCTGTACGATGCCGGTTTGTGCATCTGTTGCGGATGTTCCACAGGGGTCGACCGTTTTTGTTGGTGAAGAGGGACTTGTCCTGCAACCGGGAGTGCTTGCTCTAAATGATACCCAGGTGGCATGGTATCCGTCGGGGACAGCAGTTACCGGTACAAGTGTTCCGGAGATCACCATTACAGTGATTCCGTCATCTTTTGATGTGACGCCTGTTCAGTTTGAAAGCCGTACCGGTGCCTGGTATTCCTATCCAAACGGGGTGGCAGAAGCAAAGCCTCATCTGGCGTTCCTGGTGGACCAGCCGGAGGCAAAGGTAAAACTCTGGGTATATACGCCTGAGGGTGGCAGGGATGGCACCGATTATAAGACCATCCGTGGTGTGAAACTTGGGTTCCGGATGGAATCAAATCTGTATCCGATCTTCAACCGGCCGGGTGTCAGCGCTGGCGAACCGGGTATTGATATCTATGTGGTGGCGCCTGAAGGGATTACTTATTCCTCACTCTATGATGATGCGGCAACACCCCATTCTGTTCTGATCACTGATCAGCACCCGCAGACCTCCATTGCGTATGTACCGGTTGAATCCGGTGCCACCTGTGTCTGGTATACCGGCAATACGGAGTATGGGGCAGGAGAATATACCTACTATGCCTATGTCGATGTGAACGGGCTGAAAAATGTGGTGGGAAAGATTCAGGGTGATACGTTCACCCTGCTTGCGACAGCAACGGATTCTGCAGGGACAACGCCTACGCCGGAAGCTCCTACGCTGATCACCGGCATCGGGACGGTCACTCTTGACGTCACCACCGGTGGCATTGTGCAGACAGATACGCTTCTCCGCGACCAGGATGGTATGGCATATGTATCGGTGGAAAAGGGAACACGGGCCTTAAACGAGAAGGCGCAGGCACTCACATCCCTCTCCATGATCATGGTGGGTGACCCCCAGAATATCGGTGCGTTCCCTGAGGGGCAGAATCCGCTTATCACATATCGTATCAGCCAGGAGGGGTCAACGTTCTCCCCGTCTGCTGAACTGGGTATTCTTATCAGCGACGACTCCCTCTTTCACAATATGTACTGGTGGAATGAACAGACCGGTAAATGGTCTGCGGTTGATGCAGAGACTGACAATAATGATGGCTACCTGAAGGCAGCGATCACAAAGACCGGTTTCTATCTGATGACCTATCCGTCGGGACCTGTCACAGAACCAACTGCAGAGCCCACCATCCTGCCGGAGCCTACTGCAACAGCAGTTCCCACGCCACCTCCCACGCCTACACAATCACCTGTCGGGTTTCTGGGGATTGTGGCAGGCTGTGCGGCATGTGCTCTTCTGAAGAAGAGATAATACCATTCAAATTTTCTTTTTTGCAGAAGTGAAAAAAGTGGCGAATGTCCACTCTGTGGTGGATTATTCGTTCAGCTGTATATCGATGCCATATTTTGCGGCGTTTGCGTCAGCAATTGCCTGAATCTTTGCGATTTCTTCAGTGACCGGTTGTGGCTTGAAGAGGTGTCGGAACCGCTTCTGCGCTTTCAGATAGCCGTCAACCGGGACACGGCGGACTTTCTTTGATGCTTTCAGTTCGCCGTACTCCATCTCGTAGTTGACCCAGAGACCGCACTCGATTGCCTGTTTGCCGATCTCAATGGTCTTTGAACCATCAAATCCCCATCCTGTACTGCACGGGGTGTGGACCTGAAGGTAGCATGCACCCGGGGTGTTGACTGCCTTTTCGACCTTCTTCATGACGTCCATCGGGTAGGCAACCGATGCTGTTGCGACATAGGATGCTCCGTGGGCGTTGAGAATCTGGGGCATGTCTTTTTTCGGGAGGGAGTTGCCCATTGATTTCTTGCCGGCAGGTGATGTGGTGGTGCTTGCGTCATACGGGGTGGCACCGGATCGCTGGATACCGGTGTTCATGTAGGCCTCGTTGTCGTAGCAGATGTAGGTGATGTCGTGTCCGCGCTCAAAGGCACCGGAGATGCAGAGCATACCGATGTCAAAGGTGGCGCCGTCACCACAGATACAGACAACTTTCTCTGTCCGGTTGTTGTGCTTTAAGGAAGCCTCAACACCGGAAGCGACTGCTGCTGCGTTCTCGAAGAGTGAGTGGATCCAGGGGACCTTCCATGCAGTCTCCGGGTACGGCGTGGAGAAAACCTCCATGCATCCGGTTGATGCGACGACAATGACGTCCTCGCCTGTCCCTTTGAGCATGAGCCGTGCAAGCATGGCAGGACCACATCCACCGCAGGCACGGTGCCCGCAGTCAAAGAGTTCCAGTGATTTGTCGACCATTTAAAGCACCTCCGTTCTCAGGCCATAGAACATATTCCCGACACCTTTCTCTGCGAGTGCGGCAATAGCACGTATATCTTTTTTACGGATATCCCTGCCGCCGAGACCGATGACGTAGCTGTATACTTCAATCGCCGTGCCGGTGAGGGCGTCTTTTACTTCAGGACCAACAGCACCTTTCATGGCAGAGCCAAGGGAGATGTTCTTCTCGAGGACAGCAACCTTTGGAACGCCGGCAAGTGCCTTTGCAAGTTCTGCTGCCGGGAACGGGCGGAAGGTCCGTATTTTGACAAGGCCTGCTTTGATGCCGTCTGCACGCATCTCGTCGATGGCGTCTTTTACGGTGCCGCATATTGAGCCGAGGGCAACGAATGCGACATCCGCGTCGTCCATGCGGTAGCTCTCGGTGTGACCGGAGTAGTCGCGTCCGAACATCTCGCCGAACTCCTTGCCTGCCGCACTGATGGCGTCACCCGCACGCTGCAGGGCCTGATCCGTCTCGTACCTGAACTCCATGTAGTAGTCAGGTGTGGCATACATGCCCATGGATATGGGTGCTTTTGCATCGAGTTTGTTGTAGGGGACATAGGGCGGAAGGAATGCATCGATCTCTTCCTGGGACGGGATGTCCACCGGTTCATAGGTGTGCGAGAGGATGAACCCGTCAAAGCAGACGAATCCCGGAAGCAGGACATCATGCTGTTCTGCTGCCTTGTATGCGATGAAGTGCTGGTCCGTCATCTCCTGTACATCTTCGCCATAGAGGTGGAACCATCCGGCATCCCTGAGGGAGATGGAGTCCTGCTGGTCATTCCAGATGGAGAGCGGTGCGCCGAGTGCACGGTTTGCAATCGACATGACAATCGGCTGGCGCATGCCTGCCACATTGAAGACCACTTCTGCCATGAGCATGAGCCCCTGGGATGAGGTGGCTGAGTAAACACGGGAGCCTGCGGCGGATGATCCGATGCAGACGGAGAGTGCGGAGAGTTCTGAATCCACACACAGATATTCTGCGTCAAGTTCGCCGTCAGCGACCATCTCTGCCAGACGTTCAACGATATGGGTCTGGGGGGTGATTGGGTATGCGGAGACGACCTCGGGCCGGCAGAGTTTTGCTGCCTCTGCAACGGCATGAGATCCTTCCATTATCTGCAACATCTATTTTTCCTCCTGAATCATGGTGATCGCTTCTGCACGGCATTCGTTGGCGCAGACGCCGCAGCCCTTGCAGAAGTCAAGGTCAAAGAGGATTTGGCCATCCTTTTCACTGACTGATGTCTCCGGACAGCTGAGTATACAGGTGCCGCAGAGGATACATTTCTCCATGTCGACGACCGGCATGAATACACGCCATGATCCGGTTTTATTGTCCTGTGCCCTGCCGGGTGCGGCAGCGCATCCGATACGAAGTGCCATGTTACTGCCCCTCCTTTACCATTTCATAGGCGCGGCGTGCTGCTGCGATATTCTTCTCGGCAAGGGAACCGGAGAAGCGTTCTCTGAGTGCCTCTTCCAGTGATTTCAGTTCGATTTCACCGGTGGCAGCGGCAAATGCGCCCATGAGGGTGGTGTTTGTTATTGGCAGTCCGAGAATCTCCAGTGCGAGGGAGGTGGCGTCAATGGTGATGAGTTTTACACCATCAGGCACACCCTCGACAATACCGTTCTCAGTGTTGACGAGCGCGATACCGCCTTCTTTCAGTCCGCTGAAGACATCAACGTCGGCGATGAGCGAACTGTCCTGCACGACAATGTAGTCTGGTTCGTATATCTGGCTGCGAAGGCGGACTTTCTCATCACTGAAACGGACGAATGCCTGCACCGGTGCTCCACGCCGTTCGACACCAAATGCGGGAAACGCCTGTGAAAAGACGCCGCTCTTGAAGGCAGCGGTTGCAATGAGCTCTGCTGCGGTTACAGACCCCTGCCCTCCTCTTCCATGGATTCGTAGTTCTCTCAAAAAAATCCCCATATAATCTTACATGATTAATAGATAAGAATTTTTGGTGGGGTGTACACCGGGTGTCTTTGATTAGTGGGAATTGCATGCCAATTCGTCTTTATTTGTCGAAATTTGTGGAATGGCGTGATGAGACACGCGGAATTGTTTGGGGTGGTTACTGGTATGTCATGTGTGGTTTCTGTTGTGTTGGTGCTGTGCTGCTGGTTAATTTACTGCTTGTTTGTGGGCCGATATTGGATTTTTGCAGATTAATGGGGCTGAAAATTATTTATTTATTTTTCTGAATGTTTTTAGGGATAAGTGGGTGTAATGCCGTCAGTGGGTAGTGTATGGTGGTATTTGAATGGGGATCGGTGGTGGTGTGTATGCGTGCATTGAATGAAATTAATGGAGTGGGTGATTATTTCTGATCAATTAATAAATCTCTCACCTCTCAATCCCAAGTCCCAGCACCGACGTCACTCCGCCAACAAATACATCCCGTGCAATCAGTGCACAGCCACGGGCCGCAACCCAGTCGTCGAAGACTGTGACCGGCGTTCTGATAAGACGGGATACTTCTGCTGCAATGGCAGGTGCCTGTGACCCGGCGAGTGCTACCGGTGCCTCCGGGGCAAGCAGGCGCAGGGAGGCAATTTCCATTGCTGTCCAGAGGGCGAGGGTTGCTTCCTGCAGATCTTCAGGGGTTGTGTGGTGAACTCCTGCGTGGAGGAAGGCTTCGTTTGCCGTTTCCTCTCCCCGATCAATCCGACGTATCGCATCCACATCGAGGGCACCGTGGGTAGTCCCCGGTGCAAAGACGCAGGCATCAAAAGCACCGGTGATGGCTCCGTCTGTAACAAGCAGACTCACCGTGTTGGAACCCGCGTCTGCGACAATAAAGGTGTCACCCAGTGTCTGCATCGCAACGTATGCAATGCCAAGTTTTTCAGGACTTGTCTGGTGCGAGTATGCCTTGAACCGGGGGTCAGTGGGTGACCCGCGGTGGATGCCGGGCATGACCACTGCGGGAATGCCGGATGCTGCAATCTCGTCATAGACGCGTGTCCCGCCGCCGGTATGTTTCCCCGCTCCTTCACGGGTAATGATGCCGCGGTTTTTGACCTTTCTTATATCTGTTATGGCGGTAATGGCGTCTCCCATTGAGTAGCAGACAGCAATACCTTCAATCTCTTCAGTTGGGCAGATACGTTCGAGATCTGTAATGGTGAATTCGGTCGCCTTCTCACGGGGTATCCTGAATTCTGCGGTATCTGATGCAAATCGCAGTGCTGTTGTGCCGTGGTCGATGCCAATAAACATATTATATCTGTATTAGTATCGGCAGGGAGTATTATACGGTTTATTACTTGGTGCAGGGACTGTATATATGCCGGATGCCGGGAATGGCGTCTGTCCCTTATCCCCTTGTTACGTGCGAAAATATGATGGGACTGTCAAATATGTTCGAATTCACCTGATTAAAAAGAAATGAAAAAATCATCTTCTTCACGAAGAAAACAGGCAGGAAGCCCACGACTTTAGTCGTGGGAGGAATGCCGTAATAACAGGACTATTAAATATATATAGATTATATTGTGCTAAATTCATGCTACTAACGATAAAGGTCAAATTGTTGACTAATCAGGAACACCATGACATCCTCCTAAAAACAATGGAACGTTTCAATGATGCCTGTAATTATATCTCTGCAGTAGCATGGGAGAATCAGAGATTTGGGAAGATCGGGCTTCAGAAAATACTCTATTATGATGTCCGGGAACTGTTCGGATTGTCCGCTCAGATGACCGTCCGGGCCGTAGGCAAGGTATCCGAAAGTTACAAAATAGATGACAGAAAACAACACCATTTCAGACATCATGGTGCAACAGTGTATGATAAACGCATCCTGAGTCCAAAAGGGGCTGACCGGGTATCTATCCTGACACTTGAAGGGAGAATCCTTGTCCCTGTAGTGTATGGAGAATTTAGAAAACTCGACAAAAAACGTATCAGAGGACAGGCAGATCTTGTTTATATAAAAAATGTTTTTTATTTGATGCTCGTCATTGATCTTCCAGACGATGAATTAATGAAAAACCCCGATGGGACGCTTGGTGTTGACATGGGGATTGTCAATCTCGCAGTTACCAGTGACGGTGAAGTATTCTCCGGTGACAAATGCACAAAATCCCGTCAAAAATATACTACTCTCAAAAAACGGTTACAACCCGTCAAAACGTGGAATGCAAAGAAACATCTAAAGCGTATTTCCGGAAAGGAACGACGATTTAAGAAGGATGTTAATCATTGCATCGCCAAACAGATTGTGAAAGTTGCTAAAGACACACACCGGATGATAGCTCTTGAAGATTTAGGAGGTATCCGCAAATCCGGCCACACGGTTTCAAAGGGACTACGCACATCGATTGGCAAATGGGCATTCTACGAATTAGGTATGTATATTCAATATAAGGCACAAATGGCAGGTGTTCCGGTATCTTTTGTTGATCCAAAATACACTTCTCAACAGTGTTCAGAATGTGGATTTATTAGCAAAGGCAATAGAAAAAATCAGTCCGAATTTGTGTGTTTGGAATGTGGGCATTCCGAGAATGCCGACGTTAATGCAGCAAAAAATATCTCTTTTAGGGTCGATGTCAACCGGCCTATTGCACTCCGTTCCTCTGGTCTTAAAGAGGAAAGTTGGAAGGGCAGGCCCACGACTTTAGTCGTGGGTAGTTGACTCCTCACTTTCAATAACGCCATCCACAAAGCCCTCGAGCTGTGCCAGGATAGATGGTTCTATTCCCTTTTCTACGGCGAGAAAAACTCCCGATATATCAAGTATCTTTAATTTGCTCGTTATAAAATGGATAAATTTAGTCAGATTCGTGGATGAAATATAGATGAGCATACTGTTAATCGAATCCAGAAGAACCCAGACATTCTCCCCCTCAATTGTTTTCAGCAGTTCTGTGACTGCTATGCCCATTTCTGTCAGGTTTGAGGGATTGTTAACAAATGTACAGTTAACGGCACCTTCCGACTCTTTCCCGATTGCATATTTTGTTATAGCATCGATGAAATGGACTTTGTCGAGGTTTATACCGCCCTTCACGTAATCTTTTCGAAGTACATTATATGGATCGTTTGTGGTTATGACAATAGTCGTAAACCCTTTATCGGTAATCTTCTTTATTATCTCTATATTTTTTTTCCTGATGCTCCGTGGTTCTGAGAGAACAAGATATATCATCCCCTCATTACTCTCGTTAAAGGACAAATCCACACGATCACCTACTCTGATAAAAATCTCTTTAGTTCGGGAGGCATGTCTTCGAATGCCATACTTACCGCTTTGTTCAGCTCATGAAGGTTTTCAACAATCTGTTCGGCATTTTTCGTCTGGATCCTGATCTGGAGGATTAAATCCTCTTTTGTGCACTCATCTTTCTCCAGCCGGTCGATGATTACATCCATATTGTTCTTGATAACCTCGACAGGATTTTTCAGCCTCATCGCAGATTCGCCGATGTACTCAATAACCTCGGCGTGCAGTTTTTTCTCTTTTGTGATGTCACGTCCAATCATGATAAATCCAAGTGTGTTCCCGTCGTCGCTCTCGAGTTCCCGGGTATTCCATGATATGATTTTTTTGGATCCATCTTTACTGCTTATTCTGCTCTCAAAATTCTCAAGATCTTTTTTGTTGGAGATGATATCGAGGATTTTATTCGTCACTGATTTCCGGTATTCGGGGTCCGGATAGAGTTTTTTCCAGATGCCATTACTTCCAATCACTTCATCTGCTGTGTATCCGCTGATCTCCTCTGCTGCCCTGTTCCAGACCTCAATAAGAGTATGTGAGTCGAGATACGCAACCCAGACATTTGCGTTCATCAGAAGAGTTCTGAATTTATTGTCCAGTGATACGATTTCGGTAATATCCTGTCCCATTGCGATATACCCTATAATTTCACCGTTTTGATCAAGGGTCTCTCTGGTATTCCATGAGATTTGTTTTTGGATGTTTCCTTTGGTAAGGATGATAGTTTCAAAATTTTCCAGTTTTTGTCTGTTTTGAATCGCTTCATCTATTTTTTTGGTAACCACCTTTCGGTATTTTGGATTGGGATACAGTTTTTTCCATATGTCATTGCTTCCTCTGACTTCATTCGCTGTATACCCGCTGATCTCTTCGGCCGCTGTATTCCAGACAACAATGCTGCCTTTCGGGTCAAGAAATGTAACCCATACATTTGCATTCATCAACAGGGTTTCAAAAAATCCTGTGGTTAATGATGCTTTTTCAATTGAAAATTTCCCCGGATTTTCATATGAATTCTGGTTCTCTTTTTGCATCAGATTCTCCTTAGGGAAAAAATGCGCGGCCTATATATATACTTGTCTTACAGGATGTGCAGAAAAAAACAGAACAATTTTCTTAAAGGCTGGATCATGGGTGCTGCACCTACGTAGTCGATGCCTGAATAGCACTTTAGATGATTGGGATGTTCTGCTTCTTCCTTCTCTTCATCATGGAGATAATTGAGAAACAGGAGTCGTAGGGCGGCAGCTCTGTAAAAAAGACCGGTACGTTTTTTCCGTCTCTCTGAAAGTATGTCTGAGGTGTCTGTTGTATCCTTACACCGAAAAAAAAAGAGTTTTCGTAATTATATATGATTATCTGGTGCCAAAGAGACGGTCACCTGCGTCACCGAGACCGGGAATGATGTAACCCCGTTCGTTCAGGTGGCTGTCAATCACTGCAGGAATGATATCAACATCAGGGTGGTCCTTTGCTACCCGGCAGATACCCTCCGGGGCTGCGAGAATGCAGAGCACTTTTATATCTTTTACACCTGCTTCCCTGAGAAGCGTGCAGACAGCAGACGTCGTACCGCCTGTTGCAAGCATTGGGTCAAGAATATAATTGCGTCTGTCCTGCACATCCTCTGCCAGTTTGGCATAATATTTCTTCGGCTGAAGGGTGGTTTCGTCCCGGTAGTATCCAATGTAGCTGATACGTGCCGTCGGGATAACCGTCAGGAAACCCTCCTGCATGCCGATTCCTGCACGGAAGACAGGAACTATGGAGGGGTCTTTCTCTTCCACAGCCCGGACCTCAATCGGGGTGCCCTGCCAGCCGGTTATGGTGGTGGTTGTCAGGGGCAGATCCTTTGTTGCCTCATATGCGAGGAATGTGGAGAGTTCTGTTACAATTTCCCGGAAATCCTTGGAGTTCGTTGCCGGGTTCCGGAGCATCGTCACTTTGTGACGAATTAAGGGGTGGGTGACCGGATAGACTGTCATATTAGAAATCCACCTCTATAACTGGTTCCTCTCCTTTCTTTGGTTCAGGGATGATGAGGTTCAGGGCCACACCGATGATTGCAGCAAGGCCAATGCCTGCAAGCTGGAAGTCACCGATTGGAATGAAGAGTCCGCCGATTCCGGAGACAAGCACCACTGCAAGGATGGCGAGGTTCTTTGGAACGGTGAGGTCGACCTGATTTTTGACCATCTGTTCAATACCCAGACTGGCAATCAGGCCAAATAAGAGAATCAACACCCCGCCCATTACGGGTACGGGGATTGTGCTGAGGAATGCACCGACTTTCCCGATGAAGGCAAAGGATATTGCAAAGATTGCACCGAATGTCATCAGGAGCGGGTTGAAGTGGCCGGTCATTTTGACTGCTCCTGTTACTTCAGAATAGGTCGTATTGGGGGGGCCACCCACAAGGGATGCGAATAAGGTTGCAACACCATCACCCAGAAGAGTGCGGTGAATACCGGGGTCTTTCAGGTAGTCTTTGCCCGTCACCGAACTGATGGTGAGGATGTCACCAAAGTGTTCAATTGCCGGTGCAATGGCGACCGGGAGGATAAAGAGGATTGCTGCGAGATTCCACTCGGGGAAGACAAAGTTTGGTGTTGCTATCCAGGTAGCAGTGGAGATTGGAGCAAAATTGACCACACCGAAACCAATCGAGACAATATACCCGACGGCAATTCCACAGAGAATCGGGATGAGTTTAAGCCATCCCTTTGCAAAGAGGAAGATGACCATCGTGGTCAGAAGCGAGATGCCTGAGATGATGAGTGCGGTATTCACCGGGACTACCTGTGTGTCACCGGCAAGGCCGACTGCCATGGAAACCGCGACCGGTGCAAGGGAGAGACCGATGACCGCGATTACAGGGCCGACAACGATGGGCGGGAAGATTTTTGTGATTATTTCCACACCAAAGTAACGCACGCAGAAACTGAGAAGCACATAAAAAAGACCTGCACAGGCAAGACCACAGAGCGTTGAGGGTATACCCCATGTTGCAATTCCAAACGTGATTGCCGGTATAAAGGCAAAGGACGATGCCAGAAATATTGGCACTTTAAACCGTGTAATCACCTGGAAGATAAGTGTGCCCACACCAGCGGTGAAAAGCGCAACACCGGGATCAAGCCCGGTTAAAAGTGGCACCAGCACCAGTGAGCCGAATGCCACAAAAATAATCTGGAGGCCGCCAAAGACCTCCTTTATTCCAAATTCTCCAATTCCAATATCCATTATTTCAATCCCTGAAAATCAATCATCATTGAGTCATGATGTCGTAAAAAATTTGATGCCAATAATATTAGAGCTAATCCTTTCTGGTATGCCTGATCTGTTGGGGTTACGACATTTGTTCCATTTTTAAAAACGAGAATGGGGATGAGGGGATAATTTGGGTGTAAATAATTTCTATTGGTCAACAGAAACCGCCATGTGGCGTTTCCCATACTCCATGAGTCCGATAAGGGCAATCCCCGCAATGGTGAAGAGGACGGCAGATACCCCGAATCCTCCTTCTTTTGTGATGATTCCTGCAAGCATCCGTGTGGACCCGAGCATCAGGCCGGTGAGAAATGCGAGCATCACTGCGTGATGGGTGCGGAGGAGATACTGCAGTGTTCGGGAGAAGAGTAAGAGTCCGATGATTCCGCCCGTCATATAGGTGATTATTTCCGGGAGGGCGAGGGTGTGGATGGCATTCAGGAGGTACTCATACTGGTTGAAGAGGAGTGTGATGTATGCACCTGAGATGCCGGGGAGGATCATGGCACAGAGGGCAATGGCACCGGTAAAAAAGAGCACCGGGAGGGAGTGACTCATGGAAACAGGGTTCAACCCTGCAATGAGATATCCGATGACCAGCCCTGCGATGAGAAATGCGATGATGTCTGCACCCCGACGGTTAATCTCAGAAAATACGAGCACTGAGGAGGCGAGGATGATACCAAAGAAGAGCGCATAGGTTTCAACAGCATATCCGTTCAGAAGAAAGAGGATGATCTGGGACATGATGAGGGCTGCCACGCCAATTCCTGCGATGAGTGCACCCATAAAGAGGGGATCAACCGCATGCAGATCGTCCAGCAGCGCCTTCTTGTCTCTTTGGACAAGGTGCTGCAGAGTATGGATATGGATATTGCCGATGGCATTGATGAGCCGTTCGTAGATGCCGGTGATAAGTGCCATGGTCCCCCCGGAGACTCCCGGGATGATGTCTGAGGCACCCATAACCATTCCCTTGAGAAAAATAAGGATATATTCACGGCTGATTTTGTCTGGTGTCACATTATTCTATGTGAAAAGAGAGTTTTTAATGGTATAGCAGACGATACTTCCGTCAGCTATGAAATCGATTATCACCGGCGGTGCCGGGTTTATCGGCTCCCATCTGGCAGATGCACTGGTCGCCCGGGGGGATGAAGTCATTGTCATTGACAACCTTTCAACAGGAACAGCGGATCATCTTGCCCGCCACATTGAATCAGATTCCCTGCTGCTCCTGACCGACGACCTCCTGGAGGATGGCTGGCAGGATGCCTTTGGCGGTGCACAGCGGGTGTATCATGTCGCAGCAGACCCTGATGTGCGGGCAAGTGCAGGTGCGGCGTATGAGGTATTCCGGCAGAATACCGAGGCTGCCATGAGAGTTCTGGAAGCGATGCGGGTGTATGAGGTGCCGGAACTGGTCTTCACCTCGACTTCGACCGTGTATGGCGAGGCCACCGTCATTCCGACACCGGAGAATTATTCGCCGATGATTCCGATCTCCATTTATGCCGCCACCAAACTGGCTGACGAGGCGATGATCTCTGCCTATGCTGCCACATATGGGATGAAGGCATGGGTTTTCCGGTTCGCAAATATCATTGGTGAACGGAGTAATCATGGGGTCATCTGGGACTTCATGCACAAACTGAAGGATAATCCCCATGAACTTGAGATCCTCGGAGACGGGAAACAGACCAAGTCATATCTTGAGGTCACTGCCTGTGTTGAAGGCATCCTGTATGCCATCGAGAATTCAGATGAGATGTTCAATTTCTACAATGTCGGGTCTGAAGACTGGATTAGTGTCACTGACATTGCAGATATCATCGTAGAGGAGATGAGCCTTGCTGATGTCACCTACCGCTTCACCGGCGGAGACCGTGGATGGGTGGGCGATGTTCCGAAGATGCAGCTGGGAGTTGAGAAAGTAAAGGCACTCGGCTGGGTTCCCCCTGTGACATCTGCAGAGTCGGTGCATACCGCGGTTCGCGCTCTCTTAAAGGAGATGGTGTAGTCCACTTCTTCTTTTGTCTGCAGTGAAATATATTTCAGAAAGACAGATACAGAAACACCACCCGGATACCAGAAAAATACCCGAATACCAAAATAATCTGAGATTACGAGAGGAATAAAACAATGAAATACATAATAATCCTTGGCGATGGGATGGCCGACTGGCCCTGCGAAGTGCTGGACAATAAGACGCCGCTTGCATATGCAAATATTCCCAATATGGACCGGATTGCCCGTGTTGGGCGGTCCGGTATGCTGAAGACGGTAAAAGACGGGTTTGAACCGGGCAGTGATATCGCAAATCTCTCTGTTCTGGGGTATGATCCTGCACTCTATTATACCGGGAGAGGGCCCCTTGAGGCCGTCTCGATGGGCGTTGACCTGGCAACAGATGAGATTGCCTATCGTTGCAATCTGGTGATGGTTGAGGAGGGGGTGATGCATGACTTCTCGGCGGGCCATATCACATCAGAGGAAGGGGCAGCGCTGTTCGCCTCTCTCGATGCGGCACTGCCAGATGTATCGCTCTACCCAGGTGTTTCGTACCGCAATCTGCTCGTTGTACCCCGCGGAGCAGGTTCAGAGACGACTCCCCCGCATGACATTGTGGACGAAGAAATTGCCGGATACCTGCCAAAAGGCGGAGATGCCGCTCTTCTTGCAGAGTGTGTGCGGGTGAGCTGTGAGGTCTTTGCAGACCATCCGGTGAACCAAAAGCGCATTGCAGACGGGAAAGTGCCTGCGACCCGGATATGGCCATGGTCAGGCGGAAAAAAACCGCAGCTTCCATCGTTTGAAGAGCGTTATGGTGTCCGCGGCGCGATGATATCTGGTGTGGATCTTTTGAACGGCATCGCCCTGTGTGCGGGCATGGATATCGTCACGGTCCCTGGTGCAACAGGATATCTGGACACGGATTACATGGCAAAGGCACGCTATGCGGTTGCAGCCCTTGAGACAGTTGATCTTGTGTATATGCACGTAGAGGCACCCGATGAGGCGGGTCATCTCGGTAGCGCGGAAGAAAAGGTGCGGGCCATTGAACGACTGGACGAGGCGGTGGGCTACATTCTTGAGCATGTGGACGGGGTCATTGCACTCCTGCCGGACCACCCGACACCGATTGCCCTGAAGACACACACGAGTGACCCGGTGCCGTTTGCCGTGATGGGAATGGGAACTGACGATGTGGATTCCTATTCAGAAGCTGCGGCAGAGAATGGTTCATTCGGACTGATGGATGCCCTGGATTTCATTATGATGCTGACAGGGAAACAAGAATAATCCGATGGAAATATACCTAATACAGAACAAAAATACTACGAATAATTTTTTGAGAAAAACCGTTGGCAGAATGTGGCGGATGCAGTTTTTATTATGGGCATCAGACCCCAGCATCATCATCCGGTTGTCAGTGGGGGTAACTGTCATCATTTGCCCGACACGGCACAGTCTGCCGCTCGCACTATTACTTATTTTTATCAGGCGATAAATACTCGCTCCCTCTGCGGGGAAGAGATAACTACAGAGGGCGGACATACCTTATATCTGACAGCAGTATGACATCGGGAAAAAGACTGACAATTGGCGTGACTGTGAACCTTGAACGCTACGAAAATCTCCGTGTGGCGGTGGAGGGAGATGTCGGGACCATTGAGGACGCAGAAAATCTCGCCCGGTATCTTGACGATGTCCTTGCCGGATTCGGAAAGAATGATCCGGAAACCGAGAAACAGATTGCAAACTACCGGTTCCGTGTTCTGCCAGGGAAAGGCGATGCGGTGGCTGATGGTATTCTGTCTCAACAGGAAGAAACAGTTCCGGAATCGGATGTGCCTGCCGGGATGCCGGTGCATTCAGATACACAAACCAGACAAATGAGTACGCCCGGTGTTTGTTCGCCGGTAGTGCCGGCACAGGCTGAAACCAGTTTTTTCTGTGCGGACTGTGGTGCCCCGATCTCAAAAAAAGAGAATAAACTGGGTTATCTCTTTGTGGACCGTCCCCTCTGCAAGGCCTGTCTGGAAACCCTGCAAAAGGCACAGCACTGACTGTGTACCGGGTCAACTACCCACGACTAAAGTCGTGGGCTTTCTGCCTGTTTTCTTCGTGAAAATAACAAACACCTATTCTTATATAATTCGCCGTGAGATTCTCTGGTATGAAGAAGAACCTCCTGATGTGGGATGAGTCAATCTTCCAGAACATGGAGGTCTTTGAGTTTGACTTTGTTCCCGGGCAGTTTGATTTTCGTGACACACAGGAGCAGGAGCTTGCCTTCCAGATACAACCGGCTCTCCGTGGCGGGCGCCCTTTGAATACCATCTGCCGCGGTTTGCCGGGCACCGGGAAGACGACCAGTATCAGGAAACTCTTCACTGAGATTGAGGAGAACACCAAAAAGATTGCCCCGGTGCATATCAACTGCCAGATAGACAATACCAAATTTGCGATATTCGCCCAGATATACCGGTGCATCTCCGGGCATCTTCCCCCGGGTTCAGGTACCTCATTTAAACAGGTCTTTGATTCGGTCTGTCGCCTGTTGGCAAAGGAAGATACGGTTCTTCTGGTCTGCCTTGACGATGCGAACTATCTGATGTATGAAAGCGAGATCAACAAGGTGCTTTACACCCTTCTCCGTGCTCATGAGTCCTATCCCGGCATAAAGATCGGGGTAATAGTCGTGATCTCTGATATGTCTGTTGACCTGATGCAGGCAGTGGACCCACGTGTGGTGTCTGTGTTTCATCCGAATGACATCTACTTCCCGCCCTATGACGAGGATGAAATAAAAGTGATTCTCCGCCAGCGGGTGAAGGAGGGATTCTATCCGGGGGTGATAAGTGAAGCGATGCTGGACCTCATCACCGAGCAGACACTGAAAGGAGGGGACCTCCGGGTGGGTATTGACCTCCTGAAACGTGCAGGTCTCAATGCAGAGAAAGATGCCCGCAGGAGTGTGGAACGTGATGATATCTGCCGTGCCTATGAAGTATCAAAATACCTGCACCTTACGGCAACCATCCATGCCCTCCGCCCGGAAGAACGTGCCCTCCTGCACCTGATTGCCGAACGCTCACGCGAAGAGAAAGAGATGGCCGCAGGAAAGGTGCACGAGGCGGTGAAGGCATCTTCGATGAAACTGGGTTATACCCGGTTTTATGAGATGGTCACAAAATTAGATTCGATGCGGCTTGTCAATCTGCACTATCGGGAGGGGCGGGGGAGGACCCGTCTTATAACGCTCAGGTATGATCCGGACCGGGTTATTGAAGAGATTGATCGCTGCTGACTCTACAAATTAACAATCCTTATCTATTTTGCTCAAACAATGTATCCGGTAGGAGTTAACTCTCATGATCAGCATTAATGAACTTGCACTTGAGCTCTTTGAAGAGCTTGCAGAATTTCCGGAAGACTTCAACGCGGTCTTCCACCAACTCGATAACGGAGCACGCATCGTTGACTGTGGTGTTCAGGCAAAAGGCGGCTATGCCGCTGGAAAACGCTTCACTGAAATTTGCATGGGCGGCCTTGCAGAGGTCTCATTCCGGATGGGCCAGATTAACCACGTCCCAATGCCTTTCATTGACGTCAACACCGACTTCCCGGCACTGTCATGCCTCGGTTCACAGGAAGCAGGCTGGAGAATCACCCACGAGAAGTACTTCGCAATGGGCAGTGGCCCGGCCCGTGCTCTCTCCCGTAATCCAAAGGAATGCTACGAGCTCATCGATTACGAGGATGACTGTGACTTTGCAGTAATCTGCCTCGAGTCTGATTCCCTCCCTAATGCAGCAGTGATGCAGAAGATTGCAGATGCATGCAATGTTGCTGTTGCAAATGTCTGTGCAGTTGTTGCACCTACCGCATCAGTGGTCGGTTCCATCCAGGTCGCCGGCCGCTGTGTCGAGACAGCCATCTACCGCCTCGAACAGCTCCACTATGACCCGAAGAAGGTCATCTGCGCATGCGGTTCAGCCCCGATTGCTCCGGTGAAGGCAAACTCCACTAAGGCAATGGGCTGCACCAATGATGCCACCATCTACTTTGGCCAGATTAACCTGACCATCGACGGTGCTGACATCGCAGACTATGTCGATAAGATTCCGTCCAGCACTTCCTCTTCCTACGGCAAGCCGTTCTACGACACGTTCAAGGAGGCAAACTTTGACTTCTTTAAGATCGACCAGGGTCTCTTTGCACCGGCTGAGGTTACTATCAACGAAGTCTCCGAAGGTAAGGTCTACCACTGCGGTGCAGTAAACGCTGAAGTGGTCCTCCAGTCCTTTGGCTACCTCTGAATAATTCTTTTTTTTTCTTCCGGAATCCTTGATTATTCCCGGTATGTTTGGTTGTATTATCTGGGAATCAACTTTATCCAGCAGATTTCTTTTCCTTCTGTATCAGGTAAAATATCTGTTATCTGTGCCTTTTTTGTCTGATGACACTTTTAAAAGACAGATTGGGGCTGAAGAATCCATTTCGTTATCTTTTTTGCCTTGTGTTCTCCAATTCAGGACTAATGACAAATACGCACTGCAAAAAGCACCCGGAAATTCTCGCAACCTCCTCATGTAAGACCTGTAAAAATGGCTGCTGTGATGACTGCATGGGCCCCGGTGGAGTATGTAAATCCTGCTGGTATAAGATCGTAACAGTCCTTTTCATTGTCATGATGGTGAGTGCCTCTCTTGTCTGGTCCCTCTGGGGATTTTAAGCGAATCTTTTTTTTGAATAATTCTTTAGATCACCGTCTGAATGGATTTTAATCAGATGAAATTATGTTATCTTCTTTACCTGTTCTCGCAGATTCCGGGTATGGATTATGAGTGAATGGGAATCAGAGGAGGTTTGAGAGAGGAAACAGAGGGGACGTGAGAGATTGTAAAAAATGGGTGTGTGGGATTTTGAGAGAACAGAGAACATCTCTGAAAACCGGTAATTCCGGTGGTAGGTATCTGTTTTGTGTATTGCCTTGCTCACAGAATAAGAGCGAGATATACAAACCAGATGATTGCACCGCAGTGCAGAATGAGAAAGAACGGGACTAATTTAAATTTCAGTTTCTGCGTCTTGTGGCGGTATTTCTGCATGCCTGCGTATGCACCGAACGGCCCGAGGAATGCTGCGATTATGAGGGTCTTCTCCGGAGTGCGCCACGCACCGTTTTCTGCCTTGCGCTTGTCCCGCCCGTAGACAAGAAATGCGATGATATTTACCACGACGTAGAAGGCCGCGGCGATGATGAGATTATTCATGGGGGTTATTCCTTTCGTTGTGTCGGGAGAAGGGGGTCGGGAAGTGGACCGAAGGGGCACATTCCCTGCATTCTCTCTTTTTGGAGATGTATGACGGCGTCTCATATATATGCAGCAGAAAGGGAAGTGGCAGAATGGAGGGGGAGGGGAGGTACGGGGAAAGATGGAAAAATGAATAAAAAAGAGAATCCTGGTGCCTGTTAGTCATCACTGGCCAGATGAATACACAAGGCTTAATTGCTTTGAAAAAAATGAATGTAAGGCACAAGATGCACACAGGGCTTGTGGTCTAGTTGGTTATGACATCGCCTTTACACGGCGAAGGTCCGGAGTTCGAATCTCCGCGGGCCCATCGTTTACTTTTTTTCTGTGCATTCTATTTTGATAGAACTGAATTGCATGGTTTCATTTATTCTCATATTTTGGCCGGGGAGGATGAAAGTAGAAACCGATTGAAGAGCCGCCTGTAACGGGGATGTATTGTGATACCTGCCACTGCTGCAATTATCCTCTTCCGGAACATGTGAGCGAAAAAAAATAGAGAATGGAGTGTTTAAACCCCGACAAAGGTGACGGAAAACGACTCTGCATCCTGTGCGGTTTCTTCCCACGGACGGGCATATCCTGCGTCAAAGGAGCCGGACGTCTCGCCGTCAAATGTCACGAGCCACTTGTGAATGCCACCTGCACCGGAAATAGGTATCTCTGAGTATGGTGGGACGAACGAGTCGGCAGCAATTTCTGCACTGCCCGAAACCGATGCATTCCACTGGTATCCGGTTGTTGGGTTTTCATCCAGTGCCACGAGAGCAGCACTGCCTTCTGATACAGAGACAGTGGTTCCGTTGTCAGCACTGGTCACGTCAACCACAGAGGCTCCCTCCGGTGTCACGTAGAATGTGACGGTGTAGGTTTCGTCAGCTGGCTGGCTTTCTTCCCATGGACGGACATACACGGCGCTGAACGTCACAAGACCGGTCGTGTCTGGCTTGAGAGTCCAGACATGCACACCGCCCGCACCGGGTATCTGCTCTTCAGGTGGGACGAATGTGTCATCCGTGATGGTCATCCCGTCAACCGTGGTTACATTCCATGAGTAACCGGTTGTGGGGTTTTCAGAGAGTTTTATCGCGATCTCCGTTTGCATACTCACCGGGATGATGTCCCCGTTGTTGTCCTGGGCAACGGAGACAACTGCTTCCGGCACCGGGGTGGGTGTCGGAGTCTCTGTTCCTGTGGTGTCAGTCGTGGTGCACCCTGCTGCACAGAGAATGCCTGCGAGGGCGACTGCAATTAGAATCCCGTATACTGCTTTCATAGGCGCTCAGTGGAATATAGACGGGCAAACTGATAAACCAAGCGATAATTTCGAACTCATTCGCACTCATATCCACCATCTGCAAAAAGGGGTTTTGGTCTTTCTGTGTCTCTTTCTTTTTCTGCCGTCACCGTTTCCGCCACAGCACGAGAAGCAGCAGCACGCCAAGGGCGACAATTCCCCAGAGGTAAACTACCCCTGAGCTAAACAGGGGTAGTTCACATGGTCCGCCTCTCCTGAAACCCGGGCTGGCAGATGACCTGCCGGCCCTTCCGTGCATGGACGCGGGAATGGCATCGTTCGCAGAGGGTGATGAGATTTACGGGTGCATCATTGGTGCAGTCTCCGTCTTTGTGGTGGATGTGGAGATATTCTTCAGCACCGCATAGCATGCATCGGTGTCTGTCCCGTGTGAGAATGACTTCCCGAAGTTCTTTCCATTCTTTCATGCCATATTTGTCCCGCACGGTAATCGCTATATCATGACGGTTGCAGAAGAGAATGTCGCCGTTGCGCGTTGCATACGGACAGGAGTAACAGAGGCGCCGGTAGGCGTTCAGTCCGGGCCGGTCCCGGCAGGGAGGGAGACCTCCGGTTGAAAACGAGAAGAGACTGCGCTGAAGTTCGATTGCCTGTTTTGGCCGGTTCATATCTGGTAGTGATATGGTATCGGGAGAGTCCTTTTAAAATCAGGGCCGTGCGGGGTGAAAGTAGAGATAATTATGGGGTAATCGTGAGGTCCCGTTTCTCCGGCCTGAAATCCTCTTCTATTTTTCCGTCGTGCAGGCGGACAACCCGGTCGCAGTATTCGATGTGCCAGCTCTCATGGGAAACCATGATGACTGTCAGGTTCATTGTGCGGTTAATCTCCCTGAATAGATCAAGCACAGCCCGTGAATTCGTTGAGTCCAGGTTCGCGCAGGGTTCGTCTGCAAAGAGTATTTCCGGTTTGTTGATCAACGCACGGGCAATCGCGACGCGCTGCTGTTCTCCCCCGGAGAGCTCAGACGGGAGGTGCGTTGTCCTGTCACCCAATCCAACCCGGCTGAGGAGTTCTCTTGCGCGGCGGGCGTATGAATCTGCGTTATCCCCCCGTGCCATCGCAACGAGGGATACATTCTCCTCTGCGGTCAGTTCGGGAACCAGTGCATAATCCTGAAAGATGAACCCGAACCGGGAGAGGCGGAAGACCCCTTTTTCCGCCTCTGAAAGGGGGATGACATCCGTGCCGTCGATGGCTATGGTCCCCTCGGATGGAGGGTCAAGCAGGCCGAGCATGTGGAGGAGTGTGGACTTCCCGGAACCGGATGATCCGGTGATTCCCACGAAGTCCCCTTTCCGGATGGAAAATGATACCCCGTTGATCGCCCGCACCTCGACCATGCCCATGGTATATACCTTCCTGAGACCCTCGGCACTGATGTAGTCATCCACCGCGAATCGCCTCCAGTATTCCTTCGTTCACCACCCGCCAGGCAGGAATGAATCCTGCGACGGCGGATGAGATAAAAAGGAGTGCCGTGTTCTCGATGATCATCGACCACGTCACAATTGGGGTCACATTTCCATCAGGAAATTCGATGGGAAAGGTGGTGAAGTAGAGAACCATCATGCCAAGGAGCAGGGAGCCCAATACCGTGCCGATGAGGCAGATGAAGATCACCTGCATCACATAGGAGTTGATGATGATGCCTTTTTTCAGACCGATTGCCTTGAGGATGCCGATCTGTTTGCGGTTGTTGAAGGTCTTGATTGTGGTCATGATGAAGATGAGAACAACTGCAATAACAAGACCCCCGAAGACGCTGATCATATTAATGATGGCAAAGGATTCAATCGATTCACTCACCACATCAGGCAGTGCCTCCTCCCATGTCCTGACATCTTCACCCACACCAAACTGGAGAATCCGTTTCTTCACGAGCGGTGCATCCTCATTGGTAACGGTCTTTATGAGCACCTCTGTCGCCTGTGCCCCTCCTGTACCGGTGACGGCGTCCATCTCATCTTTTGTTACAAAGACCATGTAGTCCGCCTGGTATGACTTGGTGTTGATGATGCCCTTTATCCGGTATTCTCTCACGACACTGTTTGCATACCGGACGGTGACCACGTCCCCTACCGTGGCACCGCCCAGGGATGCATAAAACTCCCCAATATCATCCTTGTTGCCTGCCACCAGACTGCCGACGAGGATCTGGTCACGGTCTCCGCTCCCCAGGAAATCTCCTTCTGTAATATGCTTATGAAATTTGGTGACTTCCGTCTCATCACGTGGGTTGAAGGCATCTATTTCCATCGCAACGGTCTTATCTTCGAAGTCTATCGACCCGGCCATCGGGTAGCGTGCAGATGCACGCACCACACCGGGCACCCGGTTGACCGTTGCAAGCAGTGTCTCAACGTCATCGATATACCGGACATCTTCAGGAGGTTTGATTATAACATCGGATGAGATGTAATCGATCGTCTGCTCATAGTAGACGTCCATTGCCCCCATGATCACTGACGGGAGGAAGATCATATTGGTCAGGACGAGGGCAATGATGACGATGTACATGGCATTCCTGCCCCTGCCGCCCCGCTGGATGGATCGGGCCGCAAGAAAGGCAGACACTTTCAGATCGTTAAACATTGCTTATGCCTGCCCGGCCTTCTTTTTGTATACGAGGAAGTAATAGACACCGCCTACCGCAAGAATCAGGATTATCAGAAATCCGGCGATTGCTGCGGTTGAATCATGCGTTTTCACCGGGAGGGTAAGGTCAAATGATTCGGTATGCAGGCCCCAGTCATCCTCCCAGGTGACCGTGAGAGTATAGGGATAATTTCCCCCCTTTCCGCCGTCAAGGGAGAATACTGCAGGTCCATCGTTGTTCGGTTTTATTTTTCCGATGAATGCCTCTTTTGTCCCCTCAAAGGGAAGATCAATATTTGCTGTGGTTGAGATGGCCTCATCTGTCCCCGTATTCTCCAGCCGGATGGTCATTTCAAAGGGTTCTCCCCCTGAAACACGGGCCGGTTCGGTGCGCACCGACGCAATCGAGAGTTCAGCATGCCCGTGCACATCAAGGGTGAGGGAGTCTGACTGTGCCACCGGTATCCCGTCCACAACAGCGTAGGATATTTCAAGTGGTATCTCCTGCACACTGTTCTCCAGCGACCGGCTGGTTACGAGACTGACTGTTATTATTTCTGACTCGCCGGGTGCAAGTGAATTCAGGTAGAAGGAACCGGTTTCAAGAGGGCCGATGTAGGGATTTACGTCTGCAATCCGGATGCGGATATCGTCAGCAGCGCTCCTGCCGCTGTTTGTGACTGTCAGATTTCGGTGGACTGTCTCTCCCGGCACCACATATCCGCTCTCATCCTGTGTTACAACAAGCATTGCCGTGCTGAGGGTGGCAATCGGCATATTCACATTCACCGGCACCGGGTAGGTGAGCCCCTCTGCACCCCGAACCCTGACACGCAGGACCGGGAAGTAGATGCCGGTCTCCTCCGGGGCTTTGATCAGAAAGGACAGGGTGACTTCCTGTCCCGGGCCAAGGTCGCCTGTGAACTGTGAGTTCCCACCGAGGACTGTTATGTCATTTCTGCCGTCCAAAAAGACGCTGTTGATCGTCGGGTTTACATCCGTCTGTGTGGTGATCTGCGAGTCGGATTTGGTTGCTGTTGATGTCTGAGCCGTATTCTTCAGAACTACGGTGATCATGCCGGTATCTCCCGGCATGAGTACTGCAGGCGTAACACTACTCTCTGTTGCCATGACTGTCGGTTCATACAGCCCTCCGGCTGCAACTCCTGCCAGTGCTGCTATGCAGATGCAGAGCACGCACACATATCGTATCATCCTGTAAATCTCCCGTATGGTATGCACACAGCCTCGCCCCGTCTGGTAATATAGCTAATGTGATGGTAAGCACTTAAAAAGAATTTTGATCATTTTTGTGAATTTGGTATGGTATGGCACCTCCTTACTGCAGATCATGCTGAAAGTACTGTCGAAAATAGTGGTATGGATCTCACACACATAGAGAATCCGAAAATGATGCTCTTGGACCACAATGGCTATGGACGTATGCCAGAGGGAATACTACCAAAGGTATCACAACACAGCATGTTTTTCAGACATGCCTGCGGGAATAACTGCAGATGTGGCTCCTCTCTCATCCTGCAAATATGACCGTAGTACGGAAGTGAACTACCCCTGAGCTAAAGACTCAGGGGCTTCCTGCTTCATACCCCAAACTTATGTTCACGAGTCCACAGGCCCAACCCCTCGTTCCGAAGGTGAAATGATTACTTGGTTCTCGCAATCAATTTCGTAATGGCAAAAAAGATATTTAATTATATCTATGTCCACGTTTACATCCCCTCGGCTAAAGACAAAGGGGTTTTACGCTTTCCTTATAAATAGTGCAGCCACATGATTTGTTCAATCTAAACTGTTTTCAGGAAGGAAAATGGATGTTTCCTCTGAAATGTTCCTGCATGCGCTTTCCCGAAGTAATTTCAATACGGGGAGAGTACATACCAGCATGCGAAGAGAGCCGGACAGGCAGTCCGGCTGGTATCAGGGAGTTTAAGGAATGAGTGAAAATTATTCAGAGAAGCGCCGGCGTCTTATAGATGAGATGCAGGGAGAAATTGTCGATACTGACAAAAAAATCGCAGAATACAGCAAAGTACACGGGGCGGGAAAATATGCACTGGTTCTGATATTTTTCGCATTCGTTATGAATGTCATTTTCTTTGTGGAACTGCCAAACTACAGCCTTTTCTGGGTGGTGTCATCATTCCTTCTTCTGATGTTTAATCCGATTATTCTGATGCTTCCCACAGAAAAATCAGATATTGCATTCCCTTCAGGCAAAGAAAATGGGAAAGATAATGGAAAAGGGATCGGAGTTTTCACGGATCTTCTCCGTGATGTGGCAGCAAGTGCCGGCACGGCGGTTAAGCATGAACGCAAGCTCTATGCAGAGTCACTCTGGAATCTCTTCTTTATTAACTGTCAGCCAATAGCGCCTGGATTCATTCTGCTTTTTTCGATAAGCATCATCCTTGCTGTGACGGGGCTTTTCACCGAATTCTTTGAGCTCCGGTCAGCGGTAATACTCATTGTCCAGTCCCTTGCAATTATTGCTTTTTACTCAGGGATAATGAAAATCAAACCATATTCTCCCGGTTTCTTCTCCGGAATTCTGGGAATACGCACTGATATATCACGGAGCATGAATCAGGGAATTGCAAACGGAATGAAATTCATTCTTGTCATTGCCTTCCTCGCAGCCATCTCAGGGGTACTGATTCTGGGTGTTTTGCTTCTTCCGGGGCAGTCACTATCCAGCGTGATGCAAATCGAAGGATTTGTTGCCCTCGGTCCGAATGCTATTCCTCTTCTCCTGGTGTTTCTTTCACAACTTCTGGTTGTGCGCTACTTTCAGGGAATATACAGCAGGAAACTGGTTCTTGATGTCTCCGTATCTAACCGCGGGCTTATGCAGGACACCATGCTCAGTTCTCTTCAGGCACTTCCTGAGATGCCTGGTGAGGAGGCTGAAGAAGAGCTTGAGACCATCGGCAAAGCGTATACACGGTTGCATATGTTCAAGGTAGATGATCAGGCGTTCGCCGGATATTTCCCGGTGTGGATGATTGTTCCCAACCTTGATGTGATGATTACGCGGGCACCAAAAAAAGAGAATCCCTGAGGGTGGAAGTTACATTTCATCCCTGAGCATGATGATGGCGCCGTAGTTGTATGGTTCGGTGGGATTGACCTGCATCCCGTCTTTTTGCCCGACGACATCGAGGGTATATGGTGGCTTTTTATTCATTGGGAATACACGGTCTGTCAATGATTTATAGGGAATTTGTGAGGAGATGACATCGTTATAGGATTCTATTGTGAAATCTTTCGGGACTTTAGCATAATTGTAGGCAAATGCCACGATGAATAGATTGTCTCCCTCACTTGCCATATTACTCCCTATCCCTGTGGCGTCAATATCAACGCTGACCGTGACTCCAAGGTTGTTTGTGATAGGTGTTGCCCGAATGTTTGTTTGATAGTCCGGAACGTCGGGTGATTTGATAAAGATGGGTTCGGTGACCGCCCATACCTCTTCTTCGGTTGGAACAGGTGTGATTGCCGGTGTAGCGGGTTCAACGGGTTCATCCGTTGTGGTACATCCGCATACCAGTGCAGCGAGGATAAGTGCCAATATGGCAAGGGTTATCTGTCCTTTTTGCTTCATAATAAAAGATTCACCATCGAATATATACTCTGTTGGTCTCTCTTGGATACGTTGCGTGATTTACATATGTTTATTATTGGTCTTTAACATGGTTTATTACAACATGACATCTGGTGAATATCCTACTGCAACAGTGAACGGGAAGGAGATCCCGTACGACCTCAGCGCCCTAAGGAATATCCGGGAACACCCGTGCTATAACGAAAATGCGTCTCACAAGTTTGGAAGAATGCACCTCGCGGTGGCGCCAGACTGTAACATCCAGTGCAATTACTGTATTCGTGACTTTGACTGTGTCGATGAAAGCCGCCCTGGTGTATGTGGTAAAGTGCTCTCTCCGGAAGAGGCCCTTGTGCTGGTTCGGGAAGTGATGAGCAAGAATTCCTACGTCAAGGTGATAGGCTCTGATATTTTTCCAGTCTCCCACCCCTCCGGCACCATAGTGAAGAGCAGGGATTCCTACATCAAGGTGATAGGCATTGCAGGGCCGGGTGACCCACTTGCAAATGATGCAACCTTCGAGGTACTTCGTATGTTAAAGGAAGAGTTCCCGGATCTCCTCAAGTGTCTCTCCACAAACGGGCTGATGCTTCCCGGGTATATCGATCTTCTCGATGAGTATGGTGTAAGTAACATTACCGTCACCTGTAATGCTATAGATCCTGCGATTGGTGAGAAAATATACTCCTATGTCGAGTGGGAAGGAGAGAAACTGCATGGGCGTGAGGCCGCAGAACGCCTCCTTGCACAGCAGATGAAAGGCATTGAGATGGCGGTGGAACGCAAGATAGCTGTCAAGATAAACACGGTTCTCATCCCGGGTATCAACGACCACCATGTGGTTGATGTTGCAAAGAAGATGGGGGAGATGGGTGTATATACTTTCAACATTATCCCGGTCATTCCGCTGTATAAATTTGCAGATATCATCCCGCCCACTCTTTCAGACAAGAAGGCAATGCATGGTGCATGTGCCCCCTTTGTCCGCCAGATGAGGCATTGTGAACGCTGCCGTGCTGATGCTATAGGGAAACTGGGAAAAGATGTGCAGGAAGAGATATACCGGAACCGTGGTTCGCTGTAATTTCCCAATCCTTTTTTAGTTCTGTTTTTCGCTGATTTTTTTGATATTTCTGTAACCGGGAGCTTAGAGTGATAGCTATCTGAAAAAGAGAGAAAAGGAGCCTGAGTAAAGGGATTGGGCAGAGTTGAATTCTCTATCTGTTTTGGCTATTTCAAAAAACGGGATAATAGTAATCCTCACTATGTTTGTCTCTCTCGGATCTGTTGCATTGTTTCCATATGTTTATTAATGGTCTTTAACAAAATTGGCTACTATATGACATCTGACGAATATCCCACTGCAACGGTGAACGGAAAGGAGATCCCGTACGACCCGGACTCCCTCAGGAAGGTTCGGGAACACCCCTGCTACAGCAAAGATGCATGTCATAAATTCGGGAGAATGCACCTCGCGGTTGCACCAGACTGTAATATTCAGTGCAATTACTGTATTCGTGACTTTGACTGTGTCAATGAAAGCCGCCCGGGTGTCTGCAGTAAGGTGCTCTCTCCGGAAGAAGCCCTTGTGCTGGTCCGCGAAGTGATGGCGAAGTTCTCCTACATCAAGGTCATAGGCATTGCCGGTCCTGGTGATCCCCTCGCAAATGACGCGACATTCGAGACCCTTCGTCTCCTGAAAGAAGAATTTCCGGTACCTATCAAATGTCTCTCCACAAACGGGCTGATGCTTCCTGAGTATATCGACCTCCTTGATGAGTATGATGTGGGAAATATTACCGTCACCTGCAATGCAGTGGATCCTGCCATTGGTGAGAAAATATACTCCTATGTCGAGTGGGAAGGAAAGAAACTGCATGGACGTGAGGCTGCAGAACGCCTCCTTGCACAGCAGCTGAAAGGTATTGAGATGGCGGTGGAACGCAAGATGTTTGTGAAGATAAACACGGTTCTTATCCCCGGAGTCAATGATCACCATGTTGTTGATATTGCAAAGAAGATGGGGGATATGGGTGTCTATACTTTCAATATCATCCCGGTCATTCCGCAGTATAAGTTTGCCGACGTCACTCCCCCAACTCTTGCAGACAAGAAGGAAATGCATGACGCATGTGCCCCGTTTGTTCGCCAGATGAGGCACTGTGCACGCTGCCGCTCTGATGCTATTGGAAAGCTTGGTAAAGATGTGCAGGATGAGATCTATCGCAACTGCGAGACCCTGTAATATTTCTCCCATACATTTTCAGATTCTATGCCGGGTTTAATTCCCGGATATTCGGGATAATCTGAATATTACACTACCCGTATAATTTCAATTTGAACGTCATTTTGGGCGGATTAGCGAGGGTTTGTGGACGAACAGTTATTTTTATGTAAATATGGGAGAGAGATTGGACATTATTTGGAGAATCCGGCTATACGTATGTCAAATCATCAGCGATCAGTATGGTGCATCTGATTTGTCACGAAGGAGGTATCCCCTCTATCATTCAGGATACGGAAATTCCACAGGAGAGGGAAGATACAGTGATATCTGAGTGTCTGAATGTGACCTGTGTGGCCGGGCGGTTTTATGATGGCTAATCAGATGTCTGATATCTCAAAAAATATGTCAATCATCAATGAGCTGATCTTTTCCATTGGTAATTCCCTGGATCTGCAGGAAAACTGTGATGCGTTCTGCACCCTTTTACTGGCCCGGAAAAACTATTCATTTGTTTCACTCTGGCTCAGGAATGATGTGCTGAAAAACGGGGAGAACACCGGAGATGCAACATGCGTCTATGCATATCCTCTGGTGATGGCAGACTTGGTGACTCTGTCTGTTGACCATCCGCTCTTCACGTTGCTTACAGACGGAAAGCCGGCCTCATACTCTGCACAGGATGCCGAATTTCAGTCACTTATAGTGGAAAAACAAATTTTTGGCGGGGCGTATGCACTGTATCCTCTGGGAGATTTTGGTGTCCTTAAGATTTATGCTTGGGACAGGAATGAAGCATTCAGTTCAGAAGAACTGGCACAGCTGCGCAATGTGATACAAAAATTTGCGGTATCTGTCCGGGGTTGTCTTTCCCACCAGGCACTGAATGATGAAGTTCGTGAACGGACTCTTGCAGAAAAACGCCTGCAGGATTCAAAAAACGCACTGCAGTCATTTATTGACAATATTTCTGAACCTGCAGGACTGATTGGGAGGGACTTATCTAATATTGTTGCCAACGCCGCCTTCTTCCGGGTACATGCCTTTCTCCGGGGCGGGACATGTGAACCAGACACTCATGGTTTGCGCCCGGCGGTAATGAAGAGTCTGAGAGAGGGGTTCACCCGTGTTCTTGAAAAGAGAGAGCCCAAGAACATTGAAATTGAGGTGCGTAACCGTGTATTTGAAATTCGCCTGACCCCGGTCATCGGCAGCACTGGTGAAGGGGACGCTGTCGCATTCTTTGCCGTTGATATTACCGATAAGAAAAAGGAGATGCCTGAACAGCTGCGAAACAGTGAACGGCAGTTTCGGGAACTGGCTGATTTCATCCCCATCATTCTTTATGAATGTGATAAAACAGGGGAAGTGACATTCGCCAACCAGACCTCATATTCTGCCATGAAAGCTGGTTCTGTACTCCTGGGCCCGGACATTTCTCTCATAAATTTAGTTGTCCCTGAAGATGTAAGCCGCGTTGAGTCAGCCATTGTTGAGGTTGCGTCAGGTGGCCGGATACAGGGCATGCAGTTTTCCGTCCGACGTCTGGATGGAACCACATTCCCTGCACTGGTCTACAGCAGCCCCATTGTCCGTGAGGGAAAATTTTTCGGGATACATGGCGCAGTGATTGACATCAGTGAACAGGTGATGGCAGAAGAGGCCCTGCGGAAAACGAACCTGAAACTCTCCCTCCTCTCCTCTGTCACCCGGCATGATATCCTGAACCAGGTGACGAAGATGCTGCTCTTCAAAGAAATGCTTGCAGATACCATTGCAGCAGGAGAACCTGTCGATGCAGAGCACGTATCGACCATATTAGAGAGTGCAGAAATCATTGAACGGCAGCTTCTCTTCACCCGGGATTATGAGTCTATCGGGATGGAAAAACCCTGTTGGCAGCATATCTGTCATGTCGTTACAAAAGTGTCGCAGTACACCGAACTTTCTGCAATTCATGTTTCATCCAATACCGGTACTCTGGAAATTTATGCAGACCATCTCTTTGAAAAGGTTGTCTTCAACCTGATTGAGAATTCCCTGAGGCATGGCTCTCATGTTTCCTCAATGGAGGTCACCTGGGCGCCGGATGCATGTGGTGGTGGCATGCTCACGCTTGCGGATAATGGTGTCGGGGTGCCTGATGAGAAGAAAGAACAGATCTTTGAGAAAGGTTTTGGCTCAAACACAGGATATGGGCTATATCTCATCCGCGAAATACTGGGGCTTACCGGTATCACGATTGAGGAGACCGGCACGGTGGGCATAGGGGCGACTTTCTCGCTCACCCTCCCCATCGGTTCATGGCGTGCCTGTTCTTCTGATGAGTGACTGAACACCCATCGCCTTTTCTATGTGTGTTCATGCGCTGTTCGTGTGCCGGATTGGGCATATGAAACAGGATGCTATCAACTGGCGCGACGGTCATTTACCTGCATGTGAGTGCGGGACGGTATCTTCGGACAGGCGCAGGGGGGTAATCTTCGGTTGCCGGTGGCCCCGAACAATTAGTGTATTACGGTTGCCGCCCTGAAGGCACCGCTTTCTCTGCTATGACAGTGCACATGAACTGCCATATAGACATTTCTCTGCTACAGTACCAAGTAAGATTCAGTCAAAAAAAGGACAAAAAAGGTATTGAAAATTCAGATAAACCGTGGTTTCATGGAGAGGTTCTTCTGGGTATATATTTTCCGTGTAGGCTTTCCTGCAGTCACAGCGGAAATTTTCTCTATAAGTGCAACCGGTGTCATCTCTTCCTTGTATGGTTTCTTTGGCTGTGACTCCTTTCGGATGGTCACGGTGAGTAACCCTGATTCAGCCTCAGAATCACCGACAACTACCACGTATGGCACCCAGTCCATGCCTGCTTCCCTGACCTTTTTGCCAACCGACTCTTCACGGTCGTCAACATCACAGCGGATGCCTGCCTTTGTCAGGACATCACATACTTCTTTTGCGTATGGGATATGACGCTCGGCCACCGGCACAATCCGTGCCTGTGTCGGGGAAAGCCAGACCGGGAGCATCGGGACATCCTGCGTTGCGGTCTTCTCTAAGAGGGCACAGATGACCCGTTCAATTGAGCCTGTTGGTGAACAGTGGATGATAGGTGGATGAACCTCCCCTTCATCGGTGAAATATTTGATATCAAAGCGTTCTGAAGATTCCACATCAATCTGAACGGTTGGGTTCTCAATGGGACGGCCCTGCCCGTCAATTGCTGCAAGGTCCACCTTTGCCACCCAGTAGTGCACACGGTCAGAGAGCACTTCAATGAGCATTGGCACACCGGATGTCTTCACAAGACCTTTGACCCATTCTTCGTGCTCTTCGTAGAACCCTTCCGTGCACCGGAAGATGCCGGCAAGGGGAGTCTCGAGATCCCGGCCGGTCCGCCAGCCCATCATCATCTGCTCTTCAAAGCATTTGAGTGTCTGGTCCATGTCAAGGCAGAGGGAATGCATATCCGGCATGGTAAACGCACGCAGACGCTTCAGACCGATGCACTCACCCTTCTGCTCGTGACGGAAGGAGTAGGTGGAGAGCTCATACATCTTCATCGGGAGTGTATTTGGTGAGATGTGCATGTCGTGCATGATAGAGAACATCCCGAAACAGGCCGCAAACCGGAGCATCATGTTGCGGTTGCCTGACTTGAACCTGTACTGCCGTTCGCCGAATTTTCCTGCGTGCTCGTTGATGGCAGGGTTGTCAAGGTCATACATGACCGGCGTCTCAACCGGCATACCGCCATAGTCAAGCACCAGTCCAAGGACATAATCTCCGAGCAGATCGCGGATTATTTTCCCCCGGGGTAACCACCGAAGGTTTCCTACATCAGAGAGGGGCTCGTAATCAACGAGTTCCTTTGCCCGCATCAGTTCGCAGTGGACTGAATCGCTGGTTCCTTCTTCAGCGATTCCTGTCTCTTTTTTGACCAGTTTCCCGAATGGTGTGTCATCTGCATATTTCGCGGAATCTTCCCGTGCACCTTCGGGGGTGAGGACAAAGAAGGTGTGGGTGACCTGCTTTTTCTCTGCTTTCTCTTTTGCGTCTTCCGGGGTAATTGTCCGGGAGAGTTCAGAGAGAGGGTGGCCCTTACAGGAGATGGTGAATGCCTTGTACCATCCAAACGGTGCACGTTTGACGGTCATTCCCTCTTTTTGGGAGCAAATTTCCTCGATTGTGGTCAGTGCCTCAATCGCCGCTCTGGGGTTTGAGAGGTCACTCGCGAGGTGGGCATACGGGTAGATCATGATATTTGTTGTGCCGATCTTCTCTGCCGTTTCCAATATCTCCGCTGCGGTCTTTGCCGCAACACCCGGGATATTCTCTTCGTCTGGCGCTTCAACAGCACAAAATGCTGTCAGTGCCTCTTCAAGTCCGTCGGCCGGCACAATGTTCTCTTCTGCTACCGGTGTCTTCTTCAGGGCTTCATATGTTATCTGGTCGGAATGAATCAGCAAAATTCGCATGGTGGATACTCCTCGGTATATATATCGCAAATATCGTTTTGATCTGTTCCATAATTAGGGTATGGATTCCCGGTACAAACCGGTTCACCTAACATTTTTATGGTAGCGTGAGAGGGTTGCCTCTCGCTGGTTGAGATATTTAGCATCCCCCTTCGAACCGTATGGTTTCTCTGCACGTTCTGTTGTATAAAATACAAGCTGACCGATTGGCATTCCTGCATAGAGACGGACCGGGCGGCGGTTTGCATTTGAGATCTCAAGGGTAATGGTCCCGCAAAATCCGGCATCAATCCACCCCCCGGTCTGATGCAGGGCAATGCCCAGACGCGCAATACTGGATTTCCCTTCGATGGTCGCAACAACGTTGTCCGGCAGTGTGATGCACTCATGTGTCTCTGCCAAAAGGAACATGCCGGGCGGAACATCAATATACTCCGCATGCTTCTCGTCCACGTGGGACACAACTGAATCCTGTTCGTAGGGGTCAATAACGTCATCGGACTCTTCATACCATACAAAATGGTCACCCAGCCGGATGTCAATAGAATTGGGCTGAATAAATTTCGAATCGAACGGGTCGATTTTTATAAACCCACGCTCAATGCGGTCCTGTATCTGCCAGTCAACGAGAATCATAATACCTGATAGAAAATGGGTTGTGAACGGTATTTATTTTATCTTGAGATTGCCGGCCCGTTTCACAACCTTTCGGTGCCCTTTTCACTTTCCCCTGTGGTCGAATCATCACTTTCGTCGCTTTTTCCCCCATTGATATGCCACTCAGAACGGCTGATGATCCCATGGAGGGTGCTCACTTCCCGCCCGGTAAGAAGAGTGCGCCCAAAGATCCGTCGCATCATGGTCATGGCATTTTCCCGTTTGTAGTCCGGGTGATCGATGAGATCCAGATATTCGTCAATATGGCTGTACAGAGCGTCCATATCGCGCCGCGAAGCAGTGATATAATTCCCCCGTGGGAGGTGTGCAAGTTCGTAGCAGACAATACCTACTGCATGGGAGATATTTACAATCGGATACTCTGGTGATGTCGGGATGGTGCAGACAACGTCGCACTGTCGCACCTCTTCATTGGACAGACCCCAGTTTTCCCTGCCAAAGAGAATAGATATTCTGCCATCAACAGGAGCAACAATATCCCGAAGTTCATTTGGGGCATAATAGGGCATGCGCATTGCATGGGATATTGTCTTTGAGAGTTCTCCGGTTGTTGCAACAAGCATGTTGGACTCTGCAATTACATCATCCAACGATTCTGCAATCACTGCTGACGCCAGCACGTCTTTTGCATGGGATGCCCGGGTGGATGCCTCTAATCCCATCTCCGGTGGGTTAATCAGTACAAGCCGGGTAAACCCGAAGTTCTTCATCACCCGTGCTGCAAATCCGATATTCCCTTCATACAGGGGTTCTACAAGGACTATTTCGACCTCTGGCATATGTGTGCAGTCTCCGTAATGTCAGTGGACTGCTTTCACGGTCGCCCTGAGTGCAGAGACACCGTCGTCATAGACGGCATTGCCGACAACAATGGTGTCAGCAAACTGTCCCATTTCAGCAGCTTTCTCTGCATTATTGATGCCGCCGCCATAGAACAGGCGGGCGTCAGATACAGCATCTGCTGCCGCAGCCACGACTTTCGGGTCGCCATATGTTCCCGAATATTCGATATATACGACAGGGAATGAAAAGTACTGGTCTGCCACCTCAGCATAGGCAGCAACATCTGCTGCAGAGATGTCACAGATTGCACCCGTCACTTTGCCTACCGATGATGCCGGATTCAGGACGATATAGGCTTCAGGAATTACTTTTGTCCAGTCGATGTGGTTATGTTTTACCCACTTCTGGTGTGTTCCGACCATCCAGCGCATATCAGGGGTGTTGAGGACACTGGGTACAAAAAGGGCGTCCACTTCATCCAGTACCACTCCTTCGGGCCCTGCCGGTTCAACAACGATGGGCAGATCATACTCTTTCACCTGCATGATCAGTTCCCGCATATTTTCCTGGGTTACATTCAGTGTCCCTGAGAGCATCAGGGCATCTGTTCCACTTGTCGCAATATCCGCGACGGTATCGTTGTCAATTACTTTGTCCGGGTCCAGTTTCGTGATGTGAACCCAGTCCTTCCAGCTGTCATCCATCGTTATCAATATGTTTTATAAATTAAGCGTAGTTACCGATAGTGTTAAATTATTTAACACCAATGCAGCATTATCCAATTGCGATAACCAAGCAATTGTTTCACCCTCGGGACGAGGGGTAGGGCCTGTGGACTCACGAACAATCGGGGTATGAAGCCTCTGGGTATTTAGCTCAGGGGTAGTTCACTTGCATGAATCCTGAAATGCACGGATCTTCTCTGTGGATAGCCCTGTCACCTGTGCGAGGTGCCCGGCATCTGCAGCCTTTAGCCCTGCTGTGTTAATAACTCCGGCGTGGTACAGCCGTTCAAGCATCGCTTCTCCCAGGCCGGAGATCTCCAGAAGGCCGTTTCGCCCGGTATCTACCATCTTTGCGGTCACTTTTTCCGGTGGTGTAACACCCATTCCGTTGCAGACAGATGTTGCATGCTTCCAGGCAGTCTCCGGTTTAATGCCGGAAATAATGCTGAGGTATGCCGGATGAAGGGCACAAAAGTCTGCCGGTGTTGTGATGCCTGCTTCAAAGTATTTCTTCAGACTCACTGCAGGCACCCCGTATTCACGGAGTGCGGCGCGGTTGTGTACCGCCCGCGTTTCATTAAGCAGGGTTTCTGCCTCTGCTGCGGAGAGGTGCATCTGTGTGAGTGCTTCAGGTGTCATTGTAGCCAGTCCCCCCATGTCGCCGACACCTGCCCCTACAAGTGCCGCAGCCACTTTGGCGGGTGAGCGACCACGTCGGGGCACCACATGTTTGCGGACAAACTTCTTCAGTTCTGAGCGTTTTTTGAGGATTTCGAGGACACTCAGGGCCTCTTCCCGGAGGCAGTCCACTGTTGCCTCATCTGTACCGAGAGCTTTTGTCAGTCGTTCCGGTTTGAGGTTTGCCACTTCATACACACTGTAGATATGGGATGCATGCAGGCGTGCAATCATCTCCTCGTCTGAAGATGGCATCATCATGAGTGCTTCCTGGTTGGATTTGATATGGTTGCAGAGGGGGCACCCGATCTCCCAGGGACGTGCTCCTTTTCGGATAAGGCGGACGAAATTGAGACCGTGTATCTCGCAGACCTTGTCTTCACGAATGGCTGTGCCCCATGCCACGCCGGGGAGGCCGATATTAAATGTACAGTTTGGATATCCTGTGCATCCGATGAACTGTGACATTCCTTTGGTCTGGCGTATCATGAGGTCATGCCCACAGGCAGGACATTTCCCGAGGATTCTCTCCTCATCGTTTCTGTCCATGATCTCACGGCCGATCTGCTCCTCGTTTGCTTCGAGGGCGTCAAAGACGCGGCGCAACATTGTCTGGGATTCGGATATAACCTCATCACGGGTAAGTTTTGCCTCCTTTATCTCCTCCATATGCTGTTCAATGGTACTTGTCATCTCGGGATTTGTGATGGGCACATCGTGGTTCTCCATTGCCTCAACAACACCTCTTCCGACGAGGGTGGGGCGGACAGGTGTTCCCTCTACATACCGGCGAGATACCAGTTTTCCAATAACTTCATGCCGGGTAGATTTTGTGCCAAGACCAAGTTCTTCCATCCGCTGAATCAGTTTTGACTGGGAATATCGTGGTGGTGGTGTGGTAAATTTTTCCTCATTGTTGATGGCAAGGATAGGGAGACGGTCACCGACTATCATTTCCGGGAGGATGGTGTCTTTTGCTTCACTGTAGGTATAGACTTCCCGATATCCTGCTTCTGTAAGACGTGATCCGGTGGCAGTATATGTCTCTGTTCCAGCGTCAAAGAGGTATTTCAGTGTCGCCCAGTGTGCGTCCGGTGAGAGTGTCGCAAGAAACCGCCTGACAATGAGTTCATAGATTTTCCACTGATCATCGGTAAGTGCCTCTTTTTTTGCGGCACCTGCCGGATGAATTGGTGGATGGTCCGTGCTTGATTTTTTGCCGCGGGTTGGGTCCTTCCTGCGGTGTGCCTGTGTCCATTCTACTGCACGGGAGAAGCTGGTCTTCTTAAGTTCCTTCAGGACTTCATCCAGATCCAGTGATTTCGGATATATAGTATTGTCTGTTCGCGGATAAGAGACGTATCCGTTCATATAGAGGTCTTCTGCGATACGCATTGCGTTTGCTGCAGAGAAATGCAGACGGGCTGCTGCAACAATGAACGATGTGGTGTCAAAGGGTGCAGGTGCCCGATCCGTTCTGGTTCCTTCCTTTATACTGGTGACAACGAGCGGTGCAGCGGTGTTTTGTTCTGCCTGTACTGCCTCATGTTTGTCCTGGAACCGGTCGGTGGTGTGGCGTGCGGTGACGGGCGTTCCGTCTTTTTTGGTATCCACCGAGAGCATCCAGTACGGTTCCGGTACAAATGCCTCAATCTCTTTTTCCCGGTCGACAATCATCGCCAGTGTCGGGCTCTGTACCCTGCCGACAGAAAGAATACTTTTTCCACCGCGTTTGGCGGCAATCGAGATGAACCGGGTAAGGGATGCACCCCACAGGAGATCAATTATCTGGCGTGCCTCACCCGCTGCTGCAAGATCAAAATCAATACCTGCGGGGTCTTCAAAGGCCGTGGTTATTTCCTGTGGAGTGATTGCAGAAAACCGTGCCCTGTGGACAGGGACGTCTTTGTTTGTGGACCGTACGATCTCAAAGGCCTCCTTGCCGATGAGTTCTCCCTCCCGGTCATAATCAGTGGCAATGGTAACAAGAGTCGCTGTTTTTGAGATTTTTTTAATCAGGGAGACGATATTCTTCACGGTCGGTTTTTTGACGGTTTTGGCATCAATGAGGGTCCGTGGTGTATTTACTTCTGAACGCCAGTTGCTGTATCCCGGTTCAAAATCAATCTCCACCACGTGGCCACGCAGTCCCATGGTGATGGTGTCATCAAACCGGTAGGTGTTGACACCATTCTCCTTTCCCGTGCGGACTTTTGGTCCTTTTACTGAATCCGCTGAACTGGCAAGTATCTCTGCAATACGCCGGGCTGCAATATTCTTTTCTGCAATGATGAGGTGCATCCGTTGTCACTCCTCCGTTTCTTTCAGAGCGTCAGCCATTACACGATTGAGTTCTTTGGGGTCAGCCCGTCCACGTGTTGCTTTCATGACCTGACCTACCAGGAAATTTACTGCTCCTTTCTTCCCGGCATGGTAATCTGCAACGGCGTTCGGGTTTGCGGCAATGACTTCACCTATCACCGCAGTGAAATCATCTCCTGCAGCCTTGGTAAGGCCCAGACGGGTCACAATGTCAGCCGGCATTTCACAGGTTTCCACATTATCTCCCATGCAATGGTCAAGCATCACTCTGAGCACTTCAACACCGGATTTGTCGGTGATGGTGTCATCACGGATGAGGGCAATGAGGTCTGCGATGTTCATTGTGGGCACGTCATCGATGCGCATTGAACGGTAGTTTATTTCACCGAGGAGAATGTCTGCCACCCATATGGCTGCAATGGCCGAATCAGCATCTGCGACTGATTCATAGAAATTTGCAACCTTCAGGTCACCGGTGAGGGTGCGGGCATGATTTTCTGAGATGCCATACTGTGTCATAAACCGCTCACGGCGTGCATCCGGAAGTTCGGGGAGAACAATGTCATCCACCCACCCGGAAACTCTCAGGGGGCGGAGATCCGGTTCCGGGAAATACCGGTAGTCGTTTTCATTCTCTTTGCTGCGTGAAGATGTGGTGATGCCTCGTCCTTCCAGGAAATGGCGGGTTTCCTGTTCAATCCTTTGTCCCTTCCGGATGAGGTTGCGCTGGCGGGTGATCTCAAAGTTGAGTGCCTTTTCGACTCCTTTGTATGAAGAGATATTCTTACATTCCACCCGGTTGTGGCCCTTTATGGAGATATTTGCGTCCACACGGATGGAACCCTCGCGCTCCCCGTCAAAGACTTCGAGGTATTCCAGTGTTGAGCGGAGTTTGTTCAGGAAGCGGCGTGCCTCCTTTGGGGACCTGAGATCCGGTTCGGTAACAATCTCAATCAGGGGAATGGAACTCCGGTTATAGTCAACAAGGGAGTAACCTGCCCGGTCCCGTGAGGTCTTATGTATAAGCCTTCCCGGATCTTCTTCAAGATGAATCCGGGTGATGCGGATATTTTTCGGGTGCCCCTCGTCGTCATCAACTTCCATGATGCCCTTCTCTGCTATTGGCTTGTCATACTGGGATATCTGGTAGCCCTTTGGCAGATCGGGGTAGAAGTAATTCTTACGGGAAAACTCTGAGACTTCCGGTACGGTCAGATTCAGGGCTTTTGCCACCTTAAGGGCATAGAGCACTGCCTGTTTGTTCAGGCGCGGCATCGCACCGGGGAGTCCCAGACAGATTGGGCACACATGAGTGTTCGGTTCGTCTCCCTGGAAATCAGTGGAACAGCCGCAGAAGAGCTTCGTCTTTGTATTGAGCTGGCAGTGAATTTCAAGGCCGATGATGACGGTTTTGTCAGTCATTTTCAGGCCACCTCCATCTCGTAGGCAAACGCAGCATCCACAACCCGTTCCTCCTCAAAGTGACGGCCGATTAACTGCAGGCCGACAGGCATCTTATCAACGGTCCCACAGGGGACTGATATTGCAGGTACTCCTGCGAGGTTTGCGGGGACAGTCAGGATATCTGCAAGATACATTGAGAGGGGATCACTCTTTTCGCCGAGTTTAAATGCAATCTGGGGCATGGTAGGGCCTGCGATGATATCTGCGTCTTTGAATATTCTGAGGAAGTCTTTGCGCACATTCTCCCGTGCCACCTGTGCCTTTGCGTAGTATTTCCCGTAGTATCCGGCAGAAAGGGCAAATGTCCCTAAGAGGATACGGCGCTGCACCTCTTTTCCAAAGAGTGTGCCCCGGTGGTCACGGAATTCATCGTGCCAGGACCGTTTTGTCTCAACGGAGGGGCCGAAGCGTACACCGTCAAAGCGAGAGAGGTTTGAGGATGCCTCACTTGTGCATGTCACATAGTATGCGGCAAGGGCGTATGCCATGGAGGGAATAGAGCAGGTCATTGTCTCAGCACCGGCATCTTCCAGTTTTCCGATAGCATTGCGCACACTTTCTGCAACGGCAGGGTCCACGCCTTCCCCAAAGAATTCCTCAGGGACAGCGATTTTCATGCCCGCAATTTCTCCGGATGGTGTGTGAGTATACGGCCGGTCATATGCGGTGGTATCACGTGGGTCAGGGCCTGCAATGACAGACATCAGGGTATTGACATCTGTTACTGTCCTGCCCAGAGGGCCTATCTGCTCCAGTGAGTTGGAGTATGCAATGAGCCCGTAGCGTGATACGCGGCCAAAGGTAGGTTTGAGACCGACAATACCACAGAATGCTGCCGGGCAGCGGATTGATCCACCGGTGTCGCTCCCCAGTGCCATGTCAACCATGCCGTCACCGACTGCTGCAGCACTTCCGCCGGATGACCCTCCGGGGACCCGTGATGCGTCGTGCGGGTTTGTGGTGGGGCCGAATGCACTGTTTTCAGTAGTGGTCCCCATCCCGAATTCGTCCATGTTTGTCTTGCCCACAATAGCAGCGCCTGCTTCCCGGAGACGTGTTACTACATGTGCATCAAAGGGTGGAACATACCCGGCAAGAATACGGGATCCACAGGTGGTAGGAATTCCCGCTGTCGAGATATTGTCTTTAACAGCAATTCCTTTTCCTTCAAGCGGGCCGCCGGTCTCCTCATACATGGCCAGACCCAGCCGGGTGATGAACGCATTCGTCCGGTCTGTTTTTTCAAAGAAATACTCTTTTACCATTCTCACATCACCCGCGGTGCCCTGATATGCCCGTCTTCTGTCTCATGGGCGTTGGCACATGCTGCTTCCTGCGTCAGTGAAGGAGTAACCACATCTTCACGCAGGACATTTACGAGATCTGCTTTGCCTTCTTCGCCGTCACTGACAGTATCCAGGATATCAAAATATTCAAGTATATGATTGAACTGAGAGGTAAATTCACCCAGTTCTTCTTTTTGTATATGGATATCTGCAAGTTTTGCAATTCCTTCAACATCGTTTTCCAAAACCATACGTATCGCGCCCTTCAGAGTTGATTCATGTACCCTTGTACTGAGTTTTTATAACCGTTTTTGCGTGCGGCCCGCTGGATGACCTTCCAGATGCCGCTTCCATACTGCATTGCCTTCTTCTCATAACAGGCTGTTTCCTGCGGCATATAGCTGCATGCGACCTTTCTGAGGGGACGTTTACGTACTCCCCCGAATACCTTTTTATCCGCAGGAATTGCTTCTGCAGCGCGCACAACACGTACATCAAGAAACGGACAGGAGAACAGGCATCCAAAAAGATTTGCCACCGCCTGGTCGCGTGCACTCTGCATTGAAAGGCCGGCAAAGTCATCCCGAAAGAGGCGTTCAATATCTTCAGATTCAAGATACCGTGAATATCCTCCAAAGAGTTCATCAGCCCCCTGACCTGCAAGAATGCGGGAATATCCGTTCTCCCCTGCCCACCGTGCGACAAAATACAGCGTTGCTGCAATTGATGCATCAACCGGGGTGACACGGGGGATGACTTTCATCACTGCCTTCAGGGCATCTTCAACCTCGCCGGGAGTGACGGTAACACCGATCAGATCCAGACCGATTTCACCCGCCACATCTGTTGCGTGGCACAGGTCGTGTGAGCCTTCTGTTCCTACGCTTACGCAGGGAAGTCCTGCAACTGCTGCAATAAGAGCAGAGTCAACACCGCCGGAGAATGCCACGATTCCTTCTGAATTTCTGAGTCGCACTGCGGTTTCAATGGCATCTGCAAGTGGCATCCGGGGAGGTTCCGGCTTCACATGGCCTGTCACCACTCCCTTCTCCATTATAACTCCTGCATCGCATTTGCCGGGTACAATTCCCATCTGATCGCGTGCACAGCCGTCTTCCCAGGTAAGAACAAACTCTCCCCCGCATGAGGTAAGCCATTCTGTTCCTCCGGAGAGACGGCGGGCAATCTCTTCAGTGGTAAGGAGGGTGCCGTCAGTTTCTATCCAGCCTTTCAGGCTAATTTCTGATGCCATTTCTTCTGTTCCATTCCTGATATGTCCGGTTAATCAATTACCATCTCTCCACTGACTAAAAAAAGAATGTGAATTATGCCAGTACCTGGGGATGTCGGTCCGGGATCTGTCTCTCTCCTTTGTGAGGCTTGCCGCCCAGTAGATCCAGAAACAGGAAATGCATAAATATTCCCTCCTTAGTGGTAACGGCCGTATCGTTGCCATGTGGAGTGTATGCTGGTGTAAATCTGAGAAAACATTTCACGAAAAATGGATTGCAGGGGAAATATCTTCCCGATTATAAGGAGAGCGGTCCCAGTTTTTCGGCGAGGGTTTCAACCTGGGTTACCGCGGTTCCAATATAGTTGTCCGGATTCAGGAGTGTTACAATCTCATCATAGGTGATAAGAGCAGCAACGTCTTCGTCCTCTGAAAATACCGTTGCCACCGGACGTTTTTCCTCCAGGGCAACCATACATGCAACACGCACATGTTCATGGGCGTCCTGTCGGTCCATCCCACGCTTCGTCAGTTGAATCATCACGGATTCTGCCATGTTTACGCCATGGAGCAGGTTCAGGTTTTTCCGGATATTGTCTTCCCTGATTCGCAGACCGGTGAGCACCTTTGTCATGACGGTGAGGATGTGGTCACAGAGAATGCTGGCTTCAGGGAATGTAACCCGTTCGCAGGAAGAGTTTGTGAGATCCCGCTCATCCCAGAGGACGTTGTTCGCGAGGGCCGGCTCGATCATGGCCCGGACGATACGCGACAGACCTGAAACCTGTTCTGACTTAATCGGGTTGCGCTTGTGCGGCATTGTGGAAGAACCGACCTGATTTTTACCAAAGGCCTCTTCCAGCTCACCTATTTCTGAGCGCTGCATCATCCGTACTTCAAGAGCAATTTTGTCAAGAGTGGTGGCCACATTTGCAAGGAACATGATATACTCTGCAAACCGGTCACGCTGGATGACCTGGCTGGAGACATCCACCGGGGTCAGACCGAGATATTCCATCATATTGGCCATGACTGCAGTGCCGGCATCTCCAAGAGATGCCTGTGTCCCGACAGCGCCTGTCATCTGTCCGACAGCTGCCCGCGGGCGGAGCTGTTCCAGCCGCTCAATGTGCCGGGATACTTCAGATGCCCAGATGGCAAACCGCAGACCGTAGGTGGTGGGTACACCAATCTGCCCGTGGGTGCGCCCGGCGCAGACCAGGGTTTTTGTCTCGAGACTGCGCTTTAAGAGCACGCCCAGAAGTGTTCTGAGTTTTTGCTCAATGATGTCAAGACTATCTTTCACCTGCAGACCGGTTGCCGTGTCGAGCATATCATTTGATGTAGCCCCGTAGTGGACCCACCGTGCAGATTCACCACTGACTTCTGAGAGGGCCTTTACGATGGCCATCATGTCGTGGTTAATTTCTTCTTCAATTTCCTTTGCGCGTGCAAGGGATGCGTCTGGTGCGTGTGCCTCGATTTCATCTGCAGCAGCCTGGGGGATAACTCCTGCCTTTGCCTCTGCGACAGCAAGGCCAACTTCAGCTGAAACTACACAGCGAAATCGATTATCTTCGTCCCAGACAGCTCGCATCTCCGGAGTGCCGTATCGGAAGTCGATGGGGTGGATTGCCATAGTACTCAATACATGCGGCAGGATGTGCAAAAATGGTTTGTAGAAAAGATGTGAAAAGAGGGGGTGCTATTCTCTTACGTGGTAATCTGCATCAATTATCATCGGGTCATTCTCTTCCGGCATCAGGGCCCAGAGGACGATATAGAGCAGCGTAAATGGCAAAAAATACGTGAATATCGTGAGCACCACCCAGACAATCCTTACCAGCGTGGGACTGATGTGCAGGTAGCCGGCAATGCCTGCGCAGACACCTCCCAGCATTCGGTTGTCAGCAGACCGGCCGAAACGGCGTGATGATTCCATACTGTATGTATCTGTTGCCTTCCGGATTAAATTTCTTTGTGCGTTGTCGTATACCGATGATCCCCGCCAGTCCATACCCAAGAGTAGATGATGCACCACAGACAAATATGGGAGATAATGGGCATCAAAGGTGACTATTTTCCGTACGGATCATACCGTCCCCACCAGGAAGATATGCTGGATATGGCGGCTGCCTGTGCGCGGGAAGGCGGCATCGGGATGATTGATGCCCCGACAGGGAGTGGAAAATCAAGTGTAGTTTCAGCCCTCCTTGAAGAGGCAAATGGCAGAAAGGTCATTGTTGCTGTACGGACGGTCAGCCAGCTCAATACGTTTGTGCGTGAACTTGAACTCGTTCGGAAAAAACAACCGAAGCTGCGCTATGCTTATCTTGTGGGAAAACGGCAGATGTGTCCGATGGGAGGAGAAGGGGACACATATCGGGTATGTGAAGGCCTGAAGGCATTTTCCTCTTCACTGATGCGCGAACGTGCGCGGAAAGGTGCGCATGTTCCCGCCAACGACAAAATAATTAGTGAACAGATCCGGCTCCTGGACATGGAACATCCCCTTCTGTGCCCCTATTTTATCCGGAGCCGGGTCTTTGTTGAGGGGGCAGACGGCCTGCGTATGGTGCCCTCGGCCACTCTCAAAACGCGTGGAGATCAGGTGGCACGAACCAAAGTCAGTCCTGACCGCCTCCATGAATTCAGTAAAGGTCTCTGTCCGTATGAGGTGATGCTGCAGGCTGCACGGGACGCTGATGTGATTCTTCTCAATTTCCATCATCTCTTTAACACAGAGATCCGTGACCAGCTGTATCTGTCACTGGGAATTGAAGCGGAAAATGCACTTTTGCTCGTTGATGAAGCGCACAATTGTGGAGATACTGTTGAGAGTATACAGTCAGTTACTCTCATCCGGGGATCCCTTGATCTGGGGATGACTGAACTGGGGAGAATGCGGGGGCGTGTTGCAGGAGCTGATGCCCTCCTGAATATGCTGCCCCGTGTCGGGCAGTTTATGGATTCCCTGCAGCGATCATTCAAGGAAGAGGACTGGTTTGATCCTTCTAATTTTGTCCGCTTTGTTCTGACCGGCAGTCTGTATCAGCGTATCGATGATATCGTTGACGACCTTCTCCGGGCAGAAGAGACCTATCATGAAGCGCAGAAACAGGCGGGGGACTTCAAAGAGAGTGCAGTGGAACGGCTTACTGCTTTTTTTTACCGGATTATGCGGGCGCTTGATGACCCCGCATTTCTCACTATCTACCGGAAAAAAGGAGACGAAATCTCTCTTCAGGTACGCAATATAGACCCGTCGTCGACCATGAAGGACATTGCTTCCTATCATGCCTGTGCCATCTTTATCAGTGGCACGCTCTCTCCGGTGGAGAGCTACCGGCGCCTCTATTTTGAAGATCTTCCGGTAAAAACCCTCACTCTTCCGAATGCATTTCCGGAGGAGAACCGTGCGCTCTTTTGCGCACAGGATGTCACCTCCACCTACCGGATGCGACGGGATGCCGGAAACACTGAACGGATTGAAGAATATATCCGGAGTTTTGCATCTGTCCACGGAAGTCTGGCAGTATATTTTCCCTCCTACGAGCTACTGGATCGTTTCACGGCAAAACTTCCGTCACGCCTGTATCACAAGAAGGTCTATATTGAATCGTCGTCGTCCTCGGATTCCGCAAATGACCTTCGGGAGTTTATGTCCCTCCCGTCACGGGGAGAATATGGGATTCTCTTTGGTGTCTGCGGTGGCAAATGGAGTGAAGGGCTGGATTATCGGGGGGAACTTCTCTCAGGTGCTCTGGTATTCGGCTTGCCGCTTGCGCCGTTCAGTGAAGTACGGCGGATGACGAACCAGTATTTCAAAAACAAGTTTGGGCGGGAGGGTGAGTTCATCTCATACACCATGCCAGCTATAAATCGTGTCCTGCAGGCACTGGGGCGTGTGTTGCGCACACCGGAAGACCGGGGCGTTCTTTTGATCGGGGAGAGCCGGTTTTTTGAGTCTGAAGTTCATGGTGGTCTCCCTCCCTGGATGCAGGAAGAGATGATACCATGTACGCTCTCCTCATTTGCTGATGAGGCAAAAGGGTGGCGCTGACTTCCGGTGCCTGCCGGTTTAACCTCTGGTGGGTTCATGTGGACTGGTCTGAAGGATGTATCCATCGCGTGTCTTTTTCAAAGACCGGTGAGGAGGGGCCGGTGCCACCTGCCATTCGGGCATACTGTACTGGCAGCATTCGTGCAACTCCCCCCCTCAAATCTGTTGCAACGGAAGACAATGCGCCTTATGCTGCAGTGTATCGTGCGGTCTGCAGGATTCCGTATGGTAAGACTGCCACATACGGAGAAATTGCACGGGAGTGTGACACATCGCCCCGGGTGGTGGGAATGGCAATGCGACGGAATCCGACGCCTCTTGTAATTCCGTGTCACCGTGTTGTTGCAAAGGACGGACTTGGTGGTTTCACTCCTGACATTTCAATAAAACGTGCCCTTCTTGCGATGGAACAGAAGAGATGATTTGTAGGCTCCTTTAAATGGGAACGATTATACCTCTTCTGCGAATTAAAGAATGTAATATTCTCGGATTTGTTGGGACTTTCCAAATCCGTTTGTCACAGGTATTATATCCTGGCTCATTGGTTTGAATTCGGAAGAAATGTGAATAACTAGATAACTCTTTGATTTTTGCTGATTAAGAGAGATGGAATCCATCGGTATCATTGTGGGTCCCCCTTTCTCAGAAAATAAAACAAAGACCATTTTAATGTAATGAGGGCAAATCTATCATCTATCGGTTGATTATGAAGATAGCAGTACTTGGGGCAGGTGCGGTCGGGCTTTCCATTGCAGCCCGCCTCTCATCATTGGCAGAGGTTCATGCAGTTTCGCGTCCACAACATGCAGATGCTGTAACACGCCTTGGCCTGCGTCTTACCGGGCTCTGGGGCGATGGAACCTATTTCTTCCCCTGCACGACAGGCCTTCCGGAGGCTGAATATGATTATATCCTCATCACGTCCAAGGCGACACAGACGCGGGATATATGTGAGCAGTTTGGGGACCGATTCGGGAATGCTGCTGTGGTATCCATTCAGAACGGGATAGGAAATGAGGAAATAATCAGTGAATATACCAATAATGTGATTGGCGGCATGATCATCACCGGGTTTGAGTGGCGGGGTGATGCTGACATTCAGATCTCTGTTATCGGAGGGGATGCTCAGTTTGGGCTGTTCCCGGGCGGATGTGATGAACGTGTAACAACTCTTGCCAGACTTTTTGAAGAGGCAGGGATTGTTGCCACCGCAACAGATTCGATACGGTCTGCGATCTGGGGAAAGACAATTTACAATGCGGCGTTAAATCCGCTTGGTGCAGTGATGGGAGTGCCGTACGGTGCCCTTCTTAATCCGTATGCCTGGGAGGTAATAACAGACATTGTGCAGGAGGCCTATGCTGTTGCCGGTGCTGAAGGAATCACGCTGGAGCATCCTGAAGCGGATGAATATCTGGACTACCTCCACAATGTTCAGATCCCTGCAACATTTAGTCACTACTCATCAATGCATCAGGCACTTTCAGCCGGGAAACGCACTGAAATTTCCTTTATGAACGGGGCACTGGTGACAAAGGGAGTGGCACATAGCATACCCACCCCTGCAAATGTATTCATCACCCGGCTCATCCGGTTCCGGGAAACAATGGGAGATTCGTGATTATTTAATGCGTTCAGGAATCATTCTTGCAGGAGGAGAAGCCCGACGGGCAGGGGGGAAGGAAAAATACTTCTTCAACCACTGTGGCGAGACGTTCATCTCACGCCTGGTGTCCACCCTGAACGAAATTGTTGATGAAGTCATCATTGTCGCCCGTGACGATGAGCAGTGTCGGCGTTTTTCCGGGTTCACAGGCGTCAGGGTTGTTCCGGACAGGCGTCAGGGTCGTGGTCCTGTCGGCGGCATTCATGCCGGTGTGTGTGAGGCAGAAGGAGACTTCCTCTTTGCTGTTGCCTGTGATATGCCCTGTGTCAGTGGAAAAGTTATAGAGTATCTCTTCCATGTCGCAGAGGGCTTTGACGCTGCAATTCCCCGCTGGGAGAACGGGATGACAGAACCCCTTCATGCGGTGTACCAGCGGCAGGCACTGGTTGAGCGGTTTGCAGGTACAGAGGCACGGTCTATGCGTGATCTCATGGCTGGCCTTTCGGTGAACTATGTAGACTGCAATCTCCTCCGCAGGTATGACTCTGACCTCCTGACCTTCACTAATATCAATAATGAAGATGATTATGCCCGTCTTCGTGCGGTCTTTCCGGGGGTCTGAAGCAGGTTGGTCCGATTTCAGGTCATTGCCGTAGGAAAGGCAAAGGAACCGTTCTACCGGGACGGGGTTGCAGAGTACTCCCGACGACTGACCGGGATGGCGGAATTTATCGTAACTGAAGTGGCAGATGAACGCCTTCCTGACAATGCCGGTACGGCTGATAAAGCACGTATTCTTTCAAAAGAAGGGTCCCGTATCCTCTCACATGTTCGTCCGCAGGACTTGTGCATTGTCCTTGATGTTGGAGGGAAACAGATGACGTCAGAGGCATTTGCCCGGTACCTGAATGATGCCATACTGGAAGGGAACAGCAGAATCTCCGTTGTCATTGGCGGAAGTCTGGGCATTGCCCCGGAGGTCCGGTCACGGGCTGATCTGCTACTCTCGTTTGGACATATGACATTTCCGCACCAGATGGCACGGCTGATTCTTGCAGAGCAGGTATACCGTGCTATGATGATCAATGCAGGCCGGCAGTATCACCGGTAAAAAAGATAAATGGGTTATTTATTCTCTTTCTCCAGAATTTTTCGTATCTTTTGTTCTTCCCAGTCTTTTCCAAGGAATTTTTTGCCGCCCCAGACCGATGCCGCATGCATCACAACAGCGATTCCCCAGAAGAATGTCACCCAGTAAAACCACCAGTTCCCCCATGAGGTGACTGCATTGACCGTGAAGAGAAGGAGATTGATGAAGATATACATTGCAAAGTGGGTGTAAAATCCTTTGATTTCCTGTACGTGCGCCTGCGCCCGGCGATAGGCTTCATCTTCCATGCTGTCCAGAATGGCAGGCGGAGGGTAAAAATGTTTTGGGGTCTGCTTCACGGGTTCACAAAAGAAGGGTCAGAAGGATTTTCTGCGTCCTGACGCATCCCGTGCATATGACCCGAATTCACTCTCAATAATTATATCTCCGGTAAATACCGGCCCGTCACGGCAAACACGCAGACCTGTTGGATCAATGCAGCATGATCCGCAGATCCCCACACCGCATTTCATGTAACGGTGCAGGCTGAACTGCCCTTTTTCCGGACATCCTGCTTCAATAAGAATGGCAAGAACTGCCTTCATCATCACTTCCGGGCCGCAGACACAGATAGTGTCATAGGATGCCGGGTCTGCTGCACGCAACAGATCGGTGACAAACCCGTGGTGCCCGCGTGTCCCGTCGTCAGTGGCGCACTGAAGGGTGGTGCATCCGGAGAGTTCTTCGGGGAAGAGCAGTTCGCCTGCAGTGCGTGCCCCGAGGATGAAGTCATCTGCTGCACCCGATGTGGCAAGAAGGCGCAGGGGTGCTGCCCCGACACCGCCTGCGACGGCAAGGGTTCTGCCGGAGGGGGAAAATCCGTTCCCGAGCGGTCCTTTGATGCCAATCTCGTCTCCCCGGCTGAGTGCAAAGAGTGCTTCTGTCGCAACTCCCACCTTCTGCACGGTGATAGCATTCTGTGCGGAAAATGCCATGGGTATCTCATCGGTGCCGGGCACCCAGACCATGCAGAAATGGCCGGGTTCTGCCGGAAACCGGCGGGAGAAGACAAATGTCCTGATGGACGGGGACTCTTCAATGATGTCGGTGATTACAACAGGGACTGAGGGAATCTCACGCATGGGCGCACCCCACAATATCTTCCGGACACTCCCCGCCGTCACGGCGATACAGGTTCTCGGTTATCTGGTGGAAAATACCGGTATCTTCAATGACTGCACTGCCTATTTCAACCGCTGACGCACCGGCCATCATCATCTCCACCACATTGTCTGCACTTGATACGCCGCCGCACCCGATGATAGGGATTTCACATGCTTCATACAGTTCCCATACACACCGGACTGCCACCGGAAATATGGCGGGGCCGGAGAGGCCTCCCATGCCGTTTCCCAGCACCGGGCGCCTGAAGTTCGTTGATATCCGCATCGCCTTCACGGTATTTACTGCCACAATGGCGTCTGCCCCCCCGCGTTCCGCAGCAAGGCCAATCTCTGTTATATCGGTAACATTCGGGGTGAGTTTCACCCATACCGGAAGTCCGGAATGTTTAGCCATTCGCGTGCATTGTTCGACCATATCCGGATCTGCCCCCACTGCCGCGCCATACCCTTCAGCATGGGGACAGGATAGATTGAGTTCAAGTGCCTGCACTCTGCCCGCAAACCAGTCTGCTACTTCCCCGAATTCTTCAGGGGTGCCGCCGAAGATGGATGCGATGACCGGTTCTCTCGTGAGCCCGTCAAGTTCCCCGATAAAATCATGGGAAGGGTTCGGAAGGCCCATCGCATTCATCACCGCACCGTCATAAACCGCTACACAGGGGCCTTTATGCCCTTCTTTGGGTTCGGGCCCGATTGACTTCGTAACAACGCCTCCTGCTCCTGCTCTGAGCATCCGTGCAAGCGATGCACCGGTTGTCCCCAGCACTCCTGCTGCAAGCATGCAGTGATTATGCAGGCTGACGCCGCCTACGGTTATCTCTCCCGGAATTAACGTGACCATCTGGTTAGAAATTGTAGTTATTTATTATTAGCATACCCATAACTGATCCATGAGCAGCCTCTCGGTGATGGGTGTCGGAAAGATTGGTGGTGAGGTGGCGTACCTTGCTTCGGTGCTGGGAATTGCAGATGAGATATGTCTCTATGATAGCAATACTGCACTTTCTCATGCACAGGCGCTTGATATTCTCCATACTGGTATTGACCTCTCCGTCTCAACGGACCCTGACGATATCAGTGGGGCAGATATAACGGTTTTTTCTGCAGGTATGCCGCGGACGCCTGATGTCCGAACCCGTGCAGACCTCCTCTCGGTAAATCTTCCTGCAGCTGACGACTGTGTTGCCTTTCTGGAAGGGTATTCCGGCGTTCTTATTACGATAACAAATCCAATGGATGCAAATAATTATTACCTGCATCGCCGCTGTGGTATTCCCCGTGAACGGTGCATCGGATTCGGTGGTCAGCTTGATACGGCCCGCTTTGGTGGATACCTGAAAGAATATGGTATTCCGGGTGATGCATGGGTGCTGGGTGAGCATGGTGAACACCAGGTGCCTCTCTTCTCATCCCTGCCGGAAGAAGTCCCGGAAGATATGCGCAATGATATCCTGGGAAAGATGCGCCGGTCAAGTATGGAAGTTATCCGGGGTAAGGGGGGAACAGTATTCGGGCCGGCATGGCATATTGCAAGCCTGATTCGTAATATAACGGAAGATACCCATGCCGTACTGCCGGTGTCCTGTGTTCTGGACGGTGAGTATGGTATTTCCGGCTGTTCTCTCGGGGTCCCCGCACGGATTGGGCGGAGTGGGATTGAAGAGATTATTGAATGGGACCTTGACGCCTGGGAAGAGGCGCGGTTCATGGAGGCGGCTGCTGCCTCCTGTGCACTCTGCAGGAGTACAGATGAGTAAAAATGATGGACTCAGCCTTGCGATAAACCAGGTTGAGTATGCAAATACCCCTGACGGACCGGTGGTCTATATCTTTGGCCGTGATCCCTCGGGCACAGCCCATAAGATAGACGTGACCGGTTTTCAGCCATACTTCTATGCACTCCGGGAGAAGGCTGATTCGCTCCCTCCTCATCCGAAGACAGAAGTTGACACCTCTGCTACATACACATCTATCCGCGGGGAGGTACTTCGGAGAATCTATACCCGCTCACCAGGTGATGTCCGTGATGTCCGTGATTATTATGAACCGCATTATGAGGCGGACATTCCCTTTGCCACCCGATATCTGATTGACAGGGGCCTGACCGGTGGAGTCATCGTCCCCGGCACACCTGCAGATTACCGTGACATTACACCTGCAGAAGTAGATGCACCGGCCCGCGTCTGTATGATGGATATTGAGTGTGAAGATGAACGTGGGTTCCCGGAACCAAACCGTGACGCCATCACCTGCATCACCTGCCACGATTCGTTTGATGATGCTTATGTGACGCTCTACCGGCATCCCCCGGGACATGAGGATGGTTTCGTGCCGCTCCCTGTCCGTACGAATCATCAAATAATCACCTATTCATCCGAAAAAAGCCTCCTGAGGGGCCTTGCCGCATATATCGATGAGAAAGATCCCGATATCCTTTCCGGCTGGAACTTTGTTGATTTTGATATCAGTTATATCACAAAACGCATGGATGCGATTGGGCTTGAACCCGATTCACTCTCCCGGATACCTGGTGCCGGTGCCAGAAATCCCCTTCGTGGAAGGGCCCTCTTTGACCTTTTGACGGGATACCGGAAGATGCAGAGTTCGCGCAAGGAATCATACCGCCTGGACGCCATCGGGGAAGAAGAACTTGGGGAAGGTAAAATCCGGTATACAGGCACCCTGTGTGCACTCTGGCGGGATAATCCCCAGGATCTGGTGGCATACAATCTTCGTGATGTGGAACTCTGCGTGGGCATTGATGCGAAGAGTACAATCATCGGATTCTACCGGGAAATTGCCCGGTATGTGGGGTGCCCCTTAGACCGGACGCTTAACTCTTCGAATGTTATTGACATCTTTGTGCTCAGGAAGGCATTTGGCAAATATGTCCTCCCCTCCAAGGGGTTTGCAGCAGGTGATGAATTTGAGGGTGCAACAGTCTTTGATCCTTCACGGGGAGTGAAGGAGAATGTTGTTGTGCTTGATCTGAAATCCCTGTACCCGATGTGCATGATGACCATCAATGCATCAATGGAGACGAAAGATAAGGAAGGGGAACTCCATGCGCCCAATGGCATCAGGTTCCGAAAATCTCCGGACGGTTTGACACGTGGTATAATCGCTGACCTTCTCAATGAACGCGATGAGAAGAAAGCACTAAGAAATACCTTTGAATACGGTTCTCCCGATTACCTGTTGTATGATATCCAGCAGAATGTCCTCAAGGTGATTATGAACACCTATTATGGTGTTTCCGGCTATGCCCGGTTCCGCCTGTATGACCGGGATATAGGATCGGCGGTCACCTCAGTGGGGCGGGCGATAATCGCTCATACCCGTGACGTGATCACCGGCATGGGATATCGTGTTATTTATGGGGATACCGATTCCTGTATGATTGAACTCCCTGTCGCAGAGACAGAAGAGACAATAACAATGGCGCGGGCGATTGAGGCACGTCTCAACGAGAGTTATGGAGACTTTGCACGTGATGTGCTTGGCGCTGAAACACATTACTTCTCCATCAAATTTGAGAAGATTTACCGGCGGTTCTTCCAGGCAGGAAAGAAAAAACGGTATGCAGGACAGCTGGTCTGGAAAGAGGGGAAAGAAGTCGATATGATTGATATCGTCGGCTTTGAAATGAAACGTTCCGACTCTTCTCAGGTGACAAAAGAAGTTCAGCAGCATGTGATGGAGCTAATACTCCGGGGTGCCGGCAAGGCTGCGGTTAAATCATATCTTGGTGATGTGATCAAAAAATACCGGAAAGGGAACTATTCTCTTGAAGAAATAGGGACTCCCGGTGGTATTAACAAATCTCTGGATAGTTACAAGAACAAGGATGCACATGTCAGGGGGGCAGAATATTCCAACAAATACCTGGGGACAGGGTTTGTCTCCGGGACAAAACCCAAACGTGTGTATATCAGAAATGTAACGGGAAAATACCCCAAGACTGACGTTGTATGCTTTGAATACGCAGATCAGATCCCACCGGAATTTGAGATTGATATTGAAAAGATGCTGAACCGGTCGGTTGAACAGCCGATATCACGTATTATTGAGGCAGTTGGCTGGACATGGCAGGAGATGGATCCGTCACACACGACGCTGGCTGACTTCTTCTAAACCCTTTTTTCCGTGTATATGCCAGTTTCCGACCGACTCCCTGACTTGATATCCATCCCGCGAATTTCCGGGGTGGAATACCATCATATGGAGAGGTGGAGCCAGTGGTTGTATTGCATCTTCTTCTGGTACATTTTCATACATAATTCCCTCTGTCAATGGAATGGGACAGGTGGATGAGTTCATTTACACCCTATTTCGTTACGGTAAAAAAAGTCTTGGATAGTTTATGTTCGGGTATATTCTGCGGATATGGGAGGGATGTGTGCGGTGGGTATATGGAAAAAAAGGAGATTCTTATTGTTATTGAGCGATTTGGTTAGATGTATATATGCAACCGGCTGGAATGGTGTTCGCTGGTATTTCAGGCAAAATCGTTCGAGGTATGAATGATCTGCGGTATATATTTGACCCGTTGCAGTGAGAAGGGTTGGAGTGAGGCATGAATGTATCCCGTTTGTGCCTTTGGTATTTTTTTAATTCGGTTCTCACCTCCTTGTGAGATACATTACCATTTCCGGGAATGCATATAGCTATTCAGGATTGTGCAGATCTATGCTCCAATAGTATCTATAGAAAAAGGGGATGAGGTGCACATTTCCTGTCTCCGGAAGATATATCAGAGTTGCAACAGACAGAGATCAATAAGGCCCTGTGTCCAGATGAAGACGGCTTCCCTGTTGCGGTAATCACCGGGTTTTACCCCTGTTATTTTCATTACCGTTTTGTCTTTGAATGAGAGCTGTTCTTCTGATATCTTCCCTGCAAAATATCCAATGTCCCTGAGTTCAATATGTGCTCTTACCTGGTCAAAGGCAGCAGATGCAGCCTGCTTTTTTTCCGGGGAAATGTCAAGCAGAGAGTATCCCGAGAGAAAGCCTATCACCGGTATTTCATGTAGCATATTCTTATGACGGCTGGCAAATGCCACCAGTTCCGGAAGTACTTTGCCAGAATAAATCGGGCTTCCGATGATTACAGCACTGTATCCTGTTATATCAAAAACGTCCTTCACGTTTCGTACATCGACATCCCGATCCTGCTTTTGGAGGCCCTCTGCGATTGCTGTGGCAATTCCTTCTGTTGCGCCATATTTGGTGGCGTATATGACAAGTATCCGATTGTTCATAAAATTCCCTCTGCCGGTGGCTGTTTCAATTGCTCTCTTGTGGGTTAACTGAAAGAAGACTGAAGATATGAAATGTACATCGTTTCTCTTTAAGAAACCTATCATTTTAGTGGGTTACACTATGTGTTCAGAAATTGCTGATGCAACCTCCCTGGCCCAGGTGCGGATATCTTTATGATCCCTGAAGTCTCCTATAGGGGGGTGTACCATGTCTGTAATCTGGGCATCTGCCTCTGAAAGACCCGCGGGACTGAAATCACCGGCAAATACTTTTTTCATTGCCGGGTTCACAGATTCATACATCTCATCGATTGCAGCAATCAGTGGTGATGTCTTTTTGTCCCCCGGAGGGCAGCATGAGATGCCGTCAACAAATATGGCAAGCCAGATATCCGCAAGATCTGGTTTGTAATGCTGGCAGAATTCCCGCGCTTCAACAAGCATTTTTCCCATGTATATCGGGCTTCCGAGAATCACTGCATCGTAGGAATCAATGATTCCTCTCTCCATCACATTGATGAGATCGCTTTCAATGCCGTTCTCTGTCAGAACGTCCTGTATTTCTTCTGCTATTTCCTTTGTTGTCCCATATTTTGTGGCATATGCAATGAGTACGTGTGGCCCGGTCATATTCTTCAATGTATCAACTACCCATGACTTAATGTTGTGGACTTGCCCTTCCCGCTCTCCTCTTTAAGACCAGAGGAGCAGAGTGCAATAGTACTCCTGAATAATGCCCATATTGAAGAGGACTTTTAACATGAGTTGGAAAAGGTGATGCGTGACATTGTCCACAGTGTGGGCAGACGACAGATTCTCCCCCGTGTTCTGTCACGTAGATCACTTTGGCAAAGGGACATCGCTTAACTGATGTTTCAGGTGGATTCTCACCTTTTTTGCGCTTTTTGGTGACTCGTTTGAATCCATCTGTAGAACCTACATTTCCGGTGACACATAACTGTGAGGAGAAAAAAAAGCCACCATATTAGTTTGATTTCACATTTCGCACCCTTCCAACAGATGAGCAGATTATTTTCAGCTGAGTACACCCACCCCTCAATCAGTTGTACTAATTTATATAAAAGTACAACCAACAATCAGAATAGCACGTCTGAAACACAATGACTGGCAATCCCGCGTTTGATCTCCTTCAGGATCTACAGAATACCAACCACAGGAAAATCAGGGATACCAGTCTGGACCTTCTTGCAGTGCAGAACTATCTCTGGAAACTCAACTTTACTGAAGCATTCAATGACCACCTGACATGGGATGAGAAACAGTGGAAAATTAGTCCTGGTGAACTTGCCAAATCAGTCGTTTATCTGCCATACCTGTCCAGGGAT
>JAUVCV010000018.1 GCA_030595665.1 Methanogenium sp.
CTTAGGTCAGGTTATCCACGTGTTACTGAGCAGTCCGCTGAGGGTCTAAACCCTCTCAACTCGCATGGCTTAATCGAACCCCGATAGCAGTGACCTCTGGCAGGATCAACCAGAATTAATTTCTTGAAGTAGGCAAACTGAATGTTCAGATTTGCTTATCAAAGCACACATTGCTTATTTGTTAAAGGATATTAGCGGTTACTAAATAAATTTCCGCATTGCCAATGCCAACGTCAGAACCGACACTCCCATCTGAGCGATTTCGGTTCTCCATCAAAATCTCGGACTCTAATATACACGCTAAAGGTTGATAAACCCTCGCATTTCCGTTTGAAGTCCGGAGATTATTCCCTGCAGCATCCGGAAAAATCCGGATGACCACAGAGTGTCATATTTCTATGATATCTTGTATGCCTGCAGAGCAAACGCAGGGTGTTTCACCCCCGATTGTCCCAGCCATTCGACCTAACTAAGTGGTAACTTACAGGCTATAAAGATTCGCATTTCATTCTGCAAACCGCCTCTCGGAACTCCAAAAAAGGCCCCACAGGTTAGTGACTCCAATAGTATTGGCACCCATTAGGGGCAGGAGACACGTCAGAATGTTAACATCGCCTTCAATGTAAAGCAGGAAAGGGCATCGGAGAGATAAACGCGCAGAGCCATTAAACACCTCTTTTTGCAAAAACCTGGCAAAAATCCCATCTTCTTTGAAATCATCAGACTACATTATCACCCCAAAAGGTAATGAAAACACCCCCAGCCTGTCATTTCCTTGGAAAAAACCCGGATTGAGCTACCAGACCCCTAAAAAACAAGAACACGCACAAAACAGGGAAACGTAAGAAGATCCACCCATCTCTGCCGCAAAAAAATCCAGCTCAGGCAATCCCCCTGCAGACACATCTTCAGATGCCCAGCCAGAAGATCAGAGAGTAGAAGAGAATCAAATCATAGACTGTATGCGTAACAGCACTGACCGTGGTGCAATAATATCTCCGGATGAAAGCAAAGATGATACTTGCCAAAAAGACCGAGAGCACTCCGTCCCAGTTGTACTGGAAGGCACATGCAGTGCGGCAAAGATGGCAAAAAAGTGGAACTACCTTCTCCTCACCCACCCCCATATCACCCGACGCCATACGTCAAATAAGGACATGTATCAATCAACAGACAAGTCAGAGGTTTTGAATAAACAATGTGACAATTATCAGAAAAGTTACATGATTAATAAAAAGTGAAGAACGGGGCCAGAAGCATCCCTATCCCCTATTCACTTCCCTAATCAACCTCATCATCATCCTCGCCGCAGCCGTCACATCATCCTGTGCCACCACCGCAGAAATAACAGCCGCCGAATCAGCACCGGCCCAGAAAACGTCCTGTACATTCGCGGGCCCTATGCCACCAATCCCAACGAGCGGCACGCCGGGAACCGCATCCCGGATCTCCTGCAGGAGAAGAAGGCCACGGACCGCACCAGCATCCGCCTTCGTGGTTGTGGGGAAGACCGGGCCGAGGGCGACATAATCTGCTCCCTCATCCACCGCCCGGCAGGCTTCTTCTACGGATCCGACCGACACACCAATGATGAATCTATTGGGAGCATCAGGCCCGCTGGGAAAAGCCGCCTCAGCAGCAGCCCGTGCTTCCTGAACTGAGCCATCACTCTGACCCAGATGCACCCCGTCGGCGCCGGATGCGATGGCCACATCAAGGGAATCGTTCACCACAAAGAGGGCGTCATACCCGGCTATCGCTTCACGGACGGCGATTGCCTCCCGGAGGAGAGATGCCGACGACAGGTGTTTGTCCCGCAACTGAATAATGCCCGCCCCCCCTGCCACGGCAGAGGAGGCAATCTCCGCGTGAGATCGATCCTTGCCAATCACCGTATCGGTGACAACATAGAGTGCAGGGATGCTGATCTGTTCCAACCAGTCTGCCGGTCGGGATATATTTCTGTGTTCAGCCATAGGTATCAACTCTGAGTCTAATTTTTCAGTTCAGATATTATTCATATATCCGTTCAGACTGCACCCGCGTCCTTCACGTCAGCATGGGCCGCAAGGTCCTCTCCGGTGAGGTTCGCCATCTCATCAAAGAGTGCTGTCCGAAACGAATACGGGCCACGGGCCTGGGCAGCCGCCCGTTCCCCGGCACGGCCGAAGGCAGCACAGGCGGCCGCACACGACTCCACCGGATCGGTTCCTGCCGCTGCAAAGGCACCCACCACAGACGCCGTCATGCACCCGGTTCCCGAGAGGCGGCCCATCAGAGGATTGCCATTTCTGACCACAAACGTCCGGTCACCGTCTGATATGTAGTCCTCAGGACCAGTCATCACCACAACCGTGCCGTACTTCCGGGCACAGGCAGCCGCCACTGCCGCAAAATCACCCGCACACCCCACGGAGTCCACTCCGCGAACTTCCCCACCGATACCGGCAAGCACACCAATCTCACCGGCATTGCCCTTTAAAACGGCAATATCCAGTTCGGAGAGCAGCCGTTCACACGCTTCTGTCCGCATCGCCGTTGCCCCTGCCCCGACGGGGTCGAGGACAACCGGAATCCCACGAACATTGGCCACCTTTCCTGCAATAAGCATCGACTCCACCTGAGCAGAAGAAAGCGTCCCGATATTGAGCACAAGAGCGCCTGCCATCGCTGCCATCTCGCCCGCCTCCTCTGGTGCTGCCGCCATCACCGGTGCCCCCCCGGCACAGAGCGTGATGTTGGCACAGTCATTTATCGTTACGGTATTCGTGATATGGTGCACAAGCGGGTGGCAGGACCGCACCGCCGCCAGTTCGTCTGCAATTTTCTGAGAATCCATAGATATTCACCGAACGTACATATGATATTGACTTTCAGACGTAAGAAGCGTTTTCACCCCGGCAACAATCTGGGACACAAGAGACCGTGTCCAGGGAACCCTGCCCCAGCCACTTAGATACCACCTGAACGGACAGGACTATACATACAGGAATAATATCGGAAGATATATCCTCACTCCCACATACCGGATCATAGGGGTAGCATCATATGTTTGGGTGGGGAATGGAATCATCTCAGCATAATAGTACACACGTTCACGATCGTTCGGGAATCATCAGGGGAACATCAGAATGAACCGTGACCTGCTTTCAAAATTAACCATATACTCGCCTCATATGACGATGATGGGCTACCCCCTCATCTATACTATGATTATTGGCGGCCCGTTCGTCTCGATTGTGCTTGCAGCCATCGCATCCCTAGGTGCAATTATGTTTCTGAATTACCTCAGGGAAAATAGTCATATCTGGTGGATAGGAATGCTCTACCCCTGCTCCTATTCCTGATAATAATCATGGAAATATTCACCCTTGCATCCCCGGAATTATTCATGCCGGCAGGGGAGGGTATGACACCCGCAAGACTGAGCGGGATGTTGTATTTATTCATCGTCCCCGTTTCACTTCTGTTCTTTGCCGCGATGACACCGGAGTTCAGAAAGATTATGAGAATTCCGATTGTGATTGCCGTATTCATCAGCATTCTCATGCTCGTCCCAATGTATGAGACCCTGTCCTATGCATTCTTCCCTCCGGATGGGGGCATGATTACCGATGTAACGAACGGATTTATCATACTAATACTCGTTGGATTCTGCGGCATTCCCCCTCTTGTGGTTTTTGGACTGATTAACAGCCTTCAGATTTCCAAAAGGATACGACCGGAACTATCGGATAAAAACATAGATGAGAGGGAAGGAAAACAGGTGACCGGAAACACGATGAAAACCGTCGGAATCGCTACGGTTCTTGCACTCGTGGTGCTCATTACCGGAATATACTTTTTCCTCGGAGTTACAGGGGAAGAAGAACTTCCGGTACCGGTACCAAACGCCACAATTGATCATACCAAAAAATATGACGACGTTGACTTTGGAATAACACCCACGGTAAAAAAATACAAAAACGTGGTCTTTAACATTGAAAAAATAAAAGACACGATTGAAAAAGAAGGTGCACTTGAAATCAGGATAGACGGCTTTGAGAGAAGAATAGCACTTGAAAAATCCGAAACACTGCTGGGCGGTGCAAATGCGGATCTCATATCATACACCGGTACCGGTGACGGAAAATTTCACGAGCACATATCCATCGGAAACAAATCGTTCATCCTCTGGATTCGAATGAACGGAGTAGACTATTTTATCGACACCACAACCCTTGAGGACAACAGAGGCCGCCTCGTCCACTACATCTATACCTCCGGGGATGTCGGATGGTCAGAGGAGCATAAGAATCTGAGCGGCCACACACTGGCACCCCGGTATCTCGGAGACACCATACCCGAAACCGACAGGGAAATCTATGAATTTTCAGAAGAGGACTTTTCAACATTCCCGGTTACCGGACGTTTCCTAAAATACGGTGCGGGCAATCTCGAACTTACCAATAAGGAAGCAGGAGAGATACGGGATCTTTTCGGCGGGAAAGCGGTACACTACAACGGTCATTATTATGACCTGGATTTTATTACCGCCTAAAAAAAGTTAGTGCTGGTGTTCAGCGTGGCTGCCTTTCTTCTCTTCCCACGCTTCAAGCCCATGTTGCGTACGATAATCATTAATCGCCGCATGAATCGATTCTTCTGCAAGGACAGAACAGTGCAGTTTCTGGGGTGGCAGACCCTCCAGTGCTTCTGCAACCGCCTTATTGGAAAGATCCCAGGCCTCTTTCAGGGTCTTGCCCTTGATCATCTCGGTTGCCATGCTAGATGATGCCACCGCCGCTCCGCACCCAAAGGTCTGGAACTTCACGTCTGTGATGACATCGTCTTCCACCTTCAGATATATCTTCATAATATCTCCGCACTGGGCATTGCCGACCTCGCCGGTACCATTCGCATCCTCAATAACACCCTGGTTTCTCGGGTGCTCAAAATGATCCATCACCTTCTCGTTATACATCTCTTATCTCCTCCTATGACTGACTCCTCAGCTCCGGCGGCGTCAGGGGCGACATATCCCGCAGGTGCTGCACGACATCTTTCACCGCACCTATCACATAGTCAACATCTTCTGCGGTCGTCTCCTCCCCCAGGGTCAGGCGCAGCGAACCGTGCACCACATCATGCGGAAGACCACAAGCAATCAGCACATGGGACGGCTCCAGGGATTTGGAACTGCAGGCGCTGCCAGTCGATGCCGCAATCCCCCAGCGGTTGAGTAAGAGCAGGATAGACTCCCCTTCAATAAACTCAAAGACCACATTCACATTGTTCGGCAGACGCTTATCCGGGTGGCCGTTCAGGTAGGTGTTTGGAATGGCAAGCATCCCTTCCGTCAGCCGGTCACGCAATGTTGTAACCCGCTTTGCATTCTCTGCCATATCCGCAACCGCAAGAGAAAGCGCCAGCCCCATTCCAACGATGCCCGGCACATTCTCAGTCCCCGCACGCCGGCCCCGCTCCTGTGCACCACCGTGCATCAGAGGATCAAGCCGCACCCCGGGCCCAATATAAAGGGCCCCAGTTCCCTTCGGGCCGTGGAACTTGTGGCCTGAGAGTGACAACAGATCAATATTCTGTGCACCCACATCAACCGGAATATGCCCCACTGCCTGCACCGCATCGGTGTGAAAGAGGACACTGTGCTTTCTTGCAATAGCACCAATCTCTGCGATGGGCTCGATAGTGCCCACCTCATTATTTGCCATCATCACAGTGATGAGAATCGTCTCATCGGTGATTGCATTCTCCACATCCGCAGGATCAACCATCCCGAAACGATCCACCGGGAGACAGGTAACAGAAAAACCCTGTTTCTCCAGCCACTCACACGTGTGAGAAATTGCATGGTGCTCGATTACCGTCGTGATGATGTGGTTTCCCTTTGCTTTCCTGGCAAAAGCAATCCCTTTAACAGCCCAGTTGTCCGACTCTGTGCCACCGCTCGTAAAATAGATCTGCTTTGGTTCAGCACCGATGGCCACCGCCACTTGTTCCCGTGCCTTTTCCACCGCCTCCCGTGAAACCTTTGCCAGATCATACAGGGAGGAGGGGTTGCCAAATGTGCCCGTCATATAGGGGACCATCGCCTCTGCAACATCCTGACGGGTTGCTGTCGTTGCCGCATGGTCCATGTACACCAGTCGCTTTTCAGTATTCATATCGTATTTCCTTCCGTTCCAAATATATACAGACGGGGGTTTCCACTGAGGCACAATAAACATATGCCAGCGTTTCCCTGCAAGAGACACCGGTTAAAAAAAAGGGCAGAAACCCCATACAGCCTTCAGTCGAGGAGTTCGTAGACAGTCGTTCGCCTTCGCAAAACCCTTCCGAGGTCATCTGTTATTCGTTTCATGGCAGCAGGGTCAAAGTAATCGGCTGCCGATGCACCGGCTTCCACCGAGACTTCGTCAGTGAACATTGTCCCCCCTAAGTCATTGCCCCCGGCAAGCAAACCAAGCGAGGCCATACGCTCACCGATTTTCCCCCATGATATCTGGATGTTGGATATATTATCGAAAAAGAGACGCGATACCGCAAACATCAGTATATCCTCCCGTCCAATAGAACCACCTGTGACAAGCCCTGCCTTTTCCAGTGGCGTATTTTCATGAATAAACGGCAGAGGAATAAACTCCGTAAATCCTCCGGTCTCATCCTGTATATCCCGTATAACCCCGAAGTGTTCGGCCCGTTCATCTGCCGTGTCCAGTGAACCATACATAATGGTCGCGGTTGACTTCAACCCCAGATTATGGGCTTCAACAATAATCCGGGACCACTCGGCAGTTGGAATCTTGTTCGGGCAGAACTTTTGGCGTACAGAGTCAACCAAAATTTCAGCTCCCGTGCCCTGTATCGTCCCAAGGCCTGCGTCCCTGGCCATCTCTACCACTTCGGCTGTCGTGATCCCACTCATCTTCGCCGCCCAGGTGATCTCATCCGGACTCATCGTGTGAATATCGGCCTCCGGCAGAATGTCATGGGCAATACCGATCATCTCTACATATCGCTCAGCAGTGAAATCTGGATTCACCCCGGACAAAAAGCAGAGTTCTGTTACCTTACGTTCCTTTGCAAGAGTGACCTGTGCCCGGATGCCTGCATCCCCCACATCATACGCATCCGGTGCCCCCGCAGGCCTGCCAAATGCACAGAACCGACAGAGATTCCGGCATATATTGGTGACATGAATATTCTGGTTACGCACATAGGTAACCACATCACCCACAGTCTGTTCACGGATGATATCTGCTGCGGCAGCAATCTCCCATACATCAGAACCGCGTGCCTTCAGAAGCCCTGCTGCCTCAGCAGAAGTGAGCCGGTGCCCTTCGAGGACATCTTCAAGTAGCTCTTTCATCTGGATCAATTCCCTTGATGACGTGTGAGCGTAGAGGTAAAAAAGAGTTGTGAATGATTCCTGAAAACAGGAACCAAATTATGGTATTCAGCGTTTTTTGCCGGATTTTGCAGCACTTTTTTTGGAAGAACCCGTTTTTTTACTGTCCTTCTTCCCGAAAGGTGCTGCATTTGCGGTATCTTTCCCTCCCTTACCATTCGCTTCACGTCTTCGGGAATACCACTCCCAGACGATGAGAGAAGCGATGATGAGCACCGCAAACTTGACAATATGCAGGGGCAGATACCCGACAACCGGTATCGCAAAGAGTGCCTTGCCTACAATCCACTCCTTCTTCACCGGCTGAATGGCACCAATGCCCTGATAATAAGCATCCTGATCACTGATCTGATTATTATCCCCCTTAGTGATGTAGCCGGGCTCAGTGGTGTTATCATACCAGGTAATGGCCCTGTGGATAATCGGGTGCACCGATGTGTCACCGTTTGGCTTGTAAATTATTACATCACCGTAGACCATGTTGCCCTGCAGGTCAGCGGACGTTGCAAACTTTGCATACCCGGTTTGTTGTCCCTCTGCCCAGGAGGTGAGTGTCCCATACCGATCCGGGGCGACCACAAAGACAAGATCCCCCACATTCATATTCGGGACCATGCTCTCTGACTCCACCGCGACGACAGCAGGCCAGGTGCCGGAGACCAAAAAGAGGAAGAGTGCAACCCCGCCGACGACACACAGCACCCAGAGAATATCACGAACCATGCCTGCCTTCGGGTCTTCACTCTTCAAAAATCGCTGCACCTGGGTAACCACCCCAAGGTTCCGGCGCTGTTCCTTCATATACAGTACCATACTCTTCAGAACATATGAAAGATGGGGCAAACACGCCACTTCGTATGGGTTTTTACCACCTGAACCCCAACCTGTTTGTATGCTGCGTCCACAGGAGATCGTGCTCGGGTTTTTGAACCTCGGGCTGCAGGTTCACCCTGATGTGGTCTCATATATCGCCGAACAGGGAGAGCTCTCACTCATCCCTGCCATAGCAGATTCTGTGCCGTCGCATGTGACCGTCGTCATGACTGAGCATATCCCCGGATTCACACGGGAACGGGACGGGACGCGGTTTCTCACCGAAGCACCTGTTGATGTAATATACGGCGCCGGAACCCAGGAAAATAACGGTGTTGACTTCACTGACTTCGTCCACTACTTCCGGGATCGCTACACCCGCCTCTCCACCATCCTGCGAACGCACAAGGCCTATGCCGGGGCCATGCCCATCGGTGGAATTGCCAAAAACAGCCGCTACTACAATATGGACATCGTCCTCATCGGCATGGTAATGGAAGTCAGAAATACGAAAAACGGGCACCGGATGGCATTACTTGAGGATCCAACCGGCATGATCAATATCCTCTTCAATAAAGATCGTGAAGAATTCGCCGAAGCAGAACGTCTCATCCCCGACGAGGTCATCGCGGTCACTGGCCAGCTCTCCAGCGACGGCAGTTTATTCTTTGCCAACTCCCTGGCCCGCCCCGACATCCCCATAAATCACGCCCCATTCCTGAGTGAAACACCAGGAAGGGCCGTATTTATATCCGATGTCCATGTAGGCTCCAACACCTTCCTTGGGGAGGCATGGGAAAAGTTCACCGCATGGCTACATGAACAACCGGATATCGGCTACCTCCTAATCGCAGGGGATGTGGTGGACGGCATTGGAATCTACCCTGGCCAAGACAAGGAGCTCACCATCCAGAATATCTACGGGCAGTACGAAGTGTTCGCTGAAATGCTCCGTAAGCTTCCATCTCACCTTCAGATCGTGGTTTCCCCAGGCAACCACGATGCCGTCCGAGGGGCCGAACCGCAGCCAAGTCTTCCCCCTCAGTTCTGCCAGAACTTCCCTGAAAATGTCATATTGGTTGAAAACCCTGCCGTTGTGAGACTGCAGGGAGTGTCAGTCCTGATGTACCACGGCAAATCCTTTGACGACATGATCGGCCTTCTCCCCGGCGCCTCCTATACCCGGCCGGATGAGGTAATGATTGAGATGCTCAAACGCCGGCATCTCACCTGCACATATGGTGAACGTACTCCCATCTACGCCTGCCGTGAAGACCGACTCGTCATTGACCCAATCCCCGAGATCTTCCACACCGGCCACGTGCACATCTCAGGCATCACAAAATACCGGGGAGTGCTTGCAATTAATGCCGGCACCTGGCAGTCACAGACGACATTCCAGAAGCAGATGAACATCCAGCCGACTCCGGCCCGTGCCATCATAGTCGATCTCCAGACCCTGGAACCGGAAGTAATTGACTTTCAGGAATAATTTTTACCACAATAAAAAAAGGTCAGGCAGAATTCCCGCTTCGCCTGATATGCTGGCGGGGAATAACCAGCCGAAAGACAGCCCCTGTCCCACAGGTTCCGCACTCTGTTATTGAAATTCCTGTGAGCCCGAGCATCTCACGGGAGAGAGAAAGACCCGGACCAGTATCTGTCCCATATCCACAGGACAGTTATTTGCTGAAATACCAAGCCTGAAATGAATGTTTCAGGTAATGTTCAATGAAAAATGAATGCTGTTTTTCCGGGTAAAAAGAGATGGGAATACCACCCCCTGTATGTGTGCACGTTTTTACATCTGTTCCGGCCCGTCGGATTCATCTGCGTCCAGTACCGGAACCTCCTCAGGGCTGCCATAATACCCTCTTTTCTGGTATATCCCGGCATATGCACCAATAATAGCAAATACAACAGCATACCAGAAGGCTGCATTCAGGGAGAGGGAGACCGGAATCTGTACCGTAGTGCCGGATGCCGTGATAGTCCCCACCGCATCACCGGCGATAACCGGCAGTGAGATGGAAATACCAGTCTCTCGCAGAGTATACTCAATTCCAAACCCGCTGATCACAGCGGATACAACAAAAACCACCACCAGCCAGAGTGGTTTATTGGCCGCCATCCCTATCAGCTGGCCGGACTGCTGCCGATACTGCCTGCTGCACCGGAGGATAGATCCAACAAAAAGAAGGGCGCCAAAGAAGACAATCGTGATGATAATTGTCGTATTCACGGCTGTGATAAGTGGTGAGTAAAACTCTTTTCCAAACCCGTACATCCCCAGCTCAAACGGAGAGACCTCCAGGGAAAAGGCACCATCCCCAAACCGCACCGACCACCAGAACCCCAGGAACGGGAGTACAATCAGGCAGATGCCTGCGATGAGACCGGGGATGTTGCAGTCTGTGGCCGTCCACTCTTTTCCAGTATCAGTCATGCCCCTACCTCCCATGTCCGGGGCATCTCAGTTGAGATACGGATGCCCATGATCTCAATTTTGAAAGAGAGAATCCCTTCGGCACTGCCTGATTTCAGGGCGATGACCGTATCCGGTGTTGCAGGTCCGGTCAGTTCAACTGCTGCACGTTCCCCGGGAGAAACGATCACCGGTTCCACAAGAGAGGCGGTAAGCCCAACACCTTCTTCACCGGGGATCCGGTATTCAAGTGCCATTACCGTCAGTGGATATGTGGTCGGGTTCTCCACACTCGCTTTCAAAGTGACTGTCCCTGTGGCCAGATCACTCTTCACTCCACTTGCAGTGACAAGCGACGGGTCTGCCTGCATAAGTGATGTGAGGGTCTCATTCAGCGGCCCGGTAGGGTTTTCCGGCAGGGTTGCGGCATCCAGATCAAATCCCACATTATAGAGAGCAAACACAAGGGCGAGGACAAGAATCAACAACGGGAGAGCCACAATAACCGCTCCAATCCGGGAATTCTCCATACTCTCTCCTGGAGAGCAACCCAGATAAATATGACTCCCTCCAAAAAACGAGAGCCCGACAGGAAAGAGAGAAGGGCCCCGCCAGCAACAGATACGGGAGGGGCCGGCCGGCTTCACAGGTTCAGGAGATTACCTGCGTCCGGGGTATGAAATGGGCATCATATTCTTTCAGATCATAATGGAAACTGCCGAGGATGTCTCTTTTGCGAAAAAGACCCTGTCACTACCTGGAGATGTCCTCCTCCGGATTACCGTATCAGGGGCATCCGGCGGGCCATTGCATATCCACAGACGACCGGGAGTGAATCAGGGAACCGGGCGCTGATCTCCGGATCTCCAACATCCAGGTACAGGGCAGAAGTGCGGGAGAGTTTGGCCTCGGTTGCAATGACAATGAAATTCTCCGGCCCGATACGTTCAACCACCACAGGTGAGAACTGCTGGGTACCCCTGCCCAGCACAAACCCCTGTGCCCCAATGGGTGAAACAACCGCCTGCACCCGTGGATACTTATCCAGAAGCTGCAGAATTCCCACTTCATTGAGATCACGGGCGATTATATCCCCGTCAAAGACCGCATCAATACCCAGCAGAGTGCCTTCCTCTCCCAATGCCTGGATTACAGCGGCAGTGGTACTCCCGGCACCGATCAGATACAGCGTATCCCTTCGCATGATGTCTGTTATAAACCGGGCAATTTCTGCCTGTGCCCGTGCCTCATGCCTCGTGTCAGTTGCCCATTTAGAAGAGGGCAGATGCCCGGTGAGGGCAGGCGATCGGGCAATGCCGGTTAGTGTCACCGCAAGCCGACCGTCCCGGTAGGCAACCTCATCGATATCCATCACCTCTGCATCCGTCATCACCGCCTCTTCCAGCCGGTTTATACAGTCGGCCGCCGCAGCTGGGGTCGCCGCAAAGATTCCGGAATACATCTTCACACCGGAGGGCACGCCAAGGAGAGGAGTGGTGTCACCGGCAACAGCAAAGACGTCACGGGCAGTCCCATCCCCACCACAGAAGAGAATAAGGCCGCACCCCCGGTTCACAAATGCCCGGCACGCCCGCCGGGTATCCTCTCCGGTGGTCTCTGCCCCATCCGGGATATATACCACCTCCGCCGAAATACCTGCCTCAGCGAACAGTTCCTCCCCCATCGGACCGCCTGCGGTGAGAAACGTATGGACCCCCGGCGTAATTAAGGAGAGAAGCATACGGGCACGGCCCGGTGCAACCGGGACCGCTCCCTGCTGTTTCGCCTCCTCCACTGCACCGTCTGTTCCTTTCAGTCCGATAGCACCGCCCATGCCCGCGACCGGGTTTACCACAAAGCCAATCAGCATCAGTGAATCACGGGCAGATCTTTGAGTGAAGCCGCAATAAGGTCTGCGGGATACTCATAGTCCGGCAGGGCACCGGCAAAGTATGCCTCATACGAAGAGAGGTCAAAGTTGCCATGGCCGGAACAGTTGAAGACAATCGTCTTCGCGTCACCTGTCCGGCTGCACTCCGCTGCCACATCCATCACCGTCTTAATTGCATGGGCAGACTCCGGGGCCACAATGATGCCTTCTGAGCGGCAGAATGCAACCGCTGCGGCAAATACCTCATTCTGGTGGCAGGAAACCGCATCAACGAGACCTTCGTGGTGCAGAAGGGAGACCAGCGGCGCCATGCCATGATAGCGCAGCCCGCCCGCATGAATGGAGGGCGGGACAAAACCGTGACCGAGGGTGTACATCTGCATAATCGGTGTGTAGCCTGCCACATCGCCATAGTCATAGGCATAGAGACCCTTGGTGAGTGTTGGACAGGCCGATGGCTCGGTGGCTATAAACTGACAGGCAGGCATCCTTCCGGCCATCTTTTCCCGGATAAACGGAAACGCCAGCCCCGCAAAGTTGGAACCACCACCGGCACAACCGATGACAAAATCTGCTGTCTCTTCGCCTGCCATCTTCAGCTGTTCCAGTGTCTCCAGACCAATCACCGACTGGTGCAGGCAGACGTGGTTTAGGACCCACCCAAGTGAGTAATTGGTGTTCGTGTGAGATGCCGCATCCTCGACCGCCTCGGATATCGCCATCCCCAGGGAACCGGATGTTTCCGGGTCCTTTTCCAGCATGGCCCTCCCGGCATTGGTTTCAGGTGATGGGGACGCGATGCAGTCTGCTCCCCAGCACTGCATCATCATCTTGCGGTAGGGCTTCTGGTCATAACTGCCCCGGACCATGTAGACCTTACACTCCATATCAAAGAGCTGGGTTGCAAAGGCAAGGGAAGATCCCCACTGCCCGGCACCTGTCTCGGTTGCGATGCGCTCGATGCCGTCCTTCATATTGTAGTAGGCCTGGGCGATCGCCGTATTCGGTTTGTGCGAACCAGGCGGACTGACTCCTTCGTATTTGTAGAAGATCTTTGCAGGCGTCTTCAGGAGTTTCTCCAGCCGCCGGGCACGGTAGAGTGGAGATGGTCTCCAGAGGGTGAGAATGTCACGCACCTCAGATGGGATATCAATGTAACGTTCGGTTGATACTTCCTGCCGGATGAGTTCTGATGCAAATATCGGGGCAAGATCTGCCGGACCTATCGGCTCTTTTGTCTGCGGATTATAGGAAGGGGAAAGGGGCACAGGCAGGTCTGCCTGGATGTTATACCATTATTTCGGGAGGTCATTCTCATCGAGAATATACTTTGTTTCCATGTAGCACAGATAGGTCTTTGTATATATATATACATTGCTGCACAGATACTGCAGACATCCGTGAAAAAAAAGAGGGGGCTTATCGGCGGCGGAGAACCGCGAGGGCACCGAGGATACCCAGTGCACCAATCACCGGTGCCACTCCCGCAGGAGTGGTGGTGGGCACCGGGGATGACGCTGTCGCTGTTGCCGTCACACCTGCTGCTGCCGGTGTGTTCCCACCTGCATCAGACTGCTGTGATGTACCTGCGTCATCTCCGGAACTGTCTCCGGTGTTGTCACCCGTGTCATCACCGGAATCGTCTCCGGTGTCGTCACCGGTACCGTCACCAGTCTCTTCCACCGGAATATCTCCGGGAGCCTCTCCCGGTTTATACGGGACGAAGACGCCATACTCGTTGAGATACCCGTTCTTATTTTCTGCAAGGGACTCCATGAATGCATCATGGCCCGGGTCGTCATCGCTGCGCTCTTCAACCCAGAACGGTGCGATGTACATCAAATCAGTGAATTCACCGTACAGAACATCTGCTGAGGGGTTTATTGGCACCTGCATTGGTCCGATCGTCATCGCAACCGGGTCATTGGTGACTGCATTGAACTGCCAGTATTCCCACGGAGTTGTGGAATTCACGGCCCATTGCGGATACAAGTCTGCACCGGTAGCCTCCGGGTATCCATAGCTGTAGTTATAGGTGATGTTCACAGTCGTGTTAAACCCGCCCAGACCGGAAACACCGATTCCACATCCACCCATATGAGCCCGCCACTGTGGGTCCGGCAGTACCGGAGCCCAGTACCCGGACGTGCTGTAGAGAACAAAGGGCCCGTCACCTGAGATATCTGTTGCTATCTCCGCAGCTTCATCAAAGAAGGTATTGTCAAATACATTGCCGGAGGAGTTCGGATAAACCACAATGCCCGCGTCCACTGCAGTACCGACAAAGGTATTGTTGCATGAACCTGTCGGATCAGTGAGTGCCCCGTCCGGCATGACCGGGCCAATAGGGGTGAGACTGTTGAACTTACTGCCGCCACACAATACCGACGCATTCCAGTTTGTTTCAAACATACTATCTAAAACCATGAGATTATCTGAATCACCAAGGAGGGTGCCCACATAATTGTCAGAGCCATAGACATCCATGACATTTCCACCATTGGCTCCTGCGACAGAGAGACCTGCACCTTCGTTACTCACGGCATAAATCCCCCGGACACTCAGACGTTCGGCTCCAACCGGTTCTGCGGGGTGCTCCCACCTGAAAGCATCAACCGCTTTCCACGGACTGATCACAGAAACGCCGTGATACCCATTGCCCTCTGCTGCAACATCTTCAATTACAACGGACGGGGAAAGGATCACGACACCCTGCCAGCCGTTATTGTCTACACTTACATCAGAGACAGACATTCCGGCATTGGTCAGGTAGTGGGTAAGGACAAGGTCGAGAATCTCAGTTTCATTCAGTTCAGTGATGTCTCCTTCATACGAAGAGACGTGTTCAACCGCCCACTCAATGAGTGTCCATGCAGTCTCACTGTCGTCACTCACGGACGATACCGTGGCCGTTTTGCCGGAAAGCTGGCACAGAAGAGCCATCGTTTCAGGGGAAACGGGTTCCGCATCATCCGCAGTTCCAACCGGTGTAGCTACCAGATACATGAGCGCCGCTGCCACCGGGTCAACACAGACAATACCAGGGCCGGCATTCTCTATGGCAACAGAATCGGTGAGTGTGCCATTGATACCGCCGAGGACAATGCCGGACAGGGCGTTTTCATCCGCCATAATTTCCGTGTGATCACCGACAATGAAGAGAGAGACCACACCGACGCCGTTTTCATCTGCCTCACAGGCAGCCATATCAGTGATGACACCTGCGGTGGCGATTCCGGCACCGGTGTTACCGTTTGCTGCGATATCCTGATAGTCACCTGCAATGGAAAGACCGATGATGCCACTGCCTGCGGCGAGGGCGAGAACAGTGGATTCATCTTCGTTTAAAGCACCATTGTCGTTTGCTGTGACACCGTCCATCACCACATTCGGGGCGATGGCGACAAAACCGGGGTAGCCGTTGCCCGATGCAGAGACATTGGTGGCATAGACTCCCGCATTTTCAAAGTAGAGTTCAATATGTTCAAGCAGGATCCCCATCCCTTCGTCCGGGATAATGATGGCATCCATAGCAGAGACCCCGGATGTGGTACCGGTGTAGTAGGTGGCAACAATCTCCTGCATGACCACACTCTTTGAGATATCTGCATGCATTTTAAGGTCAGCCACCTCAGCGGTGTCTGCGGTCATATTCACCTGAACACCGTCGTCATCCAGAATAACAAAGTAGCCGAGAGCCGCTGCGGCAAGGGTCAGGGGGTCGATAGTGACGATACCGGCGTAGCCGTTGTCATCCGCAGTGACACTGGTATACTCTGATACCACCCCAACGGTGACCATTCCTGCCCCGGTATTCTCAGATACCGAGATGTCAAAGAAATCTCCTGTCAGATAAAGACTAACAATTCCGGTTCCGGCAAGGGCCTCAAGCGTGCTGCCGCCGTCATACCCGTTGCCATCTGCCGAAAATCCGTATGTTACCACTTTCGGGGAGACCACGACCATGCCAAAGAGTCCATTGTCATCTGCCGCAGAATCCATCACATAAATTCCCGATATGGCCATATATTGGTGCAGCAGGTCAACGAGGATTGCCACATCCTCTTCAGAGACATTGCCAATATCGATGTCTGCCACCGCGGACGGAAGGGCGATATCTGTCGTGCCGTAGCATGTCACCACATCCTGCATTGCCGGTGTGGAAAGACTCTCCAGATAGAACCGGTCTTCTTCAGAGAGTCCGTCCACTTCGGAGATGAAGCCAGAGCCAAAGTGCACAAGGAATGCGGCAATACCCAGACTCAGGGGGTCTGCGGTGACAATGCCACCATATTCGTTCCCGGATGCCGTACATTTGTAACATCCCGTGATGACCGATGTCATGAGAATACCAGAGCCGGCATTATCGTCAGCATGCACGTCGAGGAATTCATTCACCAGTGAAACGGTGAGAAGCCCGGTCTGGAAGAGCGGGCCATGAATTTCACTGAAGGCGTCGGCACCATTGCCGGTGAACATGGCATCCCCAATCCCCAGGGCAAGGGAGGCTGCGGCCATACCGGCACCACCGTTATCTGACGCCGCAATGTCAGAGTATTTGCCGACAAAGGATGCACCGACAATACCAGCACCAGCGAGGGTACCTGCAATATCTGTCGGGCACTTGCCGTTTTCATTTGCAGTGATATCCGATGCAACAACATACGGGGCAATAATCCCGATACCGGCATAGCCGTTATTGTTCGCCGTAACGGAGGAGAGTGTCACATCCGGGCCCTCTTCGATGATATCATCAACAAAGATGGAAACATTTTTCCCGAGCACAAATTCATCTTCAGAGACGACTGTTGCATCTGCCACAGACGCAGTCATTGCCATGAAGGTATCTTCGAGCACCGGTACCCACTCAGTGGACTCTGTTGCCATACCAGTACTCCACACCTGGCCCACGGATGAAAGACTATCGTCCAGGGTAGCCATGGTGAGAATGCCCAGATATCCGTTATCATTCGCGGTGGAATCAGAGATGGTAACATTGCCTGTCGCATCAACCAGGATGCCTACAGACGGGTTATTCGTGGCTTTCACATCGTCAATGAGACCATCACCGCAATACACTACAAAGAGACCGTTTCCTTCATGGCGAAGGTCATGAACCACTGAATTTGTCATCACCGCATTCTCAGTTGCCGCAGTATTACAATCTGCATGGGACAAGGACATGCCGAGGCACTCCTCTCCATTCTCAATTGCTGCATTCCTGCAGCCTGTAGAGAGCACGGAACCCGGACTCCGATCTTGCTCCACACCATTCCCATCGAGGATCAATTCACTGGCAGTAAAGGTATCAAACCCGTTCAGAACCATTCCGTCGCCACCATTTTCAAAGGATTCAACACGGGAAATGTCGACCGTGGAGAGGTCTGATCCCTGTACAAAGAGACCATCCCAACCATTGTCCATGACAAGAATATCGGAGATCAGAGCTGTGGAGGTATCACCCAGATGCACAGAGACGCCACGCCATCCGTTCCCAGTGGCATCCACGAACGAAAGATACACCTCGTCACTGTCACATATTTTCAGGCCATCATCGTTGTTGTCGTAACAGACCAGTTCTGTGCCTTCGACGTAATCACTACTTTCCGTATGGATACCAGCCCGACCATTATCATGTGCTGCAATCCCAGTCAGCATGTTCTCATCATATCCGATGATATTGATACCATGCCTGCCGTTCTCTGCGGCCTCGACATTTGTGATCTGCATGGTTTGCCCGCCACCAATATCAGAATGTGCCACCAGACCATTACGCAAAGCATTGGTCACCAGCAGATTGGAAACAGCATAATTACCGTTATAGAGGTACATTGAGCAGGCCCCGCAGCCGTAGTTACCGTCAACCAGACCGGGCAATTCGATGGTTCCATTCATGCCGTCGATCACCGGCAGGTCACCGGCAGGAGAGGGGACACCGGCAATGGTCAGATCCCCCCCGGCTGCATCCACCACGACCGGTTCCTGGTAGACCGCATATGCAATCTCTATCGTGTCGCCACTTGTCCATTCGCTGTCCAGTGCTGTCTGAATCGTGGTGAAATCACCCGTTCCATCGGGATTTACCACCCAGGTAGCCGCCATCGCAGGCGCTGCCACACACAGCACCGCAAATATTACTGTCAGGACAAGGAGTATACCCGTCCTTTTTTTTGATACCATACCCATTCACTCCTAAAAAGAATATATTGGATATAATTGCACACATATATCTATATTTTTGGTAAGAATGATACTTTTAAGTACAAAATCAATTTAGATCACAAAAATAAAGATAAATCAAATATTCAATGCAAAAATTCAGACAGCACATACCCACCGGGTGCCTCCCGCCAGAGACACCACAGGTAAGTAGCAGCACGGGCAATCCCATAGTATCCATAATATCAGACCGACATGAACATGAACAGCACATCCCCACGAGTCAGCTTTGGCGAACCTGACACCGCTGCAATCAGGAGGCACGGCCTTGCCGGGGTGGACATGCACTTCCACACCAACCACTCCGACTCCCCCACCTGCGTAGGTGATGCCCTCGCCCTTGCAAAGAAGAAGGGTATCGGACTTGCCATCACCGACCACAACGCCATCAGTGGAGTCGTTGAGGCACACCGACAGGACAACACCCTGCTTATACCGGGCATTGAGATCAGTGCCTGGGACGGGCCGCACATTCTCCTTTACTTCTACTCAGTGAACGACCTCACCGAATGCTACGAAAGACACATCGCAGACAAAAAGAGCAGCAGTCCGTACCTGGCAACATCCCTCACGACCCTGGAGATTGCCGCATTTGCAGACGACTACACCTGCCTCATGGTCGCTGCCCACCCTTTCGGCTACCTGCTCTTCAACAAGGGACTCGCAAAGTGCATCGAACACCGATATTTCTCTTCCCGGATGTACGGAGAGTTCGACGGTCTGGAAGTGATCAGCGGCGGCATGTCACGAACCCTCAATGAGAAAGCGGCAGACCTGGCGGAGTCCCGCGGCATGTGCATCACCGGTGGCACAGATGGCCACATCCTCTCCGACCTCGGACATGTGCTCACCTGTGCCCATGCAGAGACCACAGAGGAGTTTCTTGAGGCGGTGCTGCACCGAAAGAACTGTGTCATGGGCCGGGAGAAGAACCTCATGGAAAAATGTGTGATGGCATCTGCCATGCTGCCGCAGTATCTGCCCTATACCTGGCCGTCATTGCAGGTGCACTATCACCAGAACCTGCCGCGGATCAGGCATTTTATCGAAAATTACCCGAAAGAAAACAAAAAGAAAAGGTAGCAACAGCAGCCCCGCAGCTGTTGAAGATTTCCTCCGGGACAGCTTCCTCTCCCACCCTCACATAATCCCGGATAAGAGACGGGAGAACGATTCCTTGCACCGCACCGTGAAAGTACGGTCACCATACATATCAGGAGTCACTTCTGTGCAGGAGGTAATATCCTCTGCGAAGATCTGTTTCAGGGCGACAGGGATGTCCCCCTTATACAGGAAGGCATTCGCCTCAAAGTTCAGGCAGAAACTGCGTATATCCCAGTTGGCACTGCCGACCGAGGCTGCGATACCATCAACGACGATGGTTTTCGCGTGGATAAACCCGTTGTCATAGGTATAGGCCCGCACGCCGGAGTCCATCAGTTCCCAGATATAGGAGAAACCCGCCCAGTAGACAAACGGGTGATCCGGTTTGCAGGGGAACATGATACGCACGTCCACACCGGATTCCGCTGCCATCTTCAGGGCATCCATAATACTCCCGTCGGGAATGAAGTAGGGTGTCTGTATCCAGACACTCTCCCGTGCATTGGCAATCAGGTTCAGATACCCCTTCTTTATCGCCTCGCCACGGGAATCAGGGCCGCTGGATACGATCTGCACCAGTGTCCCCTCCTGTTTTTCCGGGGACGGGAAATACCGGTCTTCAAAGCCGAGGTCGGCGTCCGCGGCATGGTTCCAGTCCATAAAGAACCTGACCTGCAGGGAATGCACCGCAGTGCCGGTGATCTTCAGGTGGGTGTCACGCCAGTTGCCAAGGGGGCCTTTGCCCAGATACTCATCGCCGATATTAAATCCGCCGATAAAACCAATCTTCCCGTCGATAACGGCAATCTTCCGGTGGTTGCGATAGTTGACCCGCATATTGATGTGAAGATATTTTGAGCGGAAGAACCAGGCGACCTCTCCCCCGGCATCGGTGAGTTCGCGGAAGAAATCCTTCGGCAGGCCCTGACAGCCGACGGCATCCCCCAGCACCCGGACGGTCACCCCTTCCCGTGCCCTGCGTGCAAGGGCGACGGTTACCTGCCGGGAGAGCGTGTCGTCTCTGATGATGTAATACTCCAGATGGATGAAGTCCTCTGCACCGTCGATTGCCTTCAGCAACGCATCGAATTTGGCATTGCCGTCGGTATATATTTCCACCGCATTGTCGTTTGATATCACTGCCTGGTCGTTTTTGAGCAGCATCGCAATCATATTGAGGTAGTCACCGGCCTTGTCTTCCGGTGGCACATGGATGCTCTCCAGCTTTTTCTCCTGTTGTGCGATTACCTCTTTTGCAATATGGTCGTCCTCTTCTTTCAGCCGGAATATCCGCTCCTTGTATATGGTCTGCCCAAAAACAAGGTACAGGAGGAACCCGAAGATGGGCAGGAAGAAGAGCACTGCCACCCATAAAAGAGCTGCAGAAGGTTTTTTTCGTTCAACAAAGACCACAGTAAGCGTAATGATGAAATTAATGACCAAAAGAATGCCCAGAAGGCTGTACCCTAATATATCTAAACCTGACAGGAGAAAAACCACAGAAACTACCTCGTTTGTATTCAGATAAAATTTCCATCCCGGACAGATATACCTGCCCGTAACGATTCCGGGAAACAGCGTCCCCGTACACATATAATAACAGACAGCGGCAGGAAGGAGAGGGTCCCTGCCGTCAGAATATATCGGGGAGGGGTTGTGCCGAGGTGACCACGCCTGCCGGTGCCCCGTCTTCACCCGGCAGAATCGCATTCTGCCAGGCAACAGCAATCAACCTGCCGTCGGAACAGAGGAGGTGCCCATTCTCTGAGACTGCCGGGAAACTGCTGTTCTCCAGCACCGCAAAGAACCGCTGGCGCAGGACTTCCCGTGCATGTGGCGGGACGACAGTGTCAAACCAGTTCCTGCCGATGAGACCATCTGCCGGGTAGCCGAGCATCTCACTGCCCCGGCGGTTCATCGTCCGGATAGTGCCGTCCGGGGCGACAACGGCAATCAGGTTGCTGGCCGAATCAAGCGACTGCTGTGCCTGATCACGTTCCGCACGGATACGCTGTTCATTGCGGACCGTATCCGTCACATCCCGGTAAATGCCGAGGATATAGTGGAGATGCCCTTTCCCGGAGAATATCGGGATCTTCTTGATCCAGAGGATCCGCTCTCCGATGCCGGGCACATCCACAACAACCTCCGGTATATCAACCTCAACGCCTGACTGCAGGATATCTTCATCCCCACACAGAAGCATCCGGCAGAGATCCTGTGTAAATATCTCAGTGCAATGTCTGCCCGCCACATCTTCAGAGGATACGCCAAACATCTCTTCAAACGAATGGTTCACAAACATGAGGGAATGGTCTTCAACGTTCGTGACGAGCACCTTTGCAGGAATATTCTGGACGATGGAGAAGAGAAATGACTTCCACTGCAGAAGTCTCTTTTCCTGCACCCGGCGCTCACTCACATCCCGACAGACCGCCCGGTACCCGGTGAAGTCCCCGAGGAGGTCATACCGCGGGGACGCACTCACCTCAACATTCACCATATGCCCGTCTGCATGCTGCATGGAGAGGGATACCACCGATCCCCGCCGCGGACCTTCCCGGCAGGCTGCAATGGCTGCACCCACCTCTGTACAGTCGAATTCCGGGACGTAGGAGAAGAGGGGCTGCCCCTCCATACGTTCAGGGAGATGCCCCAGGATATCTTCCGTACGCGGGCTCACATAGGAGAAGGTCCAGTCATCCCCAATGATCCATATCGCATCACTGATGTCTTCGACCAGAGTGCGGAACTTCAGTTCACTCTCACGCAGCGCCTCCTCTGCGACCTTTTTCCCGGTAATATCTTCCATGACAACGGCCACACCCGGCAGGCCGGAGTTGAGCACGGTGGGGATGGTCTTTACCCGGAAAAATACCTCTCCGTCCACCCGCATATACCGGAGTTCATCGGTCGAACCATTCCCTTCCATCGCATCCTTGATACGCCCCACGATCAGGGGATGGTCAAACGCACCGAGGGAGGAATTCCGCATCGGACACCCAAGGATTTCATCCCTGTCCCCTCCCAGAAAGGTGCAGACGGTATCGTTGACTTCGACAACCGTAAGCGACGGGTCCACCACAAAGACCATGTCCGCGGCACAGTCTATCATCGCGGAGATGGGCATCCGCTGTGATATGTAGAAGACCTTTGCCTTGCCATAGGTCTTCATCTCCACCTGCCCTGCCACGCGAAGCATGTCCAGGTAGCGTGAGACCGTGTTCCGGTTCATCCCAATGGCGTCGGCGATGTCGCGGACTGCCATCCCTTTGGGGTTCTCCCTGAGAACCTCACAGATCCGGGTTAATTCCTGAGGAAAGGCGCCAAGCATGTATGGATAGAATTTTTTCGCATCATATGTTATAGGTTTCGTTAATGCATGGGCCAACGCTCAGCCACAATGCACGCCTCAATGCTTGGCATTGGGCACAACATTTAAATACTTGACAACCGAATAGGTAACTAGTACCAGCTTGGCACAAGTTGGGAACCAATAAATCACTTCCACAGTGGTCTTTCACCAGAGATCCACAATGGCTGCACCCTGCCTTATCCGAATAGGGATACCGGATAAGGCACGGGGCATCCACCAGGGAGAAAGAGATACCAGAGAAAAGGGGCGCAACACACCTTAACATACCATACCTCTCAACACACGTACCACGAACAAAACCAATACCACACCTCGCGCCCCTAACACCAACTCTTAAGGATCTCACTTTTTGATTTCTTTTTTCAAAAAAATACGGATATGTTACCTGTTTCTTTCCATTCTCTTCATCGCAAACACCTTTCCGTGGAACCATTGCCTGGCACACCCGGCAGGAAAAGATGATATATACATCCATATCCTCAAAAACAAGCCTACATGAAAATGTGGCTGTGACCCCATGATATGACATTTCCGGACCAAAATAAACAAACTGTCACCATTATGCGGTTTAGATAGGCCGGAACACATCAGGACATTCCAGACAATAAACAGGAAAAAAGATGATTTGGGAATCAGATTGGAATCTCTAAGCCCGGATTCACTCCCACTGCACACGTTCTGCAGGACTGTCCAGAACCAGGGAGCAGCGTTCCAACCCCCCCATAGCCTCACCAATAGCACTGTCCACTCTGCCGCGCAGTGCAATCCATTCATGTTCCTCTGCATTCTCTAAGCAGTCGATCTCAACCTCTGCCTGACTGATAAGTCGGTCAATGTTCAGATTACAGGCACTGACATTTTCCTGCACTGCCTGCGGCGCACCCTCAATCCGTTCACGGACATGTGCTTCAATCTCCCGAACCTCATCCAGCCGGGCACGTGACTGTTCAATAAACACTTCCCGCGTTGTGTCTCTGTGTATTAATCCACTTTCTGGCACTTTCCAACACCCCCCATGGGATGCCAGTCCCTTGGACGTCATTCCATAAAATATCTTCCACATCCACATAAGAGAAGAATCAACCAAATAAACACATGAATTCCATTAAATTATTCAAATTCCAGGAAAAAAAAGAATCAGGCATACCTATCTCTACAGGATAGAACCTGTCTGCAATGTGGATCTGCCCATCTCAGACCTGACGATTCTTTTCAATCTCAATGAGCCTGAAGTCAATATCGCCAAGGATCCGGTTCACCTCATCCAGCTGCTCATTTGCAGCGTCACGAAATGCAGGCCCCTTCTCATAGGCCCACGACATCGCAAGAACGGTCTCTTTGAGAGCATTACAGAGATCCCCAAGTGCCTCTATCGCAACCTCCGTCTTTTGTGACTCCACCCGTGTACGTTCACACTGCCGCATCGCCACTGTCTCTGCAGTGACATCGCGGATCTGCAGGGCTAAATACTGAGAACTCCCGTCCGTTTTCCCAGCTACCGGAAGATACCGGATGGCATAGACAATACTGCCGGTTGAGTATTTCACCACTTTTTCACGAGTCACCACGAGGTCGTCTGCAAGGATTTCATGAAAGAAGGCGGCCCCCCCAATAAATGACTCTGGCAGTGCCACGGAGATGTGGGGCACCACGCCGTCAATATCATTCCCTAAACGCTTGCAGAGTGAGGAGAACATGCCATTGAACAGAATCACATTCCCATCATCTGTCACACAGGCAAAGGGGTCGGGCATCACCTCCAGAAGTGCCGCCGCACCGGGCCACGCACCTGCCACACCCACCTCTGTCCCCTCAACAAATGGCTCAATCAGGAAAGCAATATTCTGTATCCGTGAACTCCCCTTCTCCTGAATGATTACCGTGTTTAGGTGAGCGGGAACGGATCCTCCGGATTTCATACCAACATGAATCGTGGATGGAAGAGAGAGCATGGAACCTGTAGCATACTCTGATGAGACAAACAACTTCTCTATCAGGACATCCTGGCCAGGTACAGAGGTACCAAAGGCCGTGAAGAACGGCACACCTTTCACATCATTGATGTGGTAGCCGGTCACCCGTTCAGCCTCCAGGTTGAGACGTTCAATACCACCCTCCGGGTCGGTTATGACCACAGCCCCTGCAATCATATTGAGCGCAGAATCCACCATCTCAGGACTTTCCTTCAGCCGACTCTTCACACGATGTTTGTGCATGGCCATCTCAATATTTGAGTAGAGATCATGCTCATTAAATGGTTTAATGATATATCCATAGGGCTGGGTATGGATGGCACGCGAGAGAGTCTCCTGATCAGAATGAGCAGTCGTGTAGATAACCGGGATGTCATAACGGCGGGCGATGTGATCCGAAGCCTCAATGCCATCCATCTCCCCCTTCAGGCGGATATCCATCAGCACGACATCAGGCCGGAGTTTCCCGGCGGCAAGAACCGCATCCTCACCCCGGAGTTCATTTCCAACGACCGAATACCCCAGATGCTCAAGGGTCTCCCTGAGTTCCATTGCAATAATCGCCTCATCTTCCACAATCAGGATGCGCCGTTGAGCCATTTGTCATGTCCCGGGAGCCAGCGCCGGAATGCCACCGTACCCCCATATACTGAACTGTCGGTTAGCGGGGAAATAATAATTGGCATTAGATATTGTCGACACACACATCATCATCCTACGGGCAGATACGGGGGGAAACAAGAAGACGAGGCAGATGATCTGCCTTATCGGTCACACGAGCAACCTCCTCAAGCATCAGGTTCACCCGTTCAGATACACCTGCCTTGCGGAAATCGGTGCGCAGGGCAATGACCGGGATGCCCTGGGCATAGGCATATCCCATCTCCCAGGCAGTCCCGGAATCAGCGTCTGCACCGTCGATGATTGCCACCACCACATCTGCTTCACTGAGAGCTGCCAGATTTTCCGTAAATATAACTGTCGTGTGATCAGACGAGTCCCCACATTCCTGCGGGAGGTGCACATCAAAGAAATGCTCTTTGAGAATGGCGACCACCAGATTATTATATGTCCGTTCGGCCTCTGAAAAGAGCGGGGCTGCGAGGTACACCCGATAGCGGGCAAAGTCATACACATCCAGTGCGGGGATCTCAGGGAACCGGGAGAGGAATACTCCTCTACCCGGTTGGCGGTCATCTGTTCTGTACCACTGGTTCACCCCGCATACAGGTGACGAGTCCACCCCCACAATACAGAGGGGGTCCCCCCGCTCCCGGATAAGAGTGCGGACTGCCTCTTCTGAACGATCCAGGATTGCAGAAAATTCCGGGGTATCGAGTCGGCCCTCATAGGGTCCGGGCAGATGATCAGAACCCAGATATTCTGTCTCAGAACAGGGCATCATCACTGTATCAATGCCAAATACACGGCAACGCTCCTTTGACCGGGAAAAGGCCCGGATATCCGCGTCTTTCGTGATCCCCACCGCACGAAGGGATGGTGTTGCGATGCAGGGGCACATAAGTACATACATTGATTATTCACTATGGAAACATCCATTAGATAAAGGATGATTCCCCTCTTCGCCTACCGCGACAATTCCTGCGATCCACGGCGTTGTTCTGTTAAAAAACTCGAGCGACGCGGATGCGTGCGTGTTTATGCCCGGGTGGACAGAATACCCCCTTCAAGCCTGATACTCGACCCCTCAGCACCGCAGGCACTGTCCCCTGCCGACCGAAAACCGAAGTCCATCACAGTTCTTGACTGTTCATGGGAGGTCTTCGAGAACATTCAGGTATCGCGGTGGCCCCTGCGCCGGGCACTGCCATTTCTCGTTGCTGCAAATCCCGGCCACTTTGGTCGGCCGTTTATGCTTAACTCAGTCGAGGCGTTTGCAGCGGCCCTCGTTATCCTGGGAGAGAGAGAGCAGGCAGAGAAAATTCTCTCGGCCTTCAGCTGGGGCATCCGGTTTCTTGAGGTGAACCATGACCCCCTCACTGAGTATGCCGCTGCAAAAGACTCCGCAGAGGTTGTTGAAATACAGTCCTGCTATCTCTGATCAAGCGATTTACGGGTCGAAAATACCTGCCAGGCATTCCAGAACAGGAAGAAACCCCAGAGGATGGCAATCCACTGTACCCAGAGATTCTCAGGAGCAATCCTGAGGTTCACCGCCAGAAGGACAAGCATCACCCCCAGGTAGAGCACTGCGTGGTAGACGAAACCCCGTACTGGTGGATCTGCTAACATCCCCCGTCCACCACCCTTTCTGTTACCACTGCTCGTCTCTTTTTCTCCCAGATCTTCCTGCATAGATACTTCCCCATTCGTAGCCAGGGGCCAAAGAACCTGCGGTAAAAAAAGGAGAAGGACACACCACAGAAATAACAGATATGTCCCGCAACACGGATATGGGGTGCAGAGAAAACCATATGCCATATAACTGTCAGCAGGTGATCCATCTCACCCGGATCATACCATCAGGCAGAAAATAAGGAAAACATATGGAGGCATGGGAAAACAATTATCGGCAGAGGGGGGCCCTCTGGCAGGGAGCAGCCACGGGCATCCCATCCTTTCCACCCGGTACACAGGTGCTGGAAACGGGATGTGGCAATGGCAAGACGCTCGCTACCATCTTTCAGAGTGGATGCGATGTAACCGGCATCGATATCGCCGCATCCGCTCTGCGCCTTGCACAGGATACGATCCCTACCGCTCGTTTTGTGCAGGCAGACATCCGGTCCCTCCCCTTTTGCGATGCCACATTTGATGCTGCCATTGCTGTCCATATCATTGGTGCACTCAGCGAGCAGGATCGCCTCCGGGCAGCAGCAGAACTCCACAGGGTGCTTGTTCCTAAAGGCACACTCTTTTTCCGCGAATTTTCAGTATCCGATTTTCGTTGTGGGAAAGGGAAGCTTACCGAACAAAACAGTTTTCTCCGTGGAGACGGCGTGATGACCCATTACTTCACTCCCCACGAAATAACCTCCCTTTTTTCAGAGGAAAAATGGATGGGAGCAATACAAGCCAACAGATGGGAGATGCGTGTACGCGGCACCCGTTACCCACGGGAAGTTCTCTCCGGCATTTTCCAAAAAATCAATCAGAAAGACGGACGATAAACACCACCGGTTACCATCCGGACCTTCAGGAATCCCTCCTGCAATTCCCGGGGGATGCGACGCCTGAGTCAGGAGATCATGATATTATTTTTCAGATATAAGTCAGTAAACCGAGTGTGAAACCATACAATTCACACAGAAATAGAAATCACAACGTGATATCCAGAGTAGATAGGTGCAGGAGAGAGGTCAATATTTCTTTTGAACTTATTCTGTGTACGGAAAGACGATGCTGAAGGTTAGACCGTCCTCTTCTGATATGGTGAGTTTTCCGTCAATCTGGGCGGTCAGATTTTTCACAAGCTGCATCCCCAGCGTCTCCCCATTTTCCATATCAACTGAAGATTTTTTTGCAGACCCGCCGCTCTCTGAAACACGCAGACGTGCGAGACCCCTTCTATACGGATCAATGGAGACAACAACCTCGCCGCTTTCCCCCCGGGCAAACCCATATTTCAGGGCATTCGTGATGAGTTCATTGATGATGATACCACAGGGGATGCAGGTATCGATATCCAGCGATATCCCCGGATCACAACGGGCAATGATCTCAACATGCTCCATCCCATACGGCTTCTGGGATGAGAGATTCTGGACAAGACGAGGCACATATTCAGCCATCCGTATTGTTACAAGATTATCGGAACGATAGAGATATTCATGAATTAAGGCCATCGACGTGATACGGTTTCTGCAGTCCTCCAGAATTTCCCGCGTCTCCGGATCTGTTGTACGATAACTGTGCATCTTGAGAATGCTTGAGATGAGCTGGAGATTGTTCTTGACCCGGTGATGGACCTCCTGAATAAGAATATCCTTTTCATCCGGTGCCCCCCTCAGCGACTGGACAGCTGGAATCCGGGATCGCCGCAGCCCCTCCTCCTGCTGCTGCCGTGCAGAGGCATCGTACTTCCGGGCAGCCCTCTTAATGGTGAGACTGAGTTCAACATAGAACTTAAACCGGTTTTCCCCACGGTTCAGGAAGAAATCAGCACCCCGGTTGATGGCTTCAATAATCACCCCTTCAGTGTCATCCCCCACAATGATGAACGGAATCCGCTCACCCTGTGAGCGGAGATCGTCCAGAAATGAGACGCCGTCTGTCCCCTTCAGGTGATATTCACAGACGACTACATGATATTCATTATTATAGAGCATCTCTGTTGCCTCCTCCGTGGAGAAGGCAAAATCAATAGACATCTCACCTGATTTCTGCAGAAAATGGTAGGCTCCTTCACATGCCCTGAGGTCATCAACAACATAGAGCACAAGAATAGAACGTTTTGTCATCATCGGTATGTACACCCGGGAACACCCCGTCTGGGCAGGCTATCGAATATCTATGTATTCGCATTTAATAAAGATATGGAAATATGCTACAATACAGGCATCAGGACGCATATTATGCTGTGTTTTTCTTATCCCTGCTTAATATCAATGCGTGAAGGCACGAATTGCAAAAAATATAATTTTTCGTGGATTTAAACGAGTTAAAACCATTTTTACCACCTCAGAACAGGGGCTTTCGATACCGGTTTCCCAGTTTCTCGTAATACTGCTGGTGATAGTCCTCAGCAGGCCAGAATATCCCTGCAGGATTTACAGCTGTCACAACCGGGCGTGTATACTTCCCTGACGCTCCCTCTTCCCGGATGAATGCCCGTGCCGTCCGGCAATCCTCTTCAGTGTGACAGAAAATAACCGAACGGTACTGCGAGCCCTCAGAACCCTGCTGCCCTTCCTCTGATGTGGGATCAAACAGACCCAAAAAACGGCTGAGGATAGCACCAAAAGAGATAACACTTGGGTCATAGGCGATCCTGACTGCCTCCACATGACCGGTCGTCCCGGTGCTGACCAGAGTATAGTCCGGGTGTTCAACATCCCCCCCGGTATACCCGACGACGGTTGCAAGGATGCCGGGAACTTCGCGGAATCCCACCTCAATACCCCAAAAACAGCCACCTGCGAGGGTGATCTGGCCGACCACCGGGCTAACCTCATCGCTCATATTTTCCATGTAGTGTACGATAGATGGCACCCACCAAAAAGGGTGATCCACTCTGAAAAACATCAGGAGAGAATCTGATCAAGAACCTTCTTCATGTCCACCCAGATGATCAGGCGCACCATATCCGTGGCATCATCTTTCACCTTAATGATACCTTTCATATATTCCGTTACATCACTGGAGAGACCCTCACCGAGTGCCTCCACATCATCCTCATTCACCTGCATCACACTGCGTACATCATCGACAATGATGCCGACGTTTGACCCTTGTGATACATCTGGCATGAGGACGATTATCCTCTGTGTTACAGACGCAACCGACTCGGGAAGTCCGATAAGTCTGCTGATATTGATAATGTTGGTGACCTCCCCCCTGAGATTGGTTACACCGGTGATATAGTCCGGTGCCCGGGGAATGAGGGTGATCTCCATCATCTCGACTATTTCCCGGGCAATCTGAACATCAATTGCATAATATCCGTTTGCAATCCTGAATTCCACCACGTCAGTGAGCTTTGACATTCACTGCCTCCTCTTACTCTGTCCGGAATACGTCAACCATTGCCCGGAGTTTCTCGGTCATCCGCGTCACCTCATAAGTGCCGCTGCCGACCTCCTCAGTTGAGGCAGCAACCTCCTCGGTCACTGCTGCGACATCATCGATGCGGGCCATATTCTCCTTGGTCAGGGTCGTTGTCTCCTCCATCTTCTCCATCACACGGTTTGTCGCACTTGCCTGATCATCGGTGGCACGGGCAATCTCATGGATACCCTCTGAGGCCTCCTGAGATCCAGTGACAATTTTGTTTAATGCCTCGATGGTCCGATGGACAATCGCAAGACCGCTTTGGATTTCGACATAGGCAGACTTCATGGAGACCGCTGTGGTATTGGAGTCACGCTGTATGCCTTCAATTAGTTCTTCAATAGAACCTGTTGCTGCCCTGGACTCGGCGGCCAGGTTTTTCACCTCGCCTGCCACCACAGCAAATCCACGTCCGTGTTCACCAGCCCGTGCAGCCTCAATTGCGGCGTTCAGGGCAAGAAGATTTGTCTGGCTGGAGATATCATTGATAAGTTTGACAATCTTTGATATCTCAGCCATCTTATGATTGAGCTGCTCAATCTGAGTGACACTCTCCTCTGCTATCTTCTCCACCACATTCATTTTATCATTGGCCTCTCCACCCAGGCCGGATGCTTCATTACCCATCTGGGAGACATGGTCTGCCTGTGACATCACTTCCTGTGATGTGGAGGCGATCTCCTCAATAGAGGCAGAGAGGTCAGACACCTCCCGTGCAACAGACTCTACTGCCTCAAGCTGGTGGCGGAATGCCTCAGATGACTGCTGGCTGGAAACCGCCACATCTTCCATCGCCTTTGCAATCTCCTCAACGCCGCGGGAAGCATCGGCTATATTTGCGTCCACATTGTCAACGGCAGCCTTCACATCACTGAGGGCACTGCCCATATTGATACCCACATTGTTGAGGGCGTTCTTCAGTTTGAGGAAGTCCCCTTCAGTCGGAATGGTATCATTGAACCGTCTGGAGAAGTCCTTATCTGCATACGCCTTCATGACACGGTACGACTCATTGACTGGCCCGAATGTCGTTTCAAGGATGTTGTTCAATCCCTGGGTGATGACCGCATAGACGCCTTCAAACTGATCGGGGTGTGCCCGTGCCTTGGTGTTGCCTTCCTGCATCTCTTTCATGGTGCCTACAAAGTCCTCAACCATCTTTCCAATTGCCAGCTGTGCTACAGTGAGATGCCTGTTCATATCCTCAAAGAGTGCACCCGCTTCTGCGGTGTACTCATTAGTCTGCCCGACCGTCAAGTCAAACGAACGGGTTTCGCCATGGGCCAGACGGTCCAGATTTGTCCCCTGACGGGCAATCTCCTGATCAAGGAACTGTGAGAGTGCCCGTTCAGGAGTGAGGTCCTGGTAGATGTAGTAGTTGACGTCAATCTCGCCATCTTCATCGAGAATGGGTGTCTGGAAGAGACGCAGATACGATTTTTCACCGTTATCCCATGCAATCTCCATATCGGTGACCGCCTTCTTCTTCGTCTCGTACGAGGCGTAGAAGTCATCACCGCCAACGATGTTGATGTTAAAGTCATAGAGTTTTTTGGCCATCAATTCATCGTAGCCGCCACGCCATACCCGCTGATACTCTTCGTTTAAGTCGAGGCGGTGCTTATCCGCGGCAAGCGCGGTGATACCCTGTGGATTTTGCTGGAGGAAGGCATCGGCACGCTTCTGAAGCGTTTTGATCTCTCCCATCTCCTCATGTTGCTGCGTAAGGTCCTGATAGATGTAATAGTTGACGTCAATCTCACCGTCGTCATCGAGAATGGGCGTCTGGAAGAGACGCAGGAACGACATATCCCCGTTCTCCCATGTAATCTCCATGTCGGTAACCGCCTTTTTCTTCGTCTCGTATGAGGCGTAGAAGTCATCGCCGCCAACGATGTTGATGTTAAAATCGTAGAGCTTCTTTGCCATCAAATCATCGTAACCACCATGCCACATGCGCTGATATTCCTGGTTCAGGTCAAGTCGGTGCTTGTCTGCAGCAAGCACAGTTATACCCTGTGGATTCTCCAGGAGGAAGGCATCGGCACGCTTCTGAAGCTTGTGCAACTCTTCCTGTTCTCCCATAATCACAGTCTGATCCTGATAAATGTGGTAGACCACACTGATGCCCCCTGCACCATCACTGATGGGGACCTGGTGGAGTTTCAGGTAGTTTTTGCTCCCGTCATCCCATGCAATCTGCAGATCAGTCTCTGAATTCTTCTTGGTCTCATGGGAGGCGAAGAGGCTGTCACCGCCAAGAATCGTGATATCAAAGTCGGAAAATGACTTCTTCATCAGGGTTTCGCATGAATCGCGAAAGAGGTCACAGTACTGATCATTGAGCATCAGGCAGGCGCCGTCTGCACCATAGATAGCCAGGGGATACGGATAGTTTGCAATAAACTCATCAACCCCCCGGAGCATCTCCTGGTACTTGACAGACTTCTTCATCCGCCCAATTGCGCTCTCTACAAGTCCGACAAGTTTCTTTGTATCAGGATCTGTGTCCACCTGACTAAGCTGATTGAGGGAGGAAGAAAAATCTCCATCCAGTGCATGACGCAGTGCATCTTCGATTATTTGAATTGACATGGTAACCACCAGAGCTCACTTGTGTACCTGCACGGAACAGGGAGAGACAGAATATATCAGAAACATACAGATACACTAGGTATATTTACCCTCTCATTCATGCAATTATAAATCATTCCATTGGAACATCTGAAAATAGGTACCCAAAATGGATGATATGGGAGATAACACACAGATATTGTCTGAACTATAAATGATTACTTGTTATTCTGCAGAAAAAACAACAGATATTGCATATCAACAGCCAGTCACCTGAACAAAAAAAGAGATAGGGGGAGAAAAACCTCAGCGTTGTCGGTAGATTAGGTATCCTGCACAAATTCCTGCGATAATCACAAAGATAAACATCCACGCGTCAGAGAAGTCAGTCTTTTTTCCTGCCTCATGAAAGGTGAAAAAAGAGATCTCCCCCGTATCTCCTGTGGCAACAAACCCGCCATCGGTGGGGACGAATGTCCGGATGGAAGTGTCCCCAAACCAGTGCATCCACTCTTCCTCCCCGTCTGCGGAGATACCCATCACGAGATATTGTGGTTCACCATCCACAAGGCTGGCGTCATAGCCCAGCAGGTAGTATCCGCCGCCAGGTGCCGCATCTGCATAATATATCAGTTCCATCCGCTTGGGATAGGAAAAGACCTCAACTGCAGTGCCGGTGGCATTCAGAATGAGCACTGCCGCCTCATCTGCCGTGGTGAGGGCGGGGGCAATATACCCACCGCCGGGGAGAGAATTGATATTCACCACATATCCAATATCCTCCTCACCATATCGTTCTTCCCAGACAACACTGCCCTCTTCGTCCAGGTACATCACCAGTCCCGCAGAGTCAGCAGAGGCTATCAGGGGTCTGGCATAACCAGCTACGATGTATCCGCCATCAACCGCCTTCACAGACTGGATACGTCCAAGACCGGCACCAGAGGTGTCAGCATAGGATCTGTTCCAGAGGGGAGTACCGTCTGAGTCCAGCCGGTAGATGGTCGGGTTCAGGTAGTTTGCGGCGGCAATGATACCGCCTGCAGGCACGGCATCCACCGATGACACTTCACCGCAGGGCACATGCCATGTCCACATAATTTCACCTTCCGGACTGACTCCCGCAAAGTCATGGGTATCTGTGAATACAATATACCCACCCTCATGCTCCTGAACATATCGGATGACCGAGGCGTTTCCTATGGCAACTGTCATATTGCCGGCAACTGTTCCGTCTGCGGCAACAAACCATAGTGCAGGGCCGGCTTCGCCAGCACCTGCAGCGATAAATTCACCTGGGGCAGATGATTCAATAAAAGCTGCAACTTCTGAGGCACCCTCAATCGTGGCCGTCCGGTTCAAATCAGGCGGCTGGATTGCCATAGCAGTCCCACAGACGAGGAGCAGGGTCATACAGACAAGCACCACCAGTCTCACATACAATCTCATTATGGGAATGGTTGTCCGCCGATGCTAATAGTATTCTCCCTTTCCTGTTTCTTCCACAACATCCATCTATGTTCCTTCCTCCCGCCGGAACTGCAGGCAGCCAATACTCTGAGACACCAAAGAGGTACCTGACAGTGGTGACCAGACACCCGAGGGGGAGCCCGCGGTATCTCTCCACACATCCGTGATAGCGAGAGACAGGAAGACAGAGGAGTGAACAATAAAACAGCACACAAAAATGTAATTAAAAAACAGTGAATATGATATATTCTGTTCATCGCATCTTCTCTTCTATTCTCTTCAGGACTGCTCCAATCTCCCGAAGTTCCACAAGCACAGCAGCATCCGCTGCCTGCCCTTCTGGAGAGGTGGCGGAAACGGACGCAGGGATGGGTGCAGTCTCTGCACCAGTGACGGCTGCAACCGGATGGCCGGACCGCACAAAGTCCATGATGATGCCACGGAGTGGTTCAGGGTCACAGATGCCCTGAAGTTTAATCTCTGCAAGCTGATTTGCCGAGTAACCGGCGGTCTGAATGCGAAGGTTTGAGATCCCAAAGAGCCGCATCACAGGGCCCTGGATGATGTCAACATTAGTGATACGGTTGTAGGGGACGATGCCGGTCTGCCTCCAGAGGACACCGCGGCCCCAGGTCATCTCGGTCATCGTCAGAAGGTAGCGGACTGTCCCGTAATAGAGATAGGCCCAGAGGCCGCCTGCCGCAGCAAGGAATACAAAAATTCCTGCTATCACTGCAAAGGCACTCCCGGCCCCATCCAGCATCCCGAATACCATGAATGCAAAAAAGAACGTGGGAATCAGCATGCTAAATGTGGTCACGAGGATCAGGTAGGATCGAAAAGACGGGGCAGGGACGAATTGAGTATCAATCTGAACAGACATATATACCCTTTCTGGTACCAGACGTAATCACCGTTTGCACGGCACAATGGGGGTAGTACACTCCGGATACATTTCCGAATCCCATGCACAGTCCCACAATCCACGCCTTTACCTCAGCTATCACCATATGTTACCCACCGGAATCGGTGGCAAAACGGACCTGCCCGGAACAAAGCACTCATCTTCTACCAGGGCGGAAAAGATAGAGTATGGCAGGAATCCTCTCACGGATACGAGCACGAATATCCGGGGACAGCAGGCCGGAAGATGCCACCTACCGACCGGAGATTGACTGTATTGTAGATACCGCATCGGTGACATGCAGGGAGACAACACCCTCCGGACAGGTGCTTCCTGCATACCGGGAAAGTCTCACATTAATACAGGCATTCTGGAACAACGCAGCAGCATGCCAGGACAAAGAGGCACTCCTCTCTCTTCTTGCAGACTATGTCAGGGAATATCCACAGGAGAACCTTCGCCAGATGATGGTGAACTTCGAACGAAAGACCCGCGACATTCCCGCCGACTACCGTGAACCACTCCTTACCGCAGTCCATGAGGAGATCTTTGGCACCCACCACCGCCTGATGACAGAGGCCGCCCATGAAGGCAAACGGCCCTGGAGGACAAACACTCTGCGGGCAGGGTTTATGGACTACTGTCGGATGGTGCATCAGGCAGCCACAATAAAGGCAGAGGAAAAAGACCCGTCCATCCTCTCACTGCACTATGCAATCGCCTGCTATGCGATGTATGTTGAAGACGGACCAGGCCATCCTGATGAGACACCCTTTCCAGGCGGGCTCTCCGTTGAACGGGACGGATGGGTATACTACTGCCCGGTGCGGGACCATGCAGACGATGTGCCCTTCGCCCTCTGCCCCTTCTGCCCGGCAGTCCAGACCGCCGGGGTACATCTTATCCGTGACCCACAGGAGAGGGACCGGATACAAAAACAGGGATATATTGATAACTATTTCACGAATTTCAAAGGATAAAAAAAGCATTTCAGGCAAAGAAGGCGACACATACACCTGCCACGACAATGAGAATCCCTGCCCGCTGCATCTGCATCGGATCTTTCACCGCTTCTCTCCGTGTAAAGGGCCTGCCTGATCCACTGCCCCCTTCCTCCTTCACCACGTATTTCACCATCCATTCAAATGATTATTGTGTCACTCATTTTTGTACCATCACCATAGACAGCAACATAATAGACCCCGACTGGTTTCCTCAGGGTGCCCGTCTCAACCGGCCCAAGAACAGTCCCCGGCTCCGGGCTTGCAAAGGAGAATAGCTGCGACGTACTGCCACCTTCTGCAAGAACCGCAATCTGCAGGTTTGCCACATCCCTGCCGTCAACGGTACCCTCATACTCAACATACGCACTCCCGTCTGAAAGGGAGATTTCAAACAGGACATTTCCGGTGCTTGTGACAGTTGTCGGAGCGAATACAATTGGAAAAAGAAGATAGGCCAGCACAATGGCCACCACTGCAAGAACCCCCACAACAGCCACTTCCCTCTGCATCATGTAGCGCTTACTCAGGGACTGACCGCAGACCATACAGATGCTGGCCCCCTCGGGCACCGGTTCACCACACCGCGGGCACACTTTCTGTTTCATTCCCATAACCCCCCGTTGAATCAAGATTATTATGAGCACAGGGCTCTTCAATATTGTTATTCCCCTAATGCCTCTTCTGACTCACACATTCAAAGAGAACCTTTTTTTTGTATTCCCGCTGTATCAATTGCATAATCAGGTGAGAGGGACAGACGGGTGCATGCCATCCCCTTCATACAGGGAGATGGGATGGACCCGGGAGTACCATCTGAGGGTGTGCAGTTATGATCAAAGTGGCAATAAACGGATACGGAACAATTGGTAAACGGGTGGCCGACGCGGTGGCCGCTCAGCCGGACATGGAAATTGTAGGGGTCTCTAAGACCCGACCCTCCGGGGAGGCATATATCGCAAATGAACGAGGATATCCTCTCTATATCGCGGATATTACAAAGAAGGGGGTCTTTGAGGAGGCGGGCATTGCAGTCGCAGGTGATGTGGAAGGTATGCTGCGCCAGTGTGATGTCGTCGTCGACGCAACCCCCGGTGGTGTGGGGAAGGCGAACAAATCACTCTATGAACTCTACAATGTCAAAGCCATCTGGCAGGGCGGGGAGAAGCACGAGATAGCAGGTATCTCGTTTAATTCATCCTGCAATTACCAGGATGCCTTTGGCGCTGACTTTGTGCGGGTGGTATCCTGCAACACGACCGGCCTCTGCCGCATCATCAAGCTGGCAGATGAAGCATATGGGGTGAAATCGGTCTTTGCAACGATGGTGCGCCGTGGATCTGATCCCGGCGGCATCAAGACGGGGCCAGTGGACGCAATTGTCTTAAACCCGGTCACCATCCCGTCCCACCACGGGCCGGATGTGAACACGGTCCTCCCGTCAATTGACATCGTAACCACTGCAATGATCGTGCCGACAACATTCATGCACATGCATGTAATACGAATGGAGCTGGCACGGGAGGCCACTCGTGAGGGTGTTCTTGATTTGATCCGGAAACATCCGAGAATCGGCATCGTAAAAGGCGCAACCGGCATCACTTCCACGGCAGAACTCAGGGAACTGGCCTCAGACATGGGCCGCCCCCGTGGTGACCTCTGGGAGTCCTGTGTCTTCGAAGAATCGGTTGCAGTCGGCAAAAACAATGAACTCTATCTCTTCCAGGCCATCCACCAGGAAGCAGATGTTGTCGTAGAAAACGTCGATGCCATCCGTGCGATGATGAAGGCGGCAGACACCGCAGAAGAGTCAGTCCGGATGACAAATGAGGCCCTTGGGCTGAAGGCCATCTGAGTATTATTTTCCTGACCTGAGAAACTGAGAGAGAAACAGAAACGGATGTGGATGCTGTCACATCCTGATAGATCGGGAACGGGGATTTTACAATTCCCCAAACCCTGCTAAATACATTTTTGTACTGACCGGATTTCCCCCGAACACGGGGTTACCGTTCATCCATGCCGAGCATATGCTTCACAATCTCTGGCGGCATGGTGGTGGATGCTGCAATTTCATCCGTCGACATGCCGGATGAGGCCAGCCGTTTCACACAGACATCCATTATCTCTCCAACCTCGATCATATGTCCATCGGGGTCAAGGAACCGTACGGTGAGCTGGCACCAGGGCTGAGTGGTTACCTCATGCACAAATGCAACCCCGGCGGACTGCAGTTTATCAAGCGTCTGATCCATATCTTCTGTTTCGTAATAGAGTTCGAGCATCCGCTTTGATAAAAAATTTCCATCATTGGTGTCAGCATCCCCGAATATTACATCTCTGCCGTACTTCCCGTCCCAGATTGCAAGTGCACTTTTAAAGCTGATATTTATGCCAAGATCAAGGTCAATTTCCTCTCCCATAACACCAGTGTAGAAGTTCTTTGAAACCTCCACATCGTTTACAAACAGAACGGTCGAATGGAATGAAAAAATGCTGTTGCCTGCCATACTCAAAAGATTCCTGCAGACGGTGATAATATTGTTGTGGGTGGTGTGAAATTATCATGAACATACGATTTCAAATACGGAAATTCTTCATAAATCAGTCGCGGTGTACGATTCATATCATCTTAGGCAAAAATCCACGCGTCTGGTTAAGCAACGGTTAAATAACCTCCAAAATGCCATTCGCCCTGGAAAAATGTGTCCACACAGAAGCACGGGGTGAGGAGATCTCAACCGGAGACAACCCATACATCCTCTCAAAATATCCGATAACGACGACCCCACAATACTCTGCAATTTATCATCATTTTCGTAGATAAACGTCATTACATCCATATTTTTCCGGCAAAAAATATGGGCGGAAAATACGTTCATTTTACCCCCCGATTCCCCAACAAAGGGGATAAAAAAATGTGATCAAAGGGTACTAAAAGATGACAAAAAAAGGAGTAAGAGGAGAAACCCTGTTTCCGTCATTCATCCATCCGGTCTGAACAAGTACCCATGTCGTCTTTAACTTCGCGGCATCTCTACATAGCCATTTTTTCTAAAATGGACTATTTACAATTTGATCTACCTGGTCTGTGCCAATATACGAAACTCATTGAGTTTCGAGGGTAACGATATTTCATCACAGTATCCCATACAGAAACTGGCGGCTCCAGTATTTTTCTTGAATAAATCATAGACCTCATCAATCAGACCAGGGTCATCCAATTTTGACAAAATTCTCGCAAATACTTTTCCAACATGCCATTGACCGGAACTATTACCCATAATCGGTAGTCTATGAATAATAATTGATTTTATGCCATCTGAATCTGCTAAATTGAACACATTTTCATACAAATCAGCTATAGTATCAAAATAATCATAATCATATGGTGAACTTTTACTTGCATATTCATCATATTTTGAAAATATTGTTTCAAATTCAGAAGGATATTTATCAATCATTGTTTTTAAGATTATAAATTCTGTATCGGGTAAATTATCTTTATACAATGATTGATCTGACAAATTTTGAATATAGATATTGACTATATTTTTTGTTCCTTCTAATAGGTATTGGAATTTTCTTTTCGTTAATTCAACTTCTCTTTGTATGGTGTCTTTAGGCCTGTCATAAGCTCCATTTTCAATCGATCCTATAGCTTCCAAAAGTTCATCGACTGATTGATATCTCTTCGCTCTATCCGGATCACAGGATCTTTTAACAATGTGACGATATTTCTCAGGAATCTCACCTATTTCAACAGTACCAAAAGAAGAGCCTGTCAAAATATTTGATAATATCACACCTAATGAATAAATATCAGTCCGCCAATCAACATCCTTTGCATTTCTCAATTGTTCAGGAGAACAATACCCATAAGTTCCCATACCATGTGTCGAAGTAAGAGTAGTGGAGTCTCTTTCACTTAAAACTCCCAACCCAAAATCAGTTATTGCTACGTATAAATTTTCACCCTCTTTTGCAAATAAGAGTATATTATTAGGGTTTAGATCTCGGTGAATAGTTCCTCCATCATGGACTGCTTTAACCCCGTCCAGTATTTCTTTAAATACCCACAATTCTACCTCACCAGATCTTTCATTGAGATATTCTCTTAAATTTCCATCTGCCAATGGCATGATATATGAATTCATATCGTTGCTTGTGTCAGAGGATAGAATAGGTACGATATTTTTATGACTGATTTTAAGGCTAAGCCGAATTTCTCTTTCAAATCTTCTTATGGCTGATTCACTGTCAGAAGTTAATATTTTTTTAGCATATCTCATTCCATGATTATCTTTGACTTCGTAGACAACTGCTTGCCCTCCCCTACCAATTTCCCCGACAGTTGTATATTCTTCCATGGGTGAGTATGGTTTATTATCCAATAATAAGCTGTTAGACTGGATTTTTGAAAATAAATGGATATTTCATCTCCTGATTTACTGTTCTGAATCGTCCCCCTTTCCCTTCTCATACAATTCCTCAGTTCCGAAGGGGGATTCTTCCGGAACACCAGTCACATCGCTGTCATCGTTTTGATCCAAAACATAATGTGGCTGCTCCTTCGGTTCAACAATGAAGGTCTTCTCCACCTTCTTCCCGGCCCTGCCGTATCGCTCCTTGGCAACCTGAAGCTGCACCGTAAAGTGGTGAACGCCCCGACTCCTCCCGGAGAGCGGCACCAGATATTTTCCGGGGTCAGTGAAGTGTTCGATAGAAACACCGTCGATGGAGACCGTACAGACAAACCCCCGGTAGGGCCCCCCGGATACATCAGCAGTAACCTCAGCCTGTGCAAGAGTATCGTTTTCCCGGACAGTCTCCGGAAGATTCACAACGATTTCAGGTCGTACCCGGTGCCCTGCAAAGTCCTTTACGAAAATTATCAGAACAAGAAAGAGAAGAAGAAATGGCGACGCGTATATCACAACATTGTGCAGGCCCGGACTAATGTCACGCGGATTGAAAACCCCGTCCCCGTCCACATCAACAGCGGCAGCGATGGCAGACTCCGCGTAGGCTATCGCACCCACTGTATCACCTGTCGCATACTGTTTCTTTGCATCTTCTAACAGTGCCTGAGCCTTTTTCGGGTTGTAGCCAAGGTTATCCGAGATCACCCGCTCCGCCTCCGCGATCGCCTCTGGTGCCATTGAAACCAGATCAAATGAAACAGCGGCACCTGCTGCACCAACATCCACATCCTCTTCAACACTTCCGTAGCCAAACTTCTCAACAACGATCGTGTGTAACCCCTGTCCGATCGGGATTTCAAGAGGGGAGTTCCCGGAAACAACGCCGTCAACGGAGACAGCAGCTCCTTCGGGTACGGTGTGAACGGACAACGTGACCTTTGCAGGCGAAAGCTCGGCCTTCACCTCCGATATCTTTCCCGCCGCAACATCGACCCTGCCGGTCCAGTCATCATATCCGGTTTTTCTGATGACAACATCGTAGGTTCCCGGCACAACATCTTCAAGCGTTGTTTTGGTGGTGCCCTTAAACTCCCCGTTCAGATAAATATCCGCGTTGGACAGGACAGACTCAACGGTAATTCTCCCCAGCATAGATACGGGCTCAAACGTATGCACCAGCGACTGCGACATGTCTTCGTTTACGGTCACCGTTGCGGCATAGTCGGAGTAATTTTCAAGCTGCAGGAGCACGCGATGCTGGCCTGCGGGAAGCTCATAGAGAATGGTATTCGATATGCCAGAGAACGTGTCGTCGATAAATATCCGTGCACCCTCGGGTGTTGTCGATACCGAGAACGCATCGCCCACCACCAATTCCAGATTATAACCGATGTAGGCGGTCCGCCCCCCCTCTACCTCGAATATCGTCTCCCATGTCCGATAGCCCGGCAGCTCAAGCCTGATATAATG
>JAUVCV010000031.1 GCA_030595665.1 Methanogenium sp.
ATGAAACCGAAGATGTGAGTTTCACTCTGGGACAACAGCTCGGAACACTCAATGTGAATTCAGTTCCTGAAGGAGCAAGCGTTTACCTGAACGGCACTGACATCGGTGAACTCACGAATACTACAGTTGCAGACAAACCGATTGGCACCTACAACGTCACCGTTGCACTGGATGGATTCGATTCTGCCAGCCGGACTGTCACCCTGACTAAAGATGAAACCAAAGATGTGAGTTTCACTCTTGTCCAGCAACTCGGAACACTCAATGTGAATTCGGTTCCTGAAGGAGCAAGTGTTTACCTGAATGGCACTGACATCGGTGAACTCACGAATACTACAGTTGCAGACAAACCGATTGGCACCTACAACGTCACCGTTGCACTGGATGGATTCGATTCTGCCAGCCAGACAGTCACCCTGACTAAAGATGAAACCGAAGATGTGAGTTTCACTCTGGGACAACAGCTCGGAACACTCAATGTGAATTCAGTTCCTGAAGGAGCAAGCGTTTACCTGAACGGCACTGATACCAGTGAGCTCACGAATGTAACTCTCACGAGCAAACCTGTTGGAATCTACAACGTTACCGTTGAACTGGATGGATATGATTCTGCCAGCCGGACTGTCACCCTGACTAAAGATGAAACTGAAGATGTGAGTTTCAATCTGGGACAACAGCTCGGAACACTCAATGTTAATTCCGTGCCTTCCGGAGCCCGTGTCTACCTGAATGGCACTGACACCAATGAACTGACGAATGTAGCTCTCTATAACAAACCGGTCGGCACCTACAATGTTACCGTTGCACTGGCTGGCTATGATTCTGCCAGCCGGACTGTGACACTTTCCAAAGACGAAACCGAAGCTGTGAGTTTCATCTTTGCGCAACAGGTAGGAACACTCAATGTGAATTCCGTTCCAGCAGGAGCAAGTGTTTACCTGAATGGCATCGATACTGGTGAACTCACGAACGTCGCACTTGCAGACAAACCGGTCGGCACCTACAACGTCACCGTTGCACTGGCTGGCTACGATTCTGCCAGCCGGACTGTGACACTTTCCAAAGACGAAACCGAAGCTGTGAGTTTCCTCCTTGAACACCAGGTGGGGACTTTGCAGGTCAGTTCCGTTCCATCCGGTGCCATGGTGTATCTGAACGGCACCGACACTGGTGAACTCACGAATGTCACCTTTGCAGACAAACCGATTGGAACTTACAACGTTACCGTTGCACTGACTGGCTATGATTCTGCCAGTCAGATTGTGACACTCTCCAAAGATGCAACAGAAGACGTCTGCTTCATCTTCACCCATCAGGTCGGCATGCTCCGTGTCAGTTCAACACCGGCAAATGCCACAATCCTCCTTGATGGCGAAGATACCGGTGAAGTCACCAATACCATTCTCACAGATGTATCCACCGGGCAGCATACAATCACGGTGGAAAAATCAGGGTACATCACACCTGTCGTCAGAAGCATAACAATTGAAAAAGACAACGTCACCCATGTCTCCTTCGAACTGATCCATGACACCGGAAATCTTTTCGTCACCTCAACACCTGACAAGGCCTGGATCTGGCTGGATGGCTGCAACACCACTGTTCTCACCAACACCACCCTCCCCGATATCCCGGTTGGCACCCATGACATCCAACTGGTAAAATCGTTGTATTATAACACAACACCCGAAAGCGTGCAGGTGCAGGCAAACCAGACGGCAAATGTCTTCTTCACTCTCACTCCGACCGGTTCAAAACCCGTAGCTTCCTTCACTGCCACTCCGGTGTCCGGTGAAGCACCACTTCCGGTCACTTTCACCGACACCTCCAGTGGTGATCCCGCACTTTGGAACTGGTCATTTGGCGATGGAAATTACTCCGCAGATCAGAACCCGGTGCACACCTACACCTGCGAAGGTGCATATGATGTCAGAATGATTGTTGCGAACTCATATGGCGATGCCACAGTGACCATAAAAGATTGTGTCGTTGTCAGTGCCACACCGGCAGTAGAGCTCACTGCCCCGACGGGCAGAATCCCGGCCAATGAAACTGCCGAATTCTCCGTTACTGCAGATAACCTCAACAATATTACCGAACTCAGCTTCGCCATCACCTATGATCCGGCACTGGTTACGGTGGAGGATATCACCCCTGCACACCTCGTAGAGACTGCGGATTTCGCGAAGACCATTGACAACACCGATGGACGTATCACTGTCACTATTACTGGTGATGAAGGCATCACCTCAGACACTACCACTCCGGTGGCAGATATCACCTTCAAAGCGACGGACACCATCGAAGGACTCAGAGAGACTGCAGCACTGACAATCACGGATGCGAATTCCCAAAAATCCGGACAGGACTGCCCTGTTGTCCGGGAAGACGGTGCAATACACGTTGAAGCCCGAACCACCATTGGAGCGCCCAACGGCACCCTGCCGGTTGAATCTTCAAAATACCTGACCGTCAGTGCATCCGGTCTTAATGACGTGAAGAATATTTCATTCATCATGGAGTTCAACCGGACGGTCATGTCAGTCACCGATGTCCGGGCGAACGGAACCGTCCCCGGTGTATCGGTTGATTCCACCATCATTAACGAAAACGGCTGGCTTGAAATCAATGCAGAAGCTCCGGACACGATCACCGGGATTGAATCCATCCCACTCGTTGACATCAGCGTGCATTCAAAAGGACTGCCGGGCTTGTATGAACTCGATCTGATAAGTCCATGCTGGACACGGGACAATGTCACCTACCGCTTCGATGACCTGGAACCAGGGGTCATCACCATCTCACCGGTGGATACGGCATTTGCCGATGACCAGCTGGTCGCCGTCTCGAACATGACGTTTGACGATGACACGCAGGAAGTGTCAATCAATCTTTCAGCAAACCGGCATGCCTCGATCACCGATGACAACACGACCATTCTTGTCAGAAACCCCGGAATCGATATTACCATCCAGACAAATGGTCTGCAGAATGAATCCTCCGAATGGACCGGTGAGTGCACGGGAGCTGAAATTGGAAACATCTCCGGTGCCGCTGACCTTGAGGGTGATGTCGGTTCTGTTACCACCGGCATCAGCGCAGACATCTCCGGTTCCCTCTCTGCTCTGACAAATCCTGACACCGAACTCAACATCACCATCACCCGTGGCGCCGTGGATGAAACAATGGGCCGGCTCTTCCAGCTCGGCGTTCTGGACCAGATGGGTGCGGAACTCGAAGAGGTGGCCTACACAATGGAGATCAATAAGTCCGCCTTTGGCGACATCACGGTCACGGATGCTCTCATTGTGATGAGTGCTCCTGAACGCTATGTGAACGCCTGGGGAGGTGCGGACAATTTCACCATTCTCAGTATGACAGGGAATGGTAGTGTCTCCTTCCTTGAGACGACCTACACCTATGCGGATGGTATCTTCACCTTCACCGGTTATTCACCGGACGGATTCTCGTTCAAGTCACTGGTGGCATTCACCCTGAACGAAGAACCGCTGGCACAGTTCTCCGCCGTTCCGGTCGAAGGCACTGCCCCGCTTGCGGTGCAGTTCTACGATTATTCCACCAGTCATCCTGATACCTGGTCCTGGGATTTCGGTGACGGAAAGACATCGACAGAGCAGAATCCGGTGTATCTCTACACCACCATCGGTGAATTTGACGTATCTCTCACTGTCACCAATGTCATGGGTGAGGATACCGTTGATGAGGTGGGATACATCACCGTCACCAATCCGATGACCGTTGATTTCACTGCAAGCAGCATTTTAGGGAATGCCCCGCTGACGGTCACGTTCACGGAAATTGCCTCTGAAAATCCGTCTGCCTGGCTCTGGGACTTCGGCGACGGGGAGACATCAACAGAGCAGAATCCGGTGCACACGTATCAGAGTGTAGGCACATACACCGTCTCCCTCACTGCCACCAATGTGTATGGCAGTGTTACCAGCGAAAAAGAGCAGTTCATCACGGCGAATTATCATCACGAAAGTGATGGCGATGATAATTCAGCGCCGTATATAAAACCGACACCGGTTCCGACGACCATCACACCAACACCGGAGGCAACCGCCACTACAACACCCGGCACCCCGGTTTCCCAACCTGCTGTGATAACCGGAACAACCGAACTTCCGGTTGGATCTGATGGAGAGGTGGAGAGCCGGGTAATTCTCTGGGCGGAAGATATGTCCGGCTATCTCACCATTGATGCTGGTGTGGTGGCACGGGATGCATCAGGCCATGCGGTCAGTACTATCAGTATCGTTGCGGTTCCTGCCATAACCATTCCGTCATCCGGAGAGATTGGGGCAATTGAACATCCACGGGCACTGTATGCATACGAATGCACACCAAACGGCGTGACCTTCTCACCTCAGATTACTCTGACGTTTACCCTCTCAGAGGATGAGTGGGAGAAATATGGCAATAAGACAGAAGTCGGATGGTTCAACAGCACAAGCAAAGAATGGGAGATTATTACCGGGGTGACTGATGCCGACAAGAGAACAATCACGATTCCGGTCAGTCACTTCAGCATGTATGCACTCTTCACAGATGATGTGCCGGAAGTGGCCCTGCCCGATATGACCGGAGTACCCGCAGGGTCATCGGCTGGTTCTGCACTCTGGCTCTGGGGTGGTCTCTTAATCGTCGTTATTGCGGCGGGCGTCATCCTCTTCTCCAGTAAGAGAAAGGAAGAATAGGCGAAATAATCTCTGGAAATCACCCTGATTTTCCCCTTTTTTTGTATTATCTGCTCTGTGTTTTAACTGTGAGTGTCGGTAAATTGTCGCCCTCTTAGTTCTTCTCGTCCTCAAACTTCTCGTAGGAGTGGCTCCCGTCACAGAACGGTTTGTTCTTTGAATGTCCGCAGTTGCAGAGGGTATAGTGATCCTGTATCTCCGGGGTGTTGCCGTCCGAGTCTATCCAGGGTTCTGTTTCCATCCGGAATACTCCCTGGCAGAGGAGGTTTGATGCATTTTATGGGTATTTTGTGCATCTCATATGCTTCCGGCATTCTGCAATGATATCATATTTATAGATTTTGTACGTGGTTTGCATGGGGAATGAATATTTCATTCATTGACATTGTTCTAAGTTTCACTTTTGCCGTTATTTTTTGAATATTTCTTCATCTGGCCGGTTGTTTCCCGATGTGAGTGTTTTGTGGTATTTTATTACGGAAATATGGTCTGGATATTTATATATGCTCATTTGTGCAACTGGTTTACAATGTCATTTCCCCTGGAAGTTAGTGCAAAGGGAACAGAGTTTTCATCTGTGCAAAAAAGTGGGTCACATCTCATTTTTGCGATAATTTTCGGGGTTAATTTTGACGATGGGGGACAAAAATTATGAAGGTAATTGCGAAGGCTAATATATCGGGTAGTTTGACGGACAAAAAATCATGTGTTGCTCATGTACCGTGCCACCTGAATGGGAAACGAATTTTTGGAGCAGTTTTTGTTGCACTGTTTCTGCTAACAGGTGTTGCCGGTGCATATAGCGGTGGTGACGGTACAGCGGGCAGTCCCTATCAGATACGCGATAGCGCTGATCTGATAACTTTGTCCACGGACTCCGGTAATTGGGGCCAAAATTTCATTCTGACTGCTGATATCGATATCCCTGATGGTGAAAGTCCCACATCCACTATTGGTATTTTAGGTACAACGTTCACCGGCAGTTTCGACGGGCAGGGACATACGATACGCAATTTTGAGATGGATAAGCCTGGTGGTGAGTATGTCGGTCTCTTTGGGTCTCTTGGAAACGGCGGAGAGATAAAGAAGCTGGGAATTGAGGCAGGTGCGAGTGGTGTATTCGGAGATTCGTATGTTGGTGTACTTGTTGGTTATAATGATGGTGGCTCCATAACGAACTGTTATGCAACGGGGGACGCCCGTGCTGGTGGTAATTATGCCGGCGGTCTTGTTGGTTATATTGATGGTGGCTCCATAGCGAACTGTTATGCAACGGGAGACACCGATGCTGTGGGGTATGCCGGCGGTCTTGTTGGTGATAATAGTGGCTCCATAACGAACTGTTATGCAACGGGCAATGTCACTGCTACGGGTAATTATGCTGGCGGTCTTGTTGGTTATAATGATGGTGGCTCCATAACGAACTGTTATGCAACGGGGGACACCTATGCTGGTAGTTATGCCGGCGGTCTTGTTGGTTCTAATGATCGTGGCTCCATAACGAACTGTTATGCAACGGGGGACGCTGATACTGCTACGGGTAATTATGCCAGCGGTCTTGTTGGTTTTAATTGGCTTGGCTCCATAACGAACTGTTATTGCTATGCTGTCGATATCAATTCCCAAGTCACCCGCATTTCTGATCTATCTAAATTCAGGGACTATAATTTCATAACCGGAACCACGGAAAATAATGGTCTTAGATGGTCAACAGATATCATCAGCACTGAACCAGACTTTTCCAGGGTGTGGTATGTCCCTTCTTCTAAAACTGAATATCCTACTTTCCAGTGGGAAATTACTGGAGAACTCCGGATCACCTCCACCCCGTCCGGCGGGTGGATCTGGATCGATGGTGTGAACCGGTCGGTGCAGACGTATGCCTCTGTTTCGGGTATATCCCCTGATGTCAATCACAATGTGACAGTGAAGCTTGATGGCTATCATGCAGGCATCAACGAATTAGTGAATGTGCCGAAATCCGGAACGACCGATGTGTTCTTCGCCCTTGTTCATGAGACCGGGGATATGCAGATCAACTCGGCTCCCGCTGGAGCGATCATTTACCTGAACGGGGCTGTGCGGGGTGTGACGAACACAACGCTGAGCGATCTTGACACCGGTACGTACAACGTCACGGTTGAACATGCAGGGTTAGGCTCTCTCTCCCGGGATGTGACCCTTCCCGCCGGTGAAACAAAAGAAGTGCTCTTTGTATTCCCCCACTTTAGCGGAGGGAAAGGGACTGCAGACAGCCCGTACTGGATAAACACCAGTGCGGATATTGAGGAGCTTGTGGCGATCTCCGGCGCCTGGAGGGGGATGCATTTTTCCGTGGGCAGTGACATCACCCTCATAGCCGGTCAGCCGTCTGCACCCATCGGAAACAGCGCGATTCCCTTTACCGGCAATTTCGATGGGCGGGATCATACCATCAGCAACCTCATGCTCATAGAGAGCGGGGTCGATGCCGTCGGTTTCTTTGGACAGGCTGGCTCCGGTGCCGTGATTACCAATGTCTCGGTTGAGACAACCGAAGACGGTGTCCGGGGGAATAACCATGTCGGTGTGCTTGTCGGTCAGAATGATGCCGGAAGTACGCTCACCGGTTGTCATGCAGCAGGTACGGTTGTCGGCGTGATGAATAATGGCGGTCTCGTGGGGTATAACCTGGGGGATATTGCGAATAGTTCCGCAACAACCGGTGTGACCGGCACTGACAAACACACGGGTGGTCTCGTCGGGCAGAACTGCGGTTCCATCTCCGGGAGTTATGCAATCGGTGATGTGTATGCGCCGAATTATGCGAATGGTGGTCTCGTTGGCTGGAATAACGACGGCGACATTGTGAATTGTTATGCAACCGGGAATGCCCGTGGTGATATTGACGATGTCGGTGGTCTTGTAGGAATGAACGAGAACGGCGGAACCATTGTCAATTGTTATGCAACCGGGGATGCGACGGCGGCAAATGTTCATGCCGGTGGTCTTGCCGGGATGAACCGGAATAGTGCCACCATCACAAACAGTTATGCGACGGGAACTGCGGTTGCGGTGAACGGGAATGATGGCGGGTTCCTCGGGTGTAATGCTGCTGCTTCCTTTACGAACTGTTACCGGCACACCAACGGTAACTCTGGTCTTGGGACACTCATCACCGACACGACGCAGTTCAGGGACTACGCTTTCCTGACCGGTGCAGAAGGGAATGGTCTTGCATGGTCATCGGGTATTATCAGCACTTCCCCAGATAATGCAAAAATATGGAGAGTGTTTGAATACAAATCGGAATATCCGGTATTCCAGTGGCAGTCTGTTCAGACCGGTATGATTCAGGTTGTTTCTGTCCCGGATAACGGCACTATCTATTTGAATGGTGTGACAAACGGAGTGGTCACGAATCACACCTTCACTGGTCAACCGGTCGGTGAGTATAATGTGACAGTCGTGAAGGATGGCTACGATACGGAGACTGAGATTGTCACTCTTTCGAATGTGACCACTGAACGGGTTAATTTCACTTTAGTGCAGCAGTTTGGAAATCTCCGGATTAATTCCACTCCTTCAAATGCAAGCATCTACCTGAATAATGTTGCAACGGGGGTGTCCACGAACTTCACCTTCACAAACAAACCTGTAGGTGTGTATAATGTCACTGTTGAACGTGTGGGTTATACCTCTTCGCCGGAATATCAGGAAGTAACGCTGGCAAGAGGTCAAACTGAATCATTAGAGTTTACATTAACTCAATTGTACAGCGGCGGAAAAGGTACCGCAGATAGCCCGTATGAAATAAGCAATATTGATGATTTGATGAATCTGTCCACGGACTCTGGTAATTGGGGCCAAAATTTCACGGTGACTGCTGATATCGATCTCCCCGATGATGGTCGTCTCACATCCACTATTGGAAATCATGGTACATGGTTCACCGGCAGTTTCGACGGGCAGGGACATACGATACGCAATTTTGAGATGGATAAGCCCGATGATGATTATGTCGGTCTCTTTGGGTATCTTAAAGGCGGAGAGATAAAGAAGCTGGGAATTGAGGCAGGTGCGAGTGGTGTATGTGGACTAAATATTGTTGGTGTACTTGTTGCTTATAATGATGGTGGCTCAATAACGAACTGTTATGCAACGGGGGACGCCCATGCCCAATATTCTTGTTCCGGCGGTCTTGTTGGTGATAATGATGATGGCTCCATAACGAACTGTTTTGCAACGGGGAACGCCTATGCTAAATATGCTAGTGGTTCCGGCGGTCTTATTGGTTATAATGATGGCTCCATAACGAACTGTTTTGCAACGGGGGACGCCTATGCCGTTTATAATCCTGTCGGCGGCCTTGTTGGTTATAATGATGATGGCTCCATAACGAACTGTTATCGCTATGCTGACTATGGCGATGACAAGGTCACCCGCATTTCTGATCTATCGAAATTCAGGGACTATGGTTTCTTAACCGGAACCACGGAAAATAATGGTCTTAGATGGTCAACAGATATCATCAGCACTGAACCAGACAGTTCCAGGGTATGGTATGTCTCTTCTTCTAAAACTGAATATCCTACTTTCCAGAGGGTAGTACCAGATCCCGGGACACCCCCGATTAATATCACACCAGATTCTAAACCCGTTCCCTCCTTCACCGCCACTCCGGTGTCCGGTGATGCACCACTTCCGGTCACCTTCACCGACACCTCCGCCGGAGATCCTCAGTCCTGGAACTGGTCGTTTGGTGACGGAAGTGTCTCAGACGTACAGCATCCGGTGCACATCTATGAGCGGGCAGGGACGTACTCTGTCTCCCTCACTGCGACGAATGTGTATGGCAGTGTTACGTGCGAAAAAGAGCAGTTCATCACGGCAAATTATCATCACGAGAGTGATGGCGATGATAATCCAACGCCGTATATAAAACCGACACCGACGCCTGCACTAACACCGGTTCCGACGACCATCACACCAACACCGGTTCCCAAACCCGCTATATTGACCGGAACAACCAAACTTCCGGTCAGCCCCAACGGAGAGGTAGAGAAGAGAGTAACTCTCTGGGCGGAGGGTATGTCCGGCTATCTCACCATTGATGCTGGTGTGGTGGCACGGGATGCGTCAGGCCATTTGGTAGGCACCGTCAGTATCGTTGCGGTTCCTGCCATAACCATTCCGTCATCCGGAAAGATCGGTGCAATTGAGCACCCACGGGCACTTTATGTTTTCAACTGCACCCCGGAGGGAGCAACCTTTTCACCTGCCATTAATCTGACATTCACACTTTCTGAAGATGAGTGGAATCTGTTTGGCAACGAGACGGAAGTCGGATGGTTCAACAGCACGAGCAAAGAGTGGGAGGTTATTGCAGGGGTGGCTGACCCCGGTGAGAGAACAATTACGATTCCGGTCAGTCACTTCAGCATGTATGCACTCTTTACCGATGATGTGCCGGAAGTACCCCTGCCGGATATGACGAAAATACCCCCTGGAGAATCCGGTAGCACACCAATCTGGGTCTGGGGAGGTCTCATAATTGTAGTTGGTATCCTGGGTGGTATCATCAGAATAATGAGGAAGAGAGAATAAAATAGAGTAGGACATCTTTAGAGATACCCCTGGCTGATTTGGCCGGTTTTTCCCTTTTTTTGGGTGCGATTCTGATCATGCCTGCCGTACTCAGACTGATCACAGCTGGTTTGAACAAAAGAATGAAACTCCGCATCCTTAGCCATCGTTCGCATCATCCACCCGGATTATTCCCGGTGACTGAGACCTCGCTACCTTATCATAGATTCCCGACAAACACCCCATAAGGAGCATTCCAATGCGTGATACAAATGTCATAACCGGGAAGACCGAACGCCTCATCCGGATGACGGATGCGTTTTGCGATGAATATCTTGACGAGGAATACAAAGCGCTCTGCGAAAAGCTCATTCGCAAGATGTCCCCGAAACACCCGGTGCCCTTTATGTCCGGAAAAATCGAGATATGGGCGGCGGCAGTTGTCTACGCCTTGGGGAGTATCAACTACCTCTTTGGTACATCGATGAAACCGCATGCATCCCCCGCTGATATCTGCGAATACTTTGGGACAAAAAAGAGCACCACGTCACAGAAGGCCAAAGGAATTCGCGACATGTTCGACCTGTATTTTTTTGATGAAGAGTTCTCGACCACCCGGATGCACGAGGAAGACCCATATGAGAATTTGGTTCTGATTGACGGGGTTATCGTGCCCAAGGAGATGCTCCCTCCCGAACTCCTGAAAAAGTTTGAATCGGGCAGATGACGAAGACGGGATTGGTCGGATGCAGAAGTCATCTCTGAAAAGGGCATTACAGGAACACACATTAAAAAACCCAGATTTGCACGCGGATTCTAATTTTTTTGTTCAGAATCTAAAACACCAATTTAACAGAGTTCACCAGACCTGCTCGTCACATAGTAAGAGATATATATAATATCATTTAATCTAAATCATATGGCAAAAAATACCGGTGATGACCATCGAAAAGGCGCGGTTAAAGATAGAAGTCAGGTTGAAAATCCAAAAACAGGAATATACACAAAAAGAGACACAAAAACCGGCAAATTTATCGACGGAAAATCTGATGGGACACCATTTAAGGGTGTCAGAAAAGAAAAATAATTGAAAGGAAATTGTTAACAATTTTATTTTTTCAATAACTCTTTGTATCGATTCACCCCCACAATTATTTATTGTCGGGTAAGGGGTGAGTAAATATTTTTATTGATGAAAATACTGCGAAATTTCAGATGTATAATCCAAATGGATAATCCTATGCCAGTAAACGCAGATAACATTTTTTCAATGAATGTTGCAAAGACAATGTCAGAATATAACCCGGAAAAACTGGCAGTGTCCTTAATTGGCATACCTGATTGTGGCATGTAAAAAATCCCTCCATGATATCTTTTGGTCAATAATTCCTTCAATCATACCAGGTGTGGATTTATCTTTAAATACATTCATAAAATTCCAGTAAAATTGGAAGATTGATAAAGCCGATTCCAATTTCGGTTTCAATTGTGAGAATGTCTTTGATTTTCTCACAAAGCGGCCAACTCTTTCACGAAGAATTCCATTTGAATTTTCAACATCAGTAGTTTCAATTTTAGACAATAGTGGCTCACCAATAACTGCAATTTTGTATTTTTCTTTTAATCTCCCCTTTTTCCTGATTTTTATTAACTGACCATAATTGACGCAGGGATTGCTGTAGAGAGCATTCAAACTTGTTAGATACTGATCATTCCCATCAGTGTAAATCTCAAGCTTTGATTTTGGATCAGGGAGTTTTAATCTTTCATAGAGATCATTCATCATGATATTGCAGGTTGTCTGATTGTGCTTTCCGACAGCAAAGGAAATTATAAAGTACGATTTTCGTTTTATTGCTGTGTAAGTCCATGCATCGCCAACAAAATCTGGTTCTTAGCTTTTTTTGACAACGTTTTTTTGTTTTTTTTTACAAAACTCCAGAACTCATCACATTATATCGGGCTTAGCTCAAGCTCCCTGATGAGAATATCATTCATTTGTGTTGCATGTTCTGCAATATCTGTGAGGAGTCTCCCAATAGTATCACGATGATGACCGGCAATCCTTTCAATACTTCGGATTCCATGACCATTGGCATTGCCTGTGAATATACGATTCTTATCATGGAACGCTATAATGAAGAACGAAAGGCAGGAAATGATGTTGACTCATCCATTGAGCGTGCCGCTCAGAAAATTGGCACTGCAATAACGGTATCCAGTCTGACCACCGTATTTGGGTTCTCCGCACTCATGCTGTCAGCATTCGGAATTATCAGTAATTTTGGAACAACGACTGTTATCACCGTTGGATTCTCCTTAATTGGTGCCATTCTTGTCATGCCTGCGGTATTGAAAATAATCAGCCGGTTTGAAAAAGAGGAAAATAATCAGTTTTATTGAAATCATGTGTATTGCAATTGTGTTCATAGCAATACAGAAGAGAATTCCTGAAAAATTGACCCATACAATTCAGCGAAGAGCCATATATTTTAAAGTGTAGTGTCATATATGGAAGTAATTGTTATGATGAGACGTTCGAATTCCTGTTATGGGACACTCAGGCACAAAACGAATAAAATACGGTGTATGGGTTCTTCTAACAAAGAAAGAGACTTTGAATTATTTGATTCCAGCTATGATGATATCAAAAAACGCAGCTCGTCCATCCGATGGTCTCTCATAAGAAATTAATCCCATTTTAAAATATACCTTTTGTACAATTCTATGAGTACTTTTAACGGCTCACGTTAGAATGAATCATCTTTGTCTCTTTCGTTTGGTTATAGTATTTTCTTAATCTGACAGTACCACCCCTTTTTTCGTCCGGTTATTCAGGAAGGACACAACTGCACCGGCCGATGGTGATGGTCACTACGAGACAGAATATCCCGTTCACCAAAAATGCCGCAGCATAATTACCGTATTCAGAAATGATCCCTGCAAAAAACGGCAGAAAAGCCATTCCACCATATGAAGCTGCAGTAAGAAGGCCTATCGCTGTTCCCTGCATCTTCTCGCTCACGGCAAGATAGTTCATCTGAGAGACAAACACAAATCCGATTGAGCCTCCGATTACCATAAACAGCAAAAAGACTCCCCATATCCCTCCATAGGATGGTGCAACAAAGGAAAGAACCACGGCCATTCCCACCAGTGCGGCCGCAATACGTATGGTCTGAATCGGCTGAAGTTTTACATAGGGGGCAATTAGTGACGTACAAATCGTTGAGGCATTCATCGTTGCAAACATTATTCCCAGAATAAACGGACTTTCATCCGTAAATTCCGGATATAATGAAATAAGCACTCCGGAAATGCCGACAAGAACAAATGAGGAAAAATACAGCCATTTGTTTCTCCAGCCAATGGCATGGACCGGGGGAATAACATCGGTGAGTTTGCTTTTATCATCCCGGATAAAGGAGGAAAGAAGCAGGGGAATTACGGTTAATCCGGTAAAAAGCATCACCCCGCTGTTCATACCAAGCCGGGAATTCAGGATGCCTGTTCCCATCAGCCCTGCAATAAGCCCAGTATTTAGGGCCGCAAAATACAGACCGGAGAGGCGGGTATGATCCGGCTGTATATTGACCCAGGAAAGAGCACAGGGGACAAACAGTCCTGCACCTATCCCTTCGATAATCCGTGCAAAAACAACGGCATACGGGTTTGTGGCAAGCAGAATGATGCCTCCTGAAACAAGCGTAAGAAGAAGCCCTGCAATAATAAACGGCCTTCGGCCAAACCTGTCACCCAGCACACCTGCCGGAATGACCATGACAAACGCACCAAAGAAGTATGCAGAAAATATAATCCCCTGTAACGCAGGCATTTCATCAGCATATACCGGAAGAACCGGCACGATAGCATTGGACAGTGCCATGATGACAAAAATGCCAACGACAAGTGACAGGCGTTGCTTCATTGATTTACTATAGGTTAGGAAAATAAAAGAGATTCCTGTTACACCAGACGGTATGTTTCAAGGTTCATGGGTGAAACAGTCTGGATATGGTAATTTTTGTATATTGAGGATGCAAGGTCAAGTGTGCTCTTCTCATCGCCGTGAATGGTAAATATCCGTTCCGGGCGGGGCTGAAGGTGCTTCACATACCGCATCAGCTGATTTCTGTCAGAGTGACCGGAGAATCCGTCGACGGTCTGTATTTCGCAGTTCATATTGATGGTCTCGCGGCGTCCGATGGGTATCTCTTTCCATCCTTTCTGAATCCTTCTGCCAAGGGTTCCGTCTGCCTGATACCCGACAAAGACCAGGGAATTCTTTTCATCAGGCGCAAGGTTGCGCAGATACTCCATGACAGGGCCACCGGAAAGCATACCGCTCGTTGTGATGATAATACACGGATCGCCTTCAATGACATCCTGCCGGAGTTTGGATGAATCGACCTGCTTAAAGCATTTGGCAAGGAAGGGATTCATTCCTTCTTTGAATATTTGTGTGCGAAGGTCAGGATTCAGATATTCAGGATAGGTCGTATGAATGGCAGTTGCTTCTTTGATCATACCATCCAGGAAGATTGTGACCTTTGGTATTTTTTCCAGCCGTATCCCTTCCTCCAGGGTCAGCATTACTTCCTGTGAACGTCCAACAGCAAATGCCGGAATGACAACCTTTCCTCCCCGGTTTATTGTCGTATTAACAATATCGTAGAGTTTTTGCTCTGCATCCTTTTTGGAAGGCTGGATATCACGGGAGCCACCATAGGTGCTCTCCATAAAGAGCGTCTCAAGGCGGGGGAACTGCACCGTTGCCGGGCCAAACAGACGGGTCGTATCATAATTGAAATCGCCCGTAAATGCGATATTATGGAGACCGTCTCCCACATGGAAATGACTGATTGCAGACCCCAGAATATGACCGGCATTATGATAGGTCAGTTTTACATCCGGGGCAATATCGGTAACAGAGCCATAATTCAGGGTAATGGAACGTTTGAGATATTCCTGGACTTCCCGTGAGGTATAGGGGGCAACGCCGCCTTCTTTATTCACCACATCAATGAAATCCAGCTGCAGCATGGCAGAGAGATCACGTGTTGCCGGTGTGCTGTATACCGGGCCGTCAAATCCATATTTATAGAGCAGCGGTATCATTGCACAGTGGTCAAGGTGTGCATGGGTAAGAACAACTGCATCCAGTGAACTGAGCGGGGATATTTCCGGAACGCCAAGGTAGGGGAATTCCTCAGACATATTGCCGGGTTTTTCACCGCAGTCAATAAGAATTTTGCTCTCAGGGGTTGAGAGAAGAAACGCTGCTCTTCCGACTTCACGGCAGCAGCCAAGGGTGGTTACCCGAACCCACTTATCCTTGCTTCTGACATCACGATGAATTCTCTTACCAATCCGACGAAGAAATTCCTTCCGTTCATCTTTTACGGATTTAAGATACAGGCGAATGTCTTTGACCGTTTTGCTTTCAATGGGTGGTGTCCGGACAACCTTTGCGGTCCATCCAATCTCTTTTGTTATATCGCGGAGTGTTGCTCCGTTCTTTCCAATAACAATACCCGGCTTTTCGGCTTCAACCAGCACTTCGCCGGTATCAGGATCAAAGAACATGTCGGTTATACCTGCACTGTCAGGAACTACCGCACGCACTTTTGCCGCAGCTTTTTCCGGATCCTCCAGAATATTTGGCCGAACGACAATTCGTTTGCGTAATTCACGGGCAAGAATCTTAATTAAATCATCCTGTTCCGCAAATTTCTTGGTGTCATCGGTATAGATGACAAGTTCAGGTCCTTCAAACTCAACGTCTGTTATTGAAATACCCGCAGGTACTTTAGCATTGATCTTCTTCTTGAGATCTTCTAAGCGTTCTTCTATTAACATTAAAATCGTCCTAAAAAAGAAAAATAGTGGGATAAGTGAAAAAGAGTTTAAATAACCTCTTCACTCATCTCCTCGTATTTATCTTTGGTAATTATTACAATACTCATGGATTCGCCAGATGCTGAATCACGGCGAATAGCTGATCTCAGTGCCCGTTTTGCAAGGTGAACCGCTGCTTCTTCATCCATACCGGATTCATAGCGATCTTCCAGTACACCATAGGCAAACGGAGATCCTGAACCAGTTGCAACAATATCGCTTTCCTTTGAGGCACCACCCATAGCATCTACCGAGTAAACGCTTGGGCCGCCAATATCAAATCCACCGACAAGCAGCTGGACATAATAGGGATATCCACGGTTCTGGTTCAGAACGTTCGAAAGAAGTGACGATGCTGCACCCACGGTCATATCCCGGCCACGGCGAATCTGGAACAGGTTACATTCCACCTGCATCAGCCGGGTAAGTGTCTGTGCATCGCCTACTCCACCGGCTATTGTCATGCCAATGCGGTCTGCAATCTGATATACTTTCTTTGCTTTCTTGCTTGCAATCATGGTGCCCATTGTGGCACGTCGTTCTGTTGCAAGCACTACACCATCCTGGAACACAAGACCTACTGTTGTAGTGCCTTTTGTTACCCCTTCTGGTAGTTCTGACAATTTACAATCCTCCGATCAAAAGTACGCTATATAAGGGAGTAAAAGCGCTTAGGTATAGAACGCGCCATTCTTTCATAAAGGTATTGGATATTTTTTATGAAAAATTCAAAAATCTATACTGAAATGAAGAAGATATTACTCTTCTTCAATAATTACACGAATTAATTCGCGGTCATAGAGCATAGAGACCATCTTGCGGTCTCCGTTGATGACAGGGAGCTGATCCACCCGTGCACGTTTCATTTTAAGTGCACAGTCACTGACTTCCGCATTCAGAGGGACGGCAACAACTTCCTTTACCATTACCTCCTTTACGGGTTTGTCAGGAAGCTGAACCTTGGAGATACCATATGATATGGTATGGGTATCACGGATTGATTCCCAGGTCCATTCATCGTCATCAGTGCCGTTTGAGAAGTCACTCACTTCAACACTGTCTTCGATACTTGAATTACGGATTAAATCCCGTTCTGAAATGATACCGGTCAGCTGGCCACGTTCATTCAGGATAGGCACTGCATCATATCCGGACATCTCCATTATTCTGCCGACAAGGGGCAGAGGTGTCTCTTCCCAGGCTGCAAAGGTGTGGGCACTGAATTTGTGGCGGATTTCATCTGTTATCTTCATGCGGGCGATAGCACCGACGATATCTGAGATACTGATAAGGCCGACCATCTCGCCTCCTTCAATAACAGGCAGACGGCGGAAATTATCTTTCACCAGTATTGCCGCTGCAGCCTGAATTGTTATATCAGGAGTGATGGTAACAGGATCCGGTGTCATCAGAAGCCCAAGCTGCATTTCGTCAGGCTTTCTGAGCATATCTTTCCGGGTGATGATTCCAACGAGGACTCCCTCTTTCAGGACAGGTACACCACTAATGCCGGTTCGTTTCAGAATCCTGAGAACATCATCTCTGTTTCCCGGGATTTCGACGCAGACAACCTCTGTTGTCATCACGTCGCGAACGGTCACCTGCGTTATAATCTCACCACCAATGTACTGACAGTACTGTGGCGTACAACGTGTGTTGTTACGCTTCCAAGCAATATCTTTTCGATATCACTCTTTGCATGAGAACCAATGACAATGAGATCAGCGTTCATTTCGGTTGCTTCAGCAATAATTTCTATTCCTGCATGACCTTTCCTCAGATGTGTCTTCAGAGTGATGCCTTCCTCTTCGCATCGCTTTTCTGCATATGAGAATATATTCAGTCCCTGATTTTCCAGCAGATTTCTGATATATTCCATATTCTGGGCTGCAGGAATATCTTCAAAAAGGCCGGTCTCAAGAACATAGACTACGTTAAGTTGTGCATTCCACACTTTTGCTTCAGTAAGTGCTGTTTCCAGAGTTTTAATACTGATTTCTGATCCATCTGCGGCAACGAGAATATTTGTAAACACAGTTCACCTCTAAGAATTGCTTTATTAATTATTTCAAATCGCACATTAAAAGACTTCCTTCACAGTCGCGTGGGTTGAACCGGTTTATTATTGTAGTTACCATGTTTTTTGAAAATTGTGCGTTTGAACGCGCCGTATTATACCGGATAAACCGTGCATCATTACCTTCCACAATCGAATAATCTCTGCCGGTTATGTGCGCCCCGGCCACTGCCATCTTAAGTATTTTTTGGGAGTCTATTCCATACACATAATGACAGAATGCCATCTCTGCTGCAATATCCGGCTGTACAAACATCACGTTATCCGTTCCCAGCATAAGTTCCACTCCTGCGTCAATCATTGCATGAACCGGTGGGTTTTGGCGGGAGGATGCAACACCCAGTTTCCAGTTTGAACGGGGGCATATTGCAACCGGAATGCCTGCATCAGCGATGTTCGTTATCTGTGCGGGGGTTGCATGCGTGCAGTGAATCAGCACGTCAGGATCAAGTGACAGGGCGGTATCCACATCGCGGCTGTCTTTTTCTCCGGCATGAATGGCAATTTTTTTGCCGTTTGCTCGTGCTGTTTCGACAATGTGCGTTAATTCTTCACCGTAATGGCGGGTACTTGAAACACCCAGGCCATCACCCGCGGCCTCCCCGCCGTCTCTTCCAAAAATTGCCGAATCAAGGGAGCACTCTCTGTTTGCTTCCTGAAGATACCGGACACCGTTTATTCCGCCTTCCCTGAAATCGGCAAACCCAAATGTTCCTGTTTGTGCCATTGTCCGTATGCTGGCATTCATTGCGTCAACACAGGTCTGAGGGGATGCCGCACGGAGCATGCGATGTTTCAGGCCATCGGGTGGTGCTACGAGGTCTCCTATTGAACCTGGTGCGTCTATGTCCATTGCAACGGTGTCACCCAGATGCGTGTGGGCATTAAAAAACCCCGGGAATATCCATACATCAGGAACCCGGGAAATTTCTTCAATGGCGGTAATTTTTCCATTGGTGACACCTATCCGGACATTTCGTTCTTCAAACTCATCTCCCAAAAGTGCCTTTCCCTCAAATATGTGTTCAGAGTTCAGTGATTGTCACCTTCTCATATTAAATATGCTAAAATTCAATTGTACTGCATGGCAAAAAAGAGTGGTGGAAGACTTGTATCCTCAGCGGGTCTTGTCACATACTATGACAGTGAAGATCGCAGGGCAATTCATATTAATCCGACAACGGTAATGATTGTCGCCGGAGTAGTTGCTCTTCTGACCGTCGTTATGAATCTGTTATATTAATAATTATTTTTTTTCATTGCTTTTCGGGTAATATCCTCTTCTGCCGTGAAATACAGGGTGTCGTGCCCTTCCCAGGCGGGAGCATTTCTACAGATAACAGCAGGGACACCGCGATTGCTTTCACCCATGACAAAATTTGCCATACCTGCGATTTCGTCAACAACTGCTTCTTCGGTGATTTCAAGCACATGGCCAAAGAGATCAGTGTCTCCGCGGTAATCCTGAATGGCGGGCATTCCACTCCATCCGATAGCAACGCCGGTCTGTCCTCTCCTGAATGAACGGCCACAGGTGTCTGTTAAGATAACGCGGATATTTTTGCCGGTGATTTTTGTTATTTCTTCACGGATTTCTGCTGCTGCCTCCATTGGCTTTGGCGGCAGCACAATTATCCGTCCGTCTTCCACATTGGAATGGTCAATACCTGCCCGTACACCAACATGTCCGTGCGGCAGGGAACAGAGAATAAACGGATAATCGATAATGATATCATCGGCTTCGTCAAGAACAGCCTGAATAAAACGGGGGTCTTCACCACACTTTTCAGCGATTTCATCTGCACGCTTAGATGGTATGATTTCTGCAAGATTCCGTAAATATCCTTTTGATTTGGAATATGCGGATGTTGCAACACATAAAATATCATTCTCTTCAATTGACAGACAATCAGCAATGAATGCAGGAAGATTGTCTCCTGGCTGAACAATGGGTATCCCCTCTACCGGAATGATTTCAATTGTCATTAATCAATAATCAGTTTTGTACATAAAAAATGATATGGATATATTCTCTCCGGCTTATGGAATACATTTTCGTAAAAAGATTAATAGTGTGTCGGATAGATTAGCGATATGTAAGAAATGTATCTTATTATCCGCTGCCAGAACTGTGGGACGTTTGCCTATATTGATCCGTTTCAGAACTGGAAGCTCTGCCCGGTCTGTGGGGAAATAATGCAGCGAGGGAGTGTTCCGGAGTATCTTGAAGTGAAAGACCATCACGAAGCCGATGCAGTGATTGCTGAACTGGAGCGATACCTGTATCTGAATAACAGGACGGATCTGACCCGGGATGAGACCAGAACACTGCGTGCAGCGTATGTACAGCGAGTTGGCAGTGGCACATTCAGGTAAGAGACTATAACCACGGTTTTCCGCATCCGGGACAGATTATGGTCACCTGGCGGCCACAATAAGGACAGTAGGGTCCTTTTCTCTCATGATAGATGAGCGCCCGGCCACAGTTTTTACAATGAATGTCCACCGTGTATCCACAACTATGTGTTAACATTAATCCATATATTTGCAGTTCACCACATAAATTGTTCCCAACCCCCGAGACGTATAATCCCCTGAAAAACGGGTGACCGTAACATCGTCAATGGTTGTCGGGCCTTCATTTCTGAATGTCGGGAGCATATCATATGCCGTCCCGAAAACCCTGCACTCTCCGCCGGCCATATTGCCGCAGGGACGGGAACAGTCACCCATAATGGTCAGACGTCCGTCTTTGATATCAACGCCGGGCATATCCCCTGCGTTTCCATGAATAATGATTTCTCCTCCTGCCAGTGTTTCTCCGGCAAAATCTCCTGCATTACCCATGATTTCAATGAGTCCGCCTCTCATGCCCTTCTTTTCACCGCGATATCCTGAACCGGCATAGTCCATGGCATTGCCATGACAGATAATCTTCCCGCCATGCATCTCACGGCCAAGCCAGGAGTCAGCATTCCCCCGTATTTCTATCAGTCCTCCACTCATGAAATTTCCGCAATGCATCCCGATATCGTGTTCGATGATTATTTTGCCCCCGTCCATGTATTCTCCGACCCGTTTAATATGCGAACTGTCACCGCGGATGGTAATTTCAACCTGTTCTGCAGATTTTGCATTTCCGTCTTTTCGTACGTGAAAGATATCTGTTAAGTCCAGTTCTTTATTGCCTTTCCAGACGTGAAATTCACGTTCCGGGTCAAGAAAATTTTTGGGTGTGATACATTCTGCTTCAATCGGGAGATTCGGTTTCAGCTGTTCTTTTACTTCAAGAATTACCCTCATCATATGGACGCCTCCGTCTCCATACAGACATTACGGCCGATATACTCTTCACCGATCGGATAATTTGCCATTCGTATGGAGTAATAACGGTTAAAATCATCAATAAATGTGGAGTCTGTCGACATGTCGTATTTCGGAGACACATGTGGTTTCACCCAGTATGTTGCATGATTTCCTTCAGGGGTGCATGTGCCTCTCCGGCAGACGACCTCTCCTCTCTTGATGGTGTACTCCGTCGATGAAAATCCATTGATGATACGTTCATAGTCCCGCGTCGGGTCTGTTGTGGCAACGTCAATCGGATAGATGGCAATGTCTGCTTCTGCACCCTCTCCGAGGTATCCTTTTCCATAGTCAACAAGACCCAGTGCACGTGCCTGTGCCGAACGGGTCATGATGGCGATCTCATTCCAGGTCAGTTCACGTTCAAGTGAAGGAAGAATAACCCGTTTACCGGTTGATTTATGGAGTGTTGCAAATTCCTTATCCCGGTACTCTTTGCTCATCAAAAGTGCCATTACTTCCGGATATTTGACAAATGGTGCACCGTTGGGGTTATCGGTTGCAAGAATACATCGCCACGGGTCATCAACCAGGAGACCAAGTTCAAGGCCGATTGACCACATAATAGCATTGACCAGATTCTTCTTTTTGTACTGAACAGGAATAACGCCTGACCCCGTCTCCATTTCAACGTCATGATTACTCCACTTGTTATGATACAGGCGATAGAGATTGAATTCCATCGGGCCGTCTGCGGTCATGGTTGTTGTTTTGCCAAACATCACCTGTCCGGTATCAATCACAATGTGTGGTTTGTCATTCACCGAACGGGCGATATCTTCTGCTTTTGAACAGAAATCTTTCCAGGATGAACCCCCGTATGAATGGAACTGCACATGCGTTGAATACAGTGACTGCCGCTTGTCGTTGAGGTCGGGAATGGCATCGTAGGTATCAAGCGTGCACATATAATTGCCTGGTTTTCCCAGATTATTACAGTGCAGGTGGACGGAATGAGGCAGGTTGAGCATCTCATTTGCCTCAATCATCTTCACAATGATTTCACGCGGCGTGATACCGAAACGGGGAATCGGTTCATTGATGCAGGAAACATCCTTGCCGAACCCCCATGCTTCTGTCCCGCCCGGATTTGTCAGTTTGACACCAAACCCTTTTGATGCCGAGAGGTACCATGCGAGGACTCCCGCGAGCCGTTTGATGTCCCCGTCCTGAATTGCCTGGAGTGCAAACCAGTTTCCATCAAAGAGAGTGTTTGCCAGGCAGTCCTGCAGGGGCGTGTACCTGAACTCCTCATGGGTGTGGCGTGCCTCCATGGGCGCCATGGCACCTTCAAGGAGGGTCGTGTATCCCATTTTGGCATAGCGGTAACTGTTCCCGTAGGTTGTTGGTACACTGTAGCCGGCTGTTGCATGCATGTCTCCTTTTCGTGACGTACGGCCGGCACGCATATCCTCCGGGCTCATGTATCTGCCAAAATTGACTTTTGTTCCACTGAAATGGGTGTGCGAATCAATCCCGCCGGGGAGTGTCAGCATTCCCTGTGCGTCAATCACTTCGTCAGGATTTTTCACATCATCGACAATTTTCCCGTCACGAACGGCAATATCCATCGTCTCGCCGTTGATGTTCTGAATCGGATCGATGACGTAGGCATTTTTTATCAGGAGTGTCTTCATAAGCCTTTCACCTCAAGCATTATATCATAAATCCGGGTGAGAATTTCTGTGTCAGAGGGATAGTCTGAATCGATTGCTTTTTTGACTTTCAGGGGGACGCCATCCATCCGGTATGCTGTTCCTTCTGCATCAATCCCTGTTACCGCGACCGGTATCTGGAGGTCTGCAAGGGTGGTGGTCATTGTCTGGAACGGATCGATGACGATCATGGGGATATCACGCAATTGCTCCACACATGAATGGGGGAAATGGGCCGCCGGATCGCTTCCGACGATCATGCAGGCATCACACTCCTTGCGTGCGAGAATATCAACAGCTGTTGTCTCTCCGGGATTGTAGAAGGCAACACCCCGGCAGAAGTCAACCGCATAGGGGTAGCCGGTCATCCATGACATCACTTCATTTGCCCCGTAGACATTCCAGTGTCCCCGCATGGGGGTGAGGGTAAATTTGGTGTGCCGGTTTAAGTCATCAACAAATTCGATAGCATTTCGGACATTTTTGTATTTTCCTTTGGCCATCGTGAGGCCGACACCGAAGAATAACGCACCAAATTTACAGGTCTTACACATCTCTGCTACCTGTATGAGCTGTGTTTTCGTCACCCCTGCCACTGAATCCGGTATCATGTCACCTTTTCCACGGAGAATTGCCCGCAGAGAGGAGAGTACCGCATAATCCCCACCCGGTTTGATACGGATGAATTCATCGGCGACATTTGATGTTTCGGTCTCCCGCACATCGACAACAATGACTTTCCGGTTTCTGAATGCATTGTCCAGAAAGTAGCCGTCTGCATAGGTGGTATATCGGCTCATATGCCGGGGGTGGGCCTCAATAGGATTACATCCCCAGTAGATGATGAGGTCGGCACGGTTCTTTACCTGACCCAGGGTACAGCCGGGGTGGCCGACTTCCTGAATGGCGAGAATGGACGGCCCGTGGCAGACGGATGTGGTGCTGTCAATCACACCGCCCAGAATTTCGTTCATATGGACGCCGACGCACTGTGCTTCTCCGTGCGTCCCGGACCAGCCAAAGAGAAGCGGCCGGTCTGCATCCAGTAAGATGTCAACGGCGGTGTCTATCGCTTCATCGTAGGTGATGTCAACCCATTTGCCGTCAACTTTCTTTATGGGGTTTTTCAACCGGTTTTTCCCCAGAAATTTTGCGTTTCCGATAGCGCAGCAGTTATCGGTTGCAACAATTTCGCCATTTTCAATTTCCAGTGTGACGTCATCACAGAGACACCCGCAGAAGGGGCAGACCATATCCTTAATTTCCTGCATATCTGACACCTCCTAATTGTTCCAGTAGTTCAACGGGTGTTTTACGCTTTTCAGATGTCGGGACAATCTCCACTTCATGAATTTTATAATCAGGCATCCCGGTGCCATGGGTGCAGGCTGAAATGACTGAATTACAGTGAATGCCGTAGGGGACAAAGACCATGCCTTTTGGCAGCCCTTCGTCGGCAACGGCGACCAGTACGACTTCACCGATGGCATTTGTTACCAGAATATTTTCTTCTTCTTCAACGCCAAGTTCAAGAAGATCTAAGGGATGAATATGGCATTGGGAGGTCTCCTCGGCATATCCCTGACTCAGTTTATTCTCAATATATTTACCCTGCCGTATGGTCCGCCCGGAATTCAGAATGAATTTCATTCACCTGCCTCCTGCAGACCTTCGACCACCCGTGCGACCCTGATGGCATGGTTCGGGCAGGTCTTTTCACAGGTTTTGCACCCGGTACACTTTTCGGGGTGAATGACACGCATCTCGCCATCGGATATACGCATAATTACCTCGTCACTGAATGCGGTACCGGTTCCTCCCAGATAGGGATCAATTTCTTTGTTGACAGGGCAGGCCACCGCACAGTTTCCGCAGCGTTTGCAGAGAACCGGATCGATTGTCAGATGAAATGTTGCGGTATATGACGTATGTTCTGCTTTTTGCGTCTCGAGAATCACCCCCGTTGAGAGTACATCTTCCGGGCATGCCTCAACACACATCCCGCACCGGACGCAGTGGCCGGGATAGATGACCGGATTCCAGACGTCACCTGTCCTGAGAACTTCAATGGCATTCGGTGTGGGACAGATCATCATACACGCAAGGCAGTGTGTACATTCCTTACCCGTCAGAATGGGAAATCCCCGGAAATGGGGTGGGGTGATGAGAGGGGGTGTTTTTACGGTGAAAAATCTTGAGATCCACTCACCGCGAACAAATTCTCTCAGATACCAGATTATTGAAGATGCCATTTCTTTTTTCACCTCTCATTACACGCAATGCATGGGTCTGAACTGATGTAGGTTGATGTCACATCGGCGGCAGAATCAACCCCTTTCAGCATGTAGTGCACACAAGCTTCGATATTCATGATGGAAGGAGTCCGTATGCTGATCTTTTTTACCCGTCCGAATTCGTCTGTTGAAATCTCATACGTGAGTTCACCGCGGGGAGCTTCACCGGACCATTTCGAAGTGCCCTCTCCAATAATGCCACCGCCCCGGATAATTCCCGGTTCCATCTGTGCAAGACAGGAACGGATGAGTTTCGTGCTCTGGAATATTTCGAGGAAACGGAGCATGATGCGTGAATAGTTGTCCCCGTCATCGAGGAGAATCGATTTAAATTCCAGTTTTTTATAAATCGGGTGGAACAGTCTGCAGTCATTGTCAAGATTACTGGCACGGGCGGTTGGGCCGACAGAATGTGATTCGATTGCCTCTTCACGGGTAAACATACCGACATCTTTGCTTCGGAGGGCGATCATTGACCCTCCTTTGAACATATGGACAAACCGGGTGAGTTCAGAATCGATGTGATCGAGCATGCCACGAAGGGTGTTCTCTTTCTCGGGGGTGAGGTCAAACCGCACACCGCCGGGAATAATGTATGAACAGGTAACCCGTGCTCCGGTGATGAGTTCAAGCGCATCCATGGCCGTTTCTCTCAGATTAAGGAGATACATGGCAAGAGTTTCATGTTCGATGGTGTAGCAGTATGAATAATTTGCTAAGAGATGACTCTGAATTCTGTCCAGTTCATTTAAAACAACCCGGAGATATTCTGCCCGGTCAGGCACCGGGATGTCATTGATTCGTTCCATCCCCTCAATGCAGACGTAATTGTGTATCACAGAACAAATACCGCAGACCCGTTCTGCAAGGAACATTACTTCCTGCCAGGGCCGGCCGACCATGATGCGTTCAATTCCTTTCTTTACGTATCCAAGTTCAAGTTCTGCACTCGTTACGTATTCTCCATTCGTTACACATTTAATCCGGCACGGTTCCTTAAAGACCGGATGCACCGGTCCTATTGGAAGGGATACATCAACAATCTTCTTCATTCGTCTTTCCTCTCATAATCTTTGAATATAACGGGTGCAAGCGACAACACGGCTGCAAGAATCTCTGTCGGCCGTGGCGGGCATCCGGGGACTTCTGCTGAAATAGGAATGTGTTTACTTACCGGCGGGTCAAGGTAGGTCCCTTCGCGGTTAAACACACACCCGGAGATGGGACAGTTTCCAATGGCGATTGCTGCTTTTGGTTCGGGTATCTTGTCCCAGACCATCTTTAGCTTGTCTTCCCATTGTGGTGAGAACCCTCCGGTTATGAGGAGGATATCTGCTTCCCGGGGGTTATTATGGACATAAATGCCATATTGTTCGATGTCATAGCGGGGCGCAAGACATGCAAGAATTTCGATATCACACCCATTACACGAACCAACATTTACATAACATACATGAATGGAACGGGAACGGACCGCATTTTTCAGGTCCTGTACTGCTTTCATGAACTGAGCACCTCGCGTATCATTGTCATTCCTTCACTGATTGCCGGTATTTTATCGTATCCGGCTGAAATTTTGTCGTTTGTCTGCTGAATTATGCTGTTCATTTCATCTTCCGTCAGGAGGGGAATCTGTCTTGTAATAAGTGATGCACCAAATGCGTGTTCGATAGACTGGTCCGTTTCAGTCTGTTCTTTTTCCCAGACTTCATACCGTGCCGGAATATTTTCCAGAAGGGACATATCGAAGAGATCCATCAGTTTTTTGCGGAGAATCTGGCGGCGGACCCCGTATTTTTCACACAGGATTTTCAGTGTCACTTCATGAAGCGGACTCGAGAGGATGATGAGTTTCATTTCCCGCAGATCGTTTTCGTAGAGGAAGGTAACCATGTTAGACAATCCCTCCGGCAATAAGGATTCCATACAGGCCAAAGAGGCCGATACATATCCAGAGGATACCCATCTCTGCTTTTTTGAGGTGTTCTTCATCTGTTATCCAGGCAATCCCGGTCAGAATGATGAAGAGGAGTCCGAGACCAAATGCCTGTACAGCTACCTCAGGGTGGGAAATAACCTGCCACGCTGCAATAATGAGGTAGGCAATGAGGCCTGCGGTCAGTATTTTTTTTATGTGTGTCATGCTATCAGCCCCAGAATGGCCATCCAGGCCACCAGAATAACGATTATCACCAGTTGCATCGTTACACTGTCATACGGGTTGAGCATGGGAGTAACGGCACAAACAAAGGAGAGTGATACGAGGATGATGAGCATTGCAATGATGAGCAGGAGCGGTGATAATGCTCCCCAGAATAACAATACGAAGGCCATTAAGAGGACGACCGTTCGTATGGCATCGGATATTTCAAGACCGGCACGCCATGCACCGAAATGCTCCGTTTTATATCCGCTCACAATCTCTTTTGCCTCGACAATGGAGAACGGTCCGTAATGCATCTTTGAGAGGATGACGATATACATCGCAATCGCTGCAGGGAGCAGGCTAAAGAGGAGAGGGCCATTGTCTGCCTGATACTGGATAATATCAGAGATCATCAGGGATCCGGTGAAGAAATAAATTCCTCCAATCACTGCAAAGAGCGGAATTTCAGATGATGCCGATATAACGGAACGGACACCACCGAATTTCGCGTAGGGGGATCCGGGGGATAACCCGACTCCGTGCTCTACCATCTTCTGCACCATATATATGCCAAACAACAGGAGCAGACTGCCGCCAAGGAGGACGACGCAGAGTGCTCCGACCCATATGGCAATAGCTACAAAGACGATGCCGATAAAGAGGGTTTTACTTGCGGTGCGGGGGACCCATGTCTCTTTGAAGGAAAATTTCAGGGTATGAAGTATTTCCTGCCAGATGGGAGGGCCGGGCCGGCCCTGTATCCGTGCAATTACTTTTCGGTGTATCCCCATGAATAAAAGCCCGAGAAATGGTGCTGCAATCAGATAACCTATCATTTTTTAGTACCCCACAAACGGATCATCTTCTTCTCCATCCCTGTACTTCCACTGAAGCATGACTCCGAGGATAAAGGCCGGCAGTGCGATGATGCAGATGAGTGCCTGCTGAATGTCTGAGATCAGACCGATATACGGTCCAATCCATCCAATTATGAGTCCAATCAGCGCGACAACGGTTATTAGTTGAATCAATTTTCCATTCATAGTCTATCACACTGCCAGCATTATCTCCACTACCCTCAGGAACATCAGGAGGGAGCTCACATGAATCATGATTACGTACGGTGCACCCGGTGCACGGAACAGTTCTGCCTTTGCTGCATAGAACGGCGCGATTCCTTCTCCCATTACTCCCACGAGAATCAGGGCTTTTGCAATTCCCGGCATTGCGGGTGCCATTGCGGAGAGTTCCCAGATTGAGAGTGTCCCTGTCGCGGCAAGCGTAATCGCTGCCCCGCCAAAGAGGGGGATGGTTGCAAGCATCGAGATGATGCCATAGTTAAAGGCTGCATTCAGGACATGTTTATATTTAACAGAAGCAACGATGCCGATGATACATATCCCTACCATGCTGACAAAGAGCGTGAAATTGAATATGTCGCCGCTCGTCACAGCTCCCATGGTGGCAATACCACAGGCAATTGCCATAAAGCGCCTGAAACGAAGGTCCTTCCCGGTCACTTCCTTGGCATAGATGGCATCGGTGCCAAAGGCAGTCTCCAGCTGTCTTTCCGGCTTGGAGATGATGCAGATGATGGTAAATATCAGTGCAAAGATGAATAACGCTGCGGTGTAGGGAGTAAAGTAATTGACAATATCCCCAAAGGGCAGGACAAATAATTCATGTCCGCCGATATTGAATGACGCCAGCTCAAACATCTTTCTCACCCCGCATTGTTCCAATAAGTGACATCTTGGCGGTCACTTTGGCAAAGATTGCTCCACCGGCTAACATAACTGCAAAGAACCAGTATTCGGGAAGCACCATAAAGATGAAGAAAGCGACAATCCAGAATGCCCATGCGTATCCGGATACGGTTTCTACAAGGGCAAACCGTTCGGTCTGTTTCTTTCCCATGAAATAGAAGACCATGCCGGTGCCGGCGACAACCCCTCCGGTGAATCCGGAGAGTACAATTCCGTAAATAACGAGAATGGCTGCGATGATGGCGGGAGCGGTGTCGAGGACTTCAATTCTGAATGGTTCTTTCACGGGGCGGTTCAGGTTTTCACGGACGAGGTATATTTCTGAGAGTGCCATGAGTTCTGATATACCGACGACAAGGCCGGGGATGATGAGCGCTTCCGCGAGATCGGTTGCGATGAGGGCAATGATGGCGAGAGCTGATACTTCTGCGAGATCGGCAATAATCAGCCGGTGGATGTCGTTCTTTTCCCGGAATGCTGCGTAAAAGGTGATTATAACTGCAATCAGGGCGACAACGAGGCCGATGGTGTAGTCATCCATCATTCTTCCTCCCTCCTGTACAGGAATGAGGCAATGGCAAAGGCCGTAAAGAGAATACTTGTTTCAACGATGGTATCAAGGCCCCTCGTGTTGTAGAGAATTTCATCAATAATGCCGCCCGGATGGGAGACGATGGTTGTACCGAGATACTGGTTTGATATGGCCATCAAAGCCGAGAGTGGTGTGAGGTACGCGGTTACATATCCCAGATACGGGGAATTTTGTGGATACTGCGCTACCACTTCGGTTGTGCCAAACGGAACTCCCCCCCGGTCATAGGGATTCAGGGGAGAAGATGTGTTGATATGTTTGGGGTAGAGCTGCGTATCTTCATATCCGATGGGGGAAACGATGAGACTGACGATGGCAAGAGCGGCGATTACAACGACAATAACGGAATAAATGGCAATCAGATTTTCAACTTTTGCCATGTAGCGGGAGAGCCATTTAATCACAGGGCTCACCCCGTTCAATGACCCGTATCAGAACAATGGTGGCAATCGCGGTTACGGCAACAAATGTCAGAATAGCAATGGTCTCATCGTAGGCAAGCATGACAAGCATCAGTCCGGTTCCGGCAATCTCTACATGAATCAGACGGGAGATATAGTCTCTTTCCCGCGGAAATGCAGAGGCCGCGACTCCGGCCAAAAGGATGATAAAACCAAGGATAAGTTCAGGATTCATCGGTGTTCCTCCCGGTTGCCTGAAGAATGAATATTGTTGTTAAGGGCATGATGATTGCTACAAGTATTGCCACATCGAGGTAGCCCTTTAGTACAATGAGAGGAATCACCCCGCCCATCATGATGGCAAGCCCTATAAGTTTGTCAAAGGGGCTTTTTTTGATGTAAACAGATATGACTCCCAATACTGCAATCAGGCCCAGGATGATGATGTAGAATTCATTCATTGGTTTTTCCTCCTGCATAGGTACTTGCAATCGCGTTTGCTTCCAGGGTCGAACCGACAAAATAGGCAATGCCTGCAAAGAGGGCCATGATATCGGGAATTGAGAGTACAATGAGTCCCGTTATGGCGAAATTCATGACATTTAAAAAGACCAGTTTTTTGAGGGTTTTCTTCTCTGTTACAATCCGGATGACGGCATAGAGTGCAACAATCCCACATATATAAACGGGGATCATTGCTGCATCATATAGGGGAATCATGCCCGTATCCTCCATAGTTTCGTGAGAAGATGGCTTGCATACGGGTGGGATATGCCCTGAATCGTCAGAATGGCGATGACCATGCCGGCGATAAATGCATCAGCGGGTATGCCTGCCATACCGGCCCCTGCGACCATGAATGTGGCACAGAGTGCACCGGTTGTTCCTGCATATCCCGGGTCATGACAGATTCTGTTTCCGATGTATACCAGTACGGCGGCAATGAGCCCGCCGGGAATACCGGCAACGAATACACCGCAGGCCGCAAGCAGCGTTCCTGCGGAAGCATCCGGAGAACAGACAATATTTCCCATCATAAATCCACCATTGAGTGAACCCTTATCAGCTGCAATGGTGGTGCCTATGGCGTTTGCACCGCTCACACCTCCCTTTTCAGGAAGACGGAATATAATATCAATTGTAATAAAAAGAATCCAGCAGAGGAGTACTGCAATTATTATGTTTATGACCACACCGGGCATTTATTATCTCCGAATAATAACAGATACTCTTTCAGAGGTTTAATGTTTGTCATTGTCACAATAAAATCACCGTTTATATGGCATATTAGAGAATTGGGCGAAATATCCGGGTAATAATGGAATAATACCCCTGATTAGGTGAAAAATTGGTTCAGTTGCAGATGGTGTTGGTGGTTTCCGTTGCAGGTGGTGTCAGTTTTTCAGTTGCTTTTTGTGGTGTCGGTGTGATTTTGTTGGAATTTGTGCCGGTGGCTCAGCCGGGGGTAGTGCCAGTATGTATATAGCCGTTTAAATTAATTTTATAGATAATGAAAAGCGCATTTGCGGACTATGACAAACTAGCACTCCTGATAATTGGTGTTGTGCTGTTTCTTACGCTGTATGCGTTTGGTTCTATCCTTGGGGTTGTCATTCTTGCCGTATCTCTTGCTGTTGTTGTCATGCCGATGAAGACGTGGTTTGCACGGTTCGTGAATGAACAGGTTGCAGCATTTGCGGTCACGTTTATTGTCGGATGTCTTGCAATCGGTGCGCTGGCATTTAGTGCTGCCATATTGTATGATAATGCAGATTACCTGACGCAGATTATCACGCAGATATATACGGCTCTTATCGGTATGCAGTTGATTCCGGCGGGGGATGCAACGACTCCCCCGATTGATGTTGCAGGAATCATTAATTCCCATATGGATACGATTCAGTCAGGGTTCTTCTCGGTGTTGTCCGGGTTTACCTCTGCGATATTTAATGGGATTATTTTCTTCCTGGTGCTCTTTATTTTCCTGTTATTCGGGGAGAACATCTGGCAGAATATTCTTGCCGGTGTTCCTGACGCGATGAAAACATTTGTCAGTCATATCGAGGAAATAAGTTCGAACACTCTGTATTCAATATATATTGTCCATATCTCGACATCACTGATTACGTTTCTTCTTGCTCTTCCGTTCTTTTATGTACTGGGATACGGGCACATTATCTTCTGGTCACTGATTGTGGCATTGTTCCAGCTGATTCCGATTATCGGCCCGACGCTGATTATGGTCTTTTTAGGCATTTACGCAATTGCCCTGGGAGATTACCGGGCGGCGGCTCTGATTGCAGTTATCGGATATCCGGTTGTATGCGCTGTCCCGGATCTTCTGTTCCGGCCAATCATGATGGGGAAGCGGACGTCGATTCACCCTGCGATTATGTGGGTCGGGTTCTTCGGCGGACTGTGGATCATGGGGATTGTCGGGTTTGTGATTGGACCTCTTGTCCTGGCACTCTTAGTCGCGTGCGGACGGGAGTTGATTCGGATTATGAAACAGGCGAAGGAGAACGGGTGGATGGAGAAGAGTGCATGAGAATGTGGTGCCTGAAGAAGGTTGCATGAGAACTTCTCCTGCGTCTCCGGCGACTCCTGCCGTTTTATGCCGCTTCATCCTGACGAAGTGAGACGAGAAGAGAGAATAATAATAATAATAATAATCTGAATACGCTTTTTTTGGCCCGATTTATCACACCAAAGATACAAGGGATTATACCGTTTTAGCGACAACATGACTGTCTGTATTTGGCGAGGGTTGCCGAGTTGGTCAAAGGCGCTGGGTTTAGGGCCCAGTCTCGTAGGAGTCCGCGGGTTCGAATCCCTCCCCTCGCATCTGTTTTTGGGGTTATATCTTTGATTTTTGCAACTAATCTTATTGGAATTTCCGAAGAAATCTTACCGTGTGTCTTAGAGTTTATCATCTCCGTTCTCTTAATCAAATTCGGTCAATATGGGTGGATAGTTCAAGGGAATGTATAATGTCACCCATGTCCTTTATTAATATGATAAAATGACGAATACATATTGTTTTGTAGGGGATATCTTAGGATTTAAGAATATTATTAAAAATTGTAACTATTCAGCCATGAGTTCCTGAACAGTGAATGGGTTCCCTTCGGCCAACCTTTTCAATGCCTCATACACTGATTTCCCGTTCTTCCGGACTGTCGAAATATACCCTCTAATTCTGCAGAATATCTCTGCTCCTCCAA
>JAUVCV010000041.1 GCA_030595665.1 Methanogenium sp.
CTGGAACAAATTAGACACGGGTCAAAAAAATGGCAAATTGAAGCCAAAATTTGTTTTTAAATGTGCAACAATCCATATTTATTTTTTACACAATGAATTGGCAATGAATACCGAATTTGAATAATCTGAAGAGGCGCGCGAAGTATCGACAAAAATTCTGTCGATATTTGCCACCGGAGCACCATGGGCAATTCCTTCTCCAAGGAGACATAATGTACGGAAAATCAGGTTTCCGGATATACCGTCCGGGGCGATAATAACCCCGTGGGAACAGACAGCATCCTCAATCAGAATCTCTGCATGGTCACAACCGGTACGGGCAGCCACATCCTCTGCATCCGCAATGGTTTTGTCCACCACCGGATGGCGTCCCACATCGCCGAGACGCCCTCCGGAGAGAACAGCAGCACGGTCGGTCACCCCGAAGGCAGGTGCCATCTTTCGTGCCTGTGTAAGAAGCGACACCTTCTCGTCAACGGTCCATCCCTCATCCACTCCGACCGGTGCCAGCAGAAACCGTATTCCTTCTGCTGTTTCAAGAAAAGCGATCCGTTCCAGACGGGGGACACCCGCAACCCGCCTGAGTACCGAAAGGGTAGAACTGGATGGCAGACTGCCACGTATGGCCGCATCTATTTCACCAGAGAAGAGTGCCTGCACCAGTGCCTCCTCGGGCACAGGGTCATACACTGCATCGAATCCGGAAAAGACATCCCGGTTATCAGGATGGGTAAAACAGCGAAGGGGAATTGTTCCTGAAAGCCTCTCCATGGTCGCCCGGACAGATTCCGGATTAGTCCCGGCACCAATCCCAATGACCACCGACAGTATCCCTCCCTAATCGTCCATAGGGATCCCCATGATCCCCTGCTTCTTTAGGTCAAAGACCGTAGATTCATCATCACCGTGGCGTATGATCAGTTTCTGAGAATCCGTCACGACCCCGATATCTGCTGCAGCCATCCCGACACCGGAGAAAAGCTCCATCACGGTGTCCACTGCCTCAACAGGCACGGAGCAGACAAATCCCATCCCGGGATACATGCGCACCCAGTGTTCAAAGGTAATACCAAGCGCATCCAGATCAGGTCGCGGAATGTCATCAAGGCAGACTTCAGCACCTTTCCTGCTGGTCTCAAGCAGCATACCAAGCGTACCGATGACACCAGGGTTGCTGATATCCTTTCCGCCAGTCACCAGGTGCCGTTCTCCAAGGGTATGCATCACTTTAATCTGTGCACGCACCTCCTCTGCCGTCCGAAGAGTGGCAGAATCCCAGTTCATGGCACAGGATGGATGTATCCGCCCATGAAGATCAATCGATGCGACAATCCGGTTACCCACCTGGGCAGTATGAGAATATATTGCGTCGTCAGGATTCACCGTACCAAGGATTGCGACATCAACCACATTCATCTCTGCATCCGGATGAAGATGTCCTCCCACCACCGGAACACAAAATTTCGCAGATGCCTCATACATCCCTCTCATTACCTCATGACATACCGTCGCATCTTTGACAGACATAATGTCTACTACGGCAAGAGGAGTACCTCCCATCGCAGCAATATCATGGACATTAACAAGCACTGCGCAAAAACCTGCCCAGTATGGATCTGCATCCAGAAGACGACTCCAAATACCATCAGCTGCCAGAAGAAGGCCGACATCTCCGTTCTGTATTAGTGCCGCATCATCCCCGAAGGAGACCGGCACGTTTGGTGTTACAATACGGAGTGAATTAATTATTTCTCCAATTGCACGCTTGCGCGTGACACCATCATAATTGCGTACAGCTGCGGCAATCTCGTCTGTGGAACATTCTACCACAATAACACCATCTATGATCAAAATATTACCGTATGTTTAGTTAATAATATGCATATTCCTCCCGGATACCAGTGCAATGACGAGTCCTGCTGTTCGCTGTGGATTCACCGCGTTCACTCCCAAAAACGGGTGTGATACCGCCACAAACAAATAAGAATTTCTTCAGCGTTACACCCACCACCACTGCATTTTTCACCCTTCAGACACAGAGAATATACCAATGGACTGGGTTGCACAGTACAGACCACAGCGTCTGCAGGATATCATCGGCAATGGCCAGGCAATCCGTCAGATCGCAGAGTGGGGAAAGACCTGGCACACCAGCATGAGGCCGCTTATCCTCTATGGAAAACCAGGAATCGGAAAGACGACCGCAGCCCACGCTCTCGCCCGCGATATGGAATGGGACGTCATTGAACTCAATGCCAGTGACCAGCGCACAAAGGGAGTAATAGAGAAAATAGCAGGCGCCGGCAGCACCACCGCAAGCCTCACCGGTACCGGGCGACGCCTCATCATCTTTGACGAGGCAGACAATATTCACGGGAATTCCGATCGTGGTGGCGCACGTGCCATCGCTGATGTCATCCGTTCCTCCCGCCAGCCTATCATCCTCATTGCAAACGATCTTTATGGCCTTGACCAGTCTATCCGTGGGCTTTGCGACACGGTTCAGTTTCGGACCATCCTTGCTAAGACCATCTCCACCCACCTGCGCTATATCTGTGCGGCAGAAGGGGTGGACTGCGACCCCGCGGCATTGCAGCAGATAGCAGATAATTCAGGGGGAGATCTGCGCTCTGCAATCAATAGTACCCAGGCTGCTGCAATCGGTGCTGCTCATGTCGGCAGCGGTGATGTGCATACCTCACAGAAAGATGAACGTACATCAATATTTGAACTCATCAAAGCAATTCACTCCGGTGCAGACGACGACACCCTGCTGCGCTATGCACGTGAGGTGGACGGCACTCCCGACACCATCGAACAGTGGATTGAGGAGTCAATGTCCCTTGTAACGGGAATTGATGAGAAGGCGTATGCCTACCAGACGCTTGCGACAGCAGACCGGTTCATCGGCCGCACCTACCGCCGCCAGTATTACACGCTCTGGAAATATGCATCTGCCCTGATGGTTATGGGATCTGCAGAGGCAGCAGGAGGAAAAGGCATACATGCACGCATCATGCCACCGGGCCGCTGGCGCAAGATGGGCACCGGAAGGAAACAGAAGACCCTCAGAAACGGCATCATGGGAAAACTCGGGGAATCCTACCATATTCCCGGAAATGCACTCAGGGAAGATTTTTTCACCCCGCTAACAAAACTCATCGAAGCAGACCCCGAAGAGTATGCCCGCGTCCTGCACTTCGAGAAAGATGAACTGGAGTTCTTTATCGGCGACAAGAAGAAGGCTGCCGAAATCATCAAAGATCTCGCAAAGGAGCGGCGTGAGGAAGAGCGGGGATACACAAAGAAAAAAGTGAAAAAGGGACAGAAGGCAGAAAAACCGGTGCAGGAAGTACCTCTTCCCTGTTCTGAACCGGATGAGCCCCCCGCAGTTACGCCACGGGTCGCGGAAAAGTCGGCCGAAGATCCCGAACCCATCCCTGACACGTCACAGAAGACATTATTTGACGGATTTTAAGTCCGGGTGTAATACTGGTGGAGCACGACCCCGCAGTCAATGATGCGGCCGCCGCGCTCATATATCTCATTTCCCAGGTGGTAGATGATACAGTCTGCGTTCACAGACTCTGCAAGCGCGATGATACAGGGGACCATCTCAATTCCCGGCCTGACCGCATAGATGAGTTCAGTGGCGCGGTACCGGGCGAGATCCGGTGTGCACACATCGTCCCGGAAAAAGGGAATACCCGCCGGTGGCTGCTGCGGGGAGATATCTGTTGTCCGGACTGCCACACCGGCACGGGCGATGCATTCTGCCACCGTAAAATTTCTGCCGACCCCGATTTCTGTGGCGAACGAATATTTCCTGATGATATAACGGGAAAAACGCTCTTCAATATGCTTATAGCTCCCCATTGACAATGTTATTTTGGATGAGTTTCCTTATATTTTGGGATTCAACAGCACCGGAGGGTATTCAGATCCCGGTGGCACAGGCAATCGGGGCAATCTTGGGTACACACGTTGACCTCCGGGAAAATCCAGTCATGCTGCGTGGCTTTGACGGCGCACGCGGCCAGTATAATGCATCACAAATACTTGGCGGCATGCAGGACATCTATACCCGAAAGCATGGTATCGGAAACTACATTCTCATTATCGCCGGAAAAGACCTCTATATTCCGGGGCGCGATTTTGTCTTTGGACTCGCCCGCCCGTCGGTGCGTGCAGGCATCGTCTCGACAACCCGCCTTGATAACCGCTATTACCAGCGGAAGGCTGACATGTATGACACCATTGACCGTGTGGTAAAGGAAGGCACGCACGAATTTTGCCATATGCTTGGCCTTGACCACTGCAGAAACAGTGAATGCATCATGTTCTGCCCGACAACTCTGGACGAACTTGACCGGAAACGAAAGACCCTCTGCCCGGCATGCCAGAGGAAACTGGAAGCGGCAAAGAGATATTTTTGATTATTTTTTAACGTGTTGTCATTTTTAAAACAACACACATATTTATTCACGGGGAGAATTACCAATATATCCTTTCAGTTAGTCATAGTGTATAAGGAGAGGAGTAGACACATGCGATATTACCAAGGGCTTATTAAACGCAAATTCAAAGACGTGGTCGGCTCAAAATATGAGTCGATCCAGAAGGAATACAGTGACTATATTCTCACAGAAGAAGAGATGCGGCCGCGCGAGATCAAAACAATTCTGCTTCCGCTGGACTTTTCAGTCACCGAAGTGTCAGAATCCATATGTGAACTGCTTTCAGCATACGAGAACGCAACGGTCACGCTGATATTTATCACCGACGCACAGATCTCCGAGATCATCATGGCCTCTCTGGACAAGGAGGCAGGGGAGGAGTTCATCCAGAAAAAGGAGGACTACGGCACCCGTCTTCTGGACGACTATGAGCACTGCCTTAACTCACGCAGTATTCCCTGCATGCGACGCATGTTTCTGGGGAACAAACAGCAGGACATACTGAAAATAGCACCTGACTTTGATCTTGTCGTCCTTCCGAAATGCTATGCAAGCAATCATCCCGATTCCTGTGCGGTGAGCGGAGATGCCATCCTGCTGGCACAGTCACTGACACAACCTACAATTGTATTCTGACGTGATTTACAATGTTAACAACTGTACAGCTCCTTGCACTCGTCGTATTCATTGCGACATATATCCTCATCATTGATGAGCGTATCCACCGCGCCGTTGCCGCCATGGCAGGTGCTGCGGTGGTCGTATTCCTGGGAATCGTTCCCTGGGATTCAATGCTGGAGCACATCGATTTCGGCACCATCTTCCTCTTAATGGGAATGATGATCATCATCAATGTGGCCCGGCACAGCGGACTTTTTGAATATATCGCCATATGTACCGCAAAGATGGCCAAAGGCAGCCCTATCATGGTGCTCATATTGTTCTCTATCGTCACTGCAATCGTCAGTGCTTTCCTGGACAATGTCACGACCGTGCTGCTTTTGACGCCGATGCTGCTTTACATCACCAAGCTGATGGACTTAAATCCGGTGCCATTCCTTTTGGCAGAGATCATCTCGTCCAACGTAGGCGGTTCAGCCACTCTCATCGGGGACCCCCCGAATATCATGATCGCCTCGTCCGCGGGCCTGACCTTCAATGAATTTATCACGATCATGGGGCCGATTGCCGCAGTCGATATGGTGATCGTGCTCATCATCTTCCTTGTCATCTACGGCAGGTCAATGAAGGTGACCAAAGAAGAGAAGGAAGTCATCACAAAGACCATCAACAGTCTGGACGAACAGGCCGCAATCACTGACAGGAAGCTCTTCAAAAAGGCGGTCACGGTCATCCTCATGGTGGTCGTCCTCTTCTTTATCCACAGTTCAATCGGTGTCTACCTGCACGTGATCTTCCCGTTTGTCGACCCATCGCTTGCCCTTGAACCGGCGGAGGTCGCCCTCATCGGCGCTGCCATCATCCTCATATGGAGCAGGGTGCAGCCGGATGAAATCTTTGAGAAGATTGAATGGACTGCCCTCTTCTTCTTCGCAGGGCTCTTTGTCATCGTTGGTGCACTGGTGAACACCGGGATTATTGAGATGGTTTCCCAGTTCATGATCAGCATGGTCTCAAATCAGTTTGAGGCGATGTTTGTGATCGCATGGTTCTCGGCCTTTGCTTCGGCAATCGTGGACAATATCCCCCTCACCGCCGCACTCATCCCTCTCATCCATGACATGAGTGCCACGATGGACGTCTATCCGCTCTGGTGGGCGCTCTCTCTGGGTGCGTGCATGGGCGGAAACGGAACGGCCATTGCCGCATCGGCAAACGTGGTGGTGCTCGGTGTCGCAGAACGCGAAGGAATTGCAATTACCTTCATGCAGTTCCTGAAGATAGGAATGCTCACGCTGGTGATCACGGTCGCGGTCGGCCTGGTGATGCTCTATGCCATGTTCGGAATGCTCTAGGAGATGGAAACGATGAAGATACTGGTATTACTGGACGGCTCCATGTGGAGCCACAAGGGAGCGCTCTATGCACTCCGGATTGCACAGGAGAAGAAAACAGAGGTCGTCTTATTCTCTGTTCTGGACAAACGGGATTCCAAGTCGATGGCATTCAACTTCTGCACCCAGTCAGATATGTGCAGCAGAATTGAGAACTATGAATCCCAGATCTGGCGGGACATGCGCAAAAACATCAATGACGAGATGGCGCAGGTCCTCCTCTTCTTTAACCGGGAAAAGATTTCGACCACATCAAAGATTGTCGAAGGGTCGGCATCGGAAGAGATCATCAGAGAGGCGGAAAGCAACGGATACGGCCTGATTGTCATGGGTGCATACGGAAGAAACCCGCGGTCCAGCGGGAACAGCCTCTTTCCCAAACTGATAAACAAACTACAGGTGCCGGTCTTCATGGCACGCTGATCTTTTTTTGTGTATATTTCTTTCCTGTGTGTGTCAGGTCTTTCTTTGTTTTGTTCCTCTCCCTGCAACTAAGGTAGTGGGCTTCCTGCCGGTCTGATCGTGGCACTGCAAGTCAACACGTATTTAACCATCAATGTACAGATACATACATTAATGATTCTTATTTGTCAACACGCAGACACCAGCCAGCGCACATACGGGGGTAATTGCCATAAAATCGCGTGACATCGCCATCGTGGGAATTCTCCTTGCCATCGGCGCCATTCTCCGCTATCTCCTGAATATCATACCCACGGCAATCGTATCCAACCCAATAATCGCCCTCTACTGCCTGGCGATCATCCTCATCCGCCCGAATGTACGCGACACCATCGGCATCGGCATCGTGGCGGGTATCATATCCGCTCTGATCAGCCACTCCATATTCCCGCCGGCAAACCTCATATCAGAACCACTGGGAGCATTGGTTTGTATGGTCCTGTATTCAGCGACAAGAAAACATATTCCTGTTGCACCCACGGTGGCCACATTCGGCGCGACTCTGGTAAGTGGATTCACCTTCATCTCAATCAGCATCGCTGTCATTGCAGCAGGCTTCATCTCTGCACCCGGGGAAGGATTTACCGTCAGTACGTTCATTATTGCAGTATCACCGGTTATCATCCTCACGGCCATTGCAAACGCCGTCATTGCACAGCTACTCTACATCCCTTCCTCAAAGATTCTGATGCGGGGGGCAAAAGGAGAGGAGAGATGGGTGCGCCCGGAGATAATGACGGATGAATCCGGTGACCCGGAGACACCGGCATTCCGATTCACCGACTTCTCCTATACCTACCCTCAGGGGACAACACCCGCACTCACCAATATCACCCTCGCCATTCCCCGGGGAGAGTGCGTCCTTGTGAACGGCACCACCGGAGCGGGAAAGACCACTTTCTGTCTTGCGGCAGCAGGTATCCTCTGCCATGAATACGAAGGAAAAATGAATGGCACACTCTCGATATTCGGACGCGATGTGAACGGCTATGAGGATATGGGAGACATCGGACGCAAAATCGGTGTCGTCTTTGACGATGCAGATGCACAGCTGATATTCACCACGGTTGAAGAAGAGGTTCTTTCCGGTCTGGAAAACCGTGGTATGCAGGCTGAAGATGTCCGGACCCGGCTGGAAAACATGCTTGCATTCACGAACCTCACTGACCTCAGACACCGTCCGCCCCATACGCTCTCAGGCGGTCAGAAACAGCGTGTGTCCCTTGCCGCCACTCTTGCATCCGGTACAGAATGCCTTATTTTAGATGAGGCAACGGCGGAACTGGATACCGCTGCAACTGAGAACATCGTTGCAATTCTCACCAAACTCAAAGACGCGGGCAAGACCATCATTGTGGTGGAGCAAAAACCCCGCGAGCTCGAGTCCATTGCCGACCGGGTCATCACCATCAAAGACGGCCGCCTCACAAAAGACGAAACAGCAGAGGAGTTCTTTTCCACCTATACCGATGAAACAGAAAATACCGGAGAGATGGTGGATACCGCATCAGTTGCACGGCAGGGCAAACCCCGTGTAGCGGTACGGAACCTGGTTCACACCTATGGGGAGGTACATGCTCTCTCGGGAGTCAGCCTGGATATTTATCCGGGTGAACTCGTTGCCATCATCGGTGAGAACGGCTCCGGGAAGACGACGCTTGTCAAACACTTCAACGGCCTCTTACGCCCGACGTCCGGGACAGTGATGGTCTGCGGGATGAATGCAGCAGATGAGCGTGTCACCCGCCTCGCACAGAAAGCGGGACTGGTATTCCAGAACCCTGACACTATGCTCTTTGAAGACACCGTTGTTCGTGAGATGCAGTTCGGGATGAAGAACATCGGTATTGACCCGGCAGATGCACAGGAACGCATCAAAGATGTGCTTGCCATGGTAGGACTCGGGGACCGTTTGTCCCAGTTTCCCCGTGCAATGAGCAGAGGGGAACGCCAACGCCTCGCGATTGCCTGCGTGGTGGCCATGAAACCGGACGTCATCATCCTTGACGAACCGACAACCGGCCTTGATCCGGAGGAGGCAGACCGCATCATGGAGATTCTTCAGTCACTCTCAGAGGGAGGCCACACCGTGATCATGGTCAGCCATGATCTTTCCATGGTAAAACGGCATGCACAACGTGTCATCCGGATGGATGGCGGGATTATCACATCAGACAGAACTCGCATCAACGGAGATGCAGCGTAATGGCAGAAATTCTTCAGTATAAACGAATTGACGGTGTATTCCACCGGATGAACGCACTCACAAAGATTTGCTTCCTTCTGGTGGTCATTGTGCTTGCCATCCTCTCAACAAATCCCTTAGTGCTCGCCGGTATCATCCTCTTAATACTCATCCTTGCAGTGGCCGGACGGTTTGCCCGTGAACTCGCCGCCCAGGTGCCGATGCTCGTGTTCCTGAGTGCCGGGCTGATACTCCTGACGGTTCTTACCATGCAGAGCGGGGATGTGATAGGATACCTGATACCAACGGTCGTGCCCTACATCGGCGGGCATATAGCTATCACAACCGGGGCGCTGAACTTTGCCGCCGTCCTCTCACTGCGGTTCTTCGTGATGCTCTTTGCATTCCAGCTGATGATCATCTCCACCCAGCCGCGGGACCTTGTCACCGCTCTCCAGAAGATGCACCTCCCGGTTGACTACTCCCTGATGCTGTTGATTGCCATCCGGTTCATCCCAAGCCTTCAGCTGGAAGGGAAACGCATCCAGGAAGCACAGCGTGCCCGGGCATACAATCCCGGTGCGGGGGTCAAAGGAAAAATAAAGGAACTGACCCCCATCATCATCCCCCTTGTCTCCAATGCGCTCGGCAAGGCCAATGTCCTCGGCCTGACGATTGACCTCCGGGGACTGCGGACGATGTCCCGCACACCCGGTCTCGACCGACCCTTCGGCACACCGGATTACCTGCTGGCTGTCTTAATTGTGGCCCTTGTTGTTGTCGGGGCTGTGGTGACTCTGGGCTGAATATTCTTTTTTGACCAGTCATGATTTACAGGAGTATTCAGAGGGTTCGATCTCTGAGTATATATCCTTCAGATCAGATTCTGATCATAGATGAATCATCAAAAGTTCATCAGATAAATTATACCTAATTGATCAAGAAGACAAAATCATAATTCAGGTGACTACCAATCTCACATTGTTGAAGAAGAGGGCTAAAATGAGGGGGAGAAGAATTTATACTCAATAAGCGTCGAAAATTCTCTTGATTGATTCCTAAAAGAAACTCTCAGATTTCATTCATTCTTTATTGCAAAATTGAAGACTATGTTCATTGGAAATATAACTGTTTTTTGAAATACTAAAAGATAAAACCATTTGTATGACCACCACCTTATTTTAAAACAGACATGAACAATCCAATATTATTCAAAGAAGAGAAACAATACATATTACAGCAAAAGAAATTAGCTGAAATTATGAACATGAACTATTCAAATTTAGAACTACTCTTTCGGGCTCATATGAAAAATGATGACGAACTCTTTCATGAGCTTGCAATGCAGATAATTAAAGATGAAGAAAGGAAAAATCATCATCTTTTAGCTGCAAAATTAAAACAAATCCTCGATGATCCTCCCTCTAAAAATGAATATTCCAGACTTTCTAATTCACTCAGGAAAAATATTCCACCAATTCCCCGTGATAATGAAAAAGGATTCCCATTGCTTGAAGTGAATAAATATCATTACAACTGGGATGACCTAATTGTAAAAAAAGAGACTGAAGAGATTCTCCATGAAATTACAGTAGAAAATCAGGAGAGGCATCTTCTCTCTTCATATGGGTTAAAACCCAAAAACAAAATATTATTTTGCGGTCCTCCTGGAACCGGAAAAACACTTACTGCTAAAATTATAAGTTCTGAAATTGGTTATCCACTAATTACAGTAAAATTTGAATCAGTTGTCTCATCATATTTGGGTGAGACTTCTACAAATCTAAAAAAAATATTCGATTATATTGAAAAAGGACGTTGGGTTGTCTTGTTTGATGAATTTGATATTATAGGAAAAAAGAGAGATGATCCTACCGAACATGGAGAAATAAAACGTGTAGTGAATAATTTCATGCTGATGCTTGAAAATTTTAGGGGCGATAGCATCCTCATTGCTTCTACAAATCACCCTCATATTCTTGACAGCGGAGTATGGAGGCGATTTGATGAGGTAGTTTCTTTTGAACTTCCTGACACAAAATGCAGAAACTTTATTTTCCATAAAAAATTTAGCACGTTTTGGAAAGAACCTGGCATTGATCTAACCAGATTTGCTCTTGAAACAGAAGGATTTTCAGGTTCAGATATTGAACAAGTGACTGTCAGAGCAATAAAACACACCCTCATAGACAAGCGGCAATATATCACTCATGAAGATCTATCAAATTCAGTAGACAGACAAAAGCGAATAATTACTGCACGTGAGGCCTGATAAATGGCAAGACATCTCCCATTACCATTCCATGAACGGGAATATGTTCGACCAGCGGGATACGGGGGTGGATCTGCCAAAGACCATGAAGATAAAAATGGTTTTTCTGAAACACAGATCTTCAATTTAGATCAGATGGAAAATTCTTATTTAATCGAAAAAAAGAAATTTTCAGATTATTTTGATCCTAATCTTATTTTTAAAATTATCGTTGAAGGCAATATTGATGAGGATAGTTTCTCAGATTTCTTAAACAGATGTGATATTCAGTATCTTTCTCCCGGACAATCTGATTCAGAACAGATTTCATATTTCATATCACTTACAGTTAAAGAGGATTTTGAGGAACTTAAAAACCGGTTGAACAGCTATTGTTTAGAATCAAAATATAAAACCTATTTTAATGTAGTTCACTCATTTGAACAAATATCTCCCGAAGATAAAACAGGAAAAAGCATTCTCAGAAATCCCCCCAACAATAATTATGATTTTTTTGATATTGAATTGTGGAGAATGGACGATGACAGACTATATACTGCAGTTTCAGGCATTGTGAAATACATTGAAGATAACGGGGGTTCTGTAACAGATCAGCTAATAACAGAAAATATCTGCCTTATTCGGGTAAAAATAAATGACATAATTTTTAATGACATTATTAGTTTAAATGAAATTAGCCATGTTGAACGACCCCCTCGTCTGAATTTCATCGAACCGCAGGTACTTGGAACTCCTCTTGATGAATTGAGGACAGGGGATCCTCCAGATCCTGATTCACCCTGTATTATTCTCCCAGACAGTGGAGTATATTCGGGCCATCCACTACTTAAAAACGGAATTGGTGATGAAATTGCTGGAGATTACCTCATTGATCCTAAAAAAGATCCGAATAATTATGTTGACGATGTAGGACATGGTACAAAAGTTGCAGGTGTTGCATTGTATGGTGACATCCTTAATTGTCTGCAAAAACAGGAGTTCAAACCGGATGCATATATTTTGTCATGTAAGGTTCTGTATGGCAAGGAGGATACTGATACAGGTGAGATATATCCTGGTTTTGACGATGAAAAACTATTTGAGAATCAGTTAATCGCAACAGTGAATTATTTTTCAGATAAATATCCCAATAATCAGCTAATTGTAAATATTTCAATTGGTAATCCATGTTATGAGACTTACAAATTAAGATATCAGCATCCACTCGCAAGTGTCATAGATGAACTGGCATGTGAGTATCCAAAAATTATTTTTGTTACATCTGTTGGAAATAATGAAATTATTATTCCAGAACAATATCCTAAATATTTGCTTGAAGATACAAAATCTGTAAAAATTATTGATCCTGCAACATCAGTATATTCACTTTCAGTAGGTTCAATAGCACAGAATTATATTCAAGATAAATTTCAGATGAAATTTCTTCCAAATCCAGATTACCCTTCACTTTTTACACGCGTCGGACCCGGTCTGAATGGTATGATTAAACCGGAACTGGTTGAGATGGGGGGTAATATTCCAATTAATGAACCGCCTGAATATATGTTTGATAGCGATGCTGGCATAATTCTCTTAAATCCAAAATGGTTTGAGGAAGATAAATTATTTACCACAGATTGTGGCACTAGTTTTTCAGCTCCAAAAGTTGCAAATCATCTTGCAAAACTTTGTAAAGAATATCCAAACGCTAGTTCAAACACTATTAAGGCATTCCTTATTGCTTCAGCAAAATATCCGGTAAATCGACCATCACCATTAGATGGAAATATTAAATCGGCCTCTTCAGATGATAAAAAGAATTTAACTAATGTTTATGGATATGGAAAACCTTCAGTTGAACAAGCAATCTCATCTGATGGAAACCATGTGTTCTTTTTTGCAGAGAATAAAGTGAAAATAAATGGGGTGCATTTTTACCAATTCCCTCTTCCACGGGAATTTATAGAAATCAAAGGAAAAAGGGAGATCTCCGTTACATTAGTATATAATCCACCTGTAAGAAGAAGGAGAATGGCTTACATTGGGACGCAGATGAGATTTAAATTATTCAAGAATACTGATATCAAAGATATTGAGAAATCGAACACAGTTTTTTCTGAAAATGATGATGACAGAAAAAAATTCGATGAAATACAATTACAACCATCACTCAATGACCGATCTAAAGGATTACATCAGAAAGGAGTGATAAATTATATTCAGACGCCTTCAATAGATCCTTCAAAACCTTTGATTTTGGGCGTTTATTGTAGTGGAAAATGGATGAAAGAAAAAGAATTTCAAGATTATATGCAAGATTATTCTGTAGTCGTCTCTCTAGAACATCGTGCAGTAAATGATCTTTACGTTAAAGTTGCTGAAAGGATAAGAACAAGAGTTAGGATTTGAGGAGAACAATTACGTATTAAAGCCCTATGACGACAAATTTTTCACATAAGAACCAATAAATGTCAGTCTTGAATTTTGATAATCATAACAAAAATGCTCATGGCTATCATGGAACAGGTGTCCTGGCTCAGTATAACGGGACAGCAAACCAACAAACGATTTGCCCACAAAAAAAGAGAGATTTTTATTCTTTTCTGCGCCCGAGGGCAAAGACCGCACCGACGATAGCAAACGCACCCACTACGGCAGCAACAGGCAAAGGACTCTCTGTGGTCGGGGGAACCGCTGAAAGACCAAGAGTGACCGGAGTTGTTTTGCCTCCGGTTACTGTTACCGTCTGGGAGGAATCGGTATATCCGGTCTGCTTCACGGTCACGACATGCGAGCCCGCGGGAATGTCAGAGAGGGTGACCGGGGTGATGCCCCTGAACGTATTATCGAGGAGCACCTCGGCACCGGACGGGGTTGAGGAGACAACTATCTGCCCGGTCATATCCGGCACGGGTAACGGTGCATTCGGGGTGAGGTGGGGATTCACGGTCACAACACTCCCGCCTTTCACATACACGGTCTGGCTGTAGTCCTGGAAATCCGGATGCGTTATGCGGATGGTGTGAGATCCCTCCCTGACACTCGTAAGATCGAAATAGCCGCCGACCGGGGTCTGTCCCATATATTTCCCGTCAAGGTATACTGATGAACCACCCGGAGTGGACCCCACTTCAACGGATCCCATGGTCGGTCGCTGGGGGGTAAAGGTAACGGAGATAGGTATCTGCTGCCCGGCATTCACCGTGACAGTCTGGAGATACTCATCATACCCTGCCTTGTGCAGCCGGACGGTGTGTGAACCGGGGGCAAGATTGGTGACGAGATGCGGGGTTTCAGCCACAAATCTACCGTCCACATAGATATCCGCCCCTTTGGGTGCAGTATTGATATTGATGGAGCCGGTCTGCCGGGGATTAGGGGTCAGGGATGCACTTACGGTGGCCGTCTGGCCCGCAGTCACGTAGACTGATGTCCCATACGACTGGTAACCGCTCATCGTAATCCGGACATTATGGCTGGTTCCCGCACGCACGGATGAGAAGGTTGTGGGAGTATACTGCCAGGTGCTGCCGTCAATGGTTGCAATGGCACCGGCCGGCTGGGAAGTCACCCTGATACTCCCATACGAAGGTGAGGGAATCGGGTTCAGGGTCGCATACAGATTTACAGTCTGGCCATTTGCGGGCCACGACGTCACCGGGCCGGTGAAGGTCCGGTAACCGGATTTTTGGACAGTAAATGTCTTGTATGGCGTGCCGGTAGTCACGACCTCGGTATCAGAGTAACCCTCTGTAATGACACCGCCCGGAGAGGATGTGTCAAAGGTTACCGAAGCACCATCGACGTTGCAATTTACCCGGATCCATCCCTTTTCGGAGCCAACCGGCGGCATAGTGGCCGTCGGTACAATCGTTGCCTGAGTGGTTGGCACGATTGTCGGAACGATCGTTACCTGAGTAGTTGGAACAGATGTCGGAACCGCTGTTGCCTGAGTAGTTGGTATGGTGGTCGGGACAGGTGTTGCCTGAGTGGTTGGAACAGGTGTTGGCACTACCGTCACCGGAATCTGCTTCAGCGTTGCATCAAGGGCGGCCTGTTCACCAACACCAAGAGTTTTCTCAGCAGAGTATCGCTCATAGCCTGTCATCGTGAAAACTATGGTATGAGAACCGGATCCCAGTTCCCTGCCGGTGATGGGGGTGACACCTGCCACTTTTCCGTCAATAGAGACATCCGCCCCGGAAGGAGAGGAAATGATAGTCAGCCATCCAACCTGCGGCACCGGTTTTTCTGTTGTCGGCACTGTGGTGGGAATTGTTGTGGCTACCGTTGTTGGTACTGTGGTGGGTACTGTCGTGGGTACTGTCGTGGCTACCGTTGTTGGTACCGTGGTGGGTACTGTGGTTGGTTTCAGGGTTACCCCGTCAATGATCGTTTCATTGGCTACTCCCGGTTCTGCCCCGAGTGCTGCGGGAATCAGCAGCATGGCAAAAACAAGGGACGTGACAAATAATGCGGCAACTTTCATAGATAATCGTTCAATATTTACCCGCCAATGCAGTTTAATTATATCTCAAAAAAGAGTGATGAAGATAAGAGTGCGGACAGGTTGGACCGGGCCGCCCGGGTCTGCCCCCTGCATGATTCCATCTGGCAGGGCTGTTGCAGGACTCTTTTTTCCCCTCACGCTTTTTCCTCCTGTGACTGAGTATTTTTCCCGGTGAAATCAGAAATGTCCCGGCCAAACCCTGCCGGGATATTGACTGACGGACCTGTGCCGGCACCTCCCCCACGCCCCTACCCATACAACACAATTACCCTCCCTCCTGCAATTCCTGAATGGTATCCCGTACTACATTCCATAAGGATTCCCGGCGATATTCTGATAAGGAAAAAATCATATGCCCGCAACCGACTCCTCGCTTAAAACCTCCGTTGGCACCCTTTCGCTCAATAACCCGTTCCTGCTTTCGTCAGGCCCCACAACTGCCTCAGGCAGACAGATCCGGCATGCGTTTCGGCTCGGCTGGGCTGGTGCAGTCACCAAGACGATTGTCCCGGATACCATGGGGATAGATGATGTCTCACCCCGTTTTGCGGCATGGAAAGGACAGGATGCCGGGCTCCTCGGCTTTGAAAACATCGAACTCCTGAGCAAACAGAAGCTGTCCTACTGGGCCGGTGAGATTGCCGCCATAAAAAAGGAATACCCGGACCGGGTTCTGATAGCAAGCATCATGGCCTCGCCTGATCCCACAGAATGGCAGAATCTTGCCACGGCAGTGCAGAACGCAGGGGCTGATGCAGTTGAACTGAATGTCTCCTGCCCCCACGGCATGCCCGAACAGGGAATTGGTGCTGCACTTGGACAGCATGCAGGTCTTGTCCGGGAGCTGACACATGCGGTGCGTGGCGTCGTCGGGATTCCGCTGATAGTCAAACTCACACCCAATGTCACCGATATCGTGCCGGTTGCACGGGCTGCGGTGGATGGCGGGGCGGATATCCTCTCTGCGATAAACACCATCCAGTGCCTGATGGGTATTGATCTCAATACCCTGGAACCCCTTCCGTCGGTAGCCGGATGCAGCACGTACGGAGGATACTCAGGGCCTGCGGTAAAACCGATCGGACTCCGGATGATCTCAGAGATTGCCCGGGAACTCTCCGTCCCGCTCATGGGAATCGGCGGGGTTTCCCGCTGGCAGGACGCTGCCGAGTACATCGCGGTGGGTGCATCAGCAGTTCAGGTCTGCACGGAAGTGATGTGGAGCGGGGCCGGCATCATCCGCGACATGACGAGGGGGCTCTCAGGATATCTTGCAGAGAAGCACTTTGCAGATGTCGGTGCGCTCCGGGGCCATGCCCTTCCCGGCATTGGCACGCATGCTGCGTTGTCCCGGACCGACGTCTCCCTTGCAATCATCGACTTTCCGGAGCGGTGCATCTCATGCGGCCGGTGCGTGACTGCGTGCCGGGACGGAGGATACGATGCTGTCTCGCTTGAGGAACAGCATGTGGTGATTGATAAAAACCGGTGCAACGGGTGCGGGCTGTGTTCACTCCTGTGTCCGGAGGGTGTCATCGTGATGCAGGCACGGGTCCATGGCCAGGGGAAGTGAAATGCAGCCGCCGGTGGTCCGGGTTGACGAACGTCCTCCCCTCCTCAAAGTTGAGTGACGCCCCCCTCACTCTTTATCAGGTTCGTTCCTGACAAAAGAGAGAATACCCCAGTTTTACCCAAAATGCCCGGCATCAGTGCGGCAAAGGTTACATGAAGAACGGGCGGGCACCCTCCTGCTCTGATTGCTGCGTGTAGTGAGTCAAAAATTATGGGAAACATAGATCGGATAAACGAGAAGAGTCCATTTTTTGTTTATTGGTGTTGCTATTTTACAGAGGAATGAAACACGGATATTAGTCATTTGAGCATATTGATTCAGTAAATCCGGATTAAACAGAATTAAATATCGTTAATGGTAGAAATATCAATCATAAAATGAAAATTCGGACTATTTTAATAATTATTATTGCAATTCTGGTCGCCTACATCCTCATCCCACCCGATGTATACAAAGAGACCGACATACAGTCAGGTATAGGGAATGGCCTTTCCGGCATCCTGATTGGAGTGGAGAAGTATGATCTGGCAATGATGACGAGTGACTGGGTGCTCGAGGCAAACACTTCCAATATTGAGGCACGGGAACTGCAGGTGGATGCACTGACCGGCCTTGAACAATATGAAGCAGCCATAGAGATGCAGAATAATCTCGTGGCAGACAAAGGCGCTCAGACAACCAAAACGGACTGGACGAAACTGGCACAACTGAATGCAAAAGCAGGAAATTTCGGAGATTCTGTGGATGCCTACGAGATGCTTGTTACCATGTACGATTGTTCACCCACCGATGAACCGTCTGGTGAAACCAGCGATCTGATGAGGTCTTACTCTGAAAAAGGGGCTCTTTTAATTAAACTGCAGAGGTATGACGAGGCAATTGCCTGTTATAATGCAGCAGTCGATTTGGAACCGTCCAGCAGCGCCGCCTGGATTGATCTGGGAGATGCATACCTCTTCAAATCCATGTACGACCAGGGCAAGTTAAAGGATATGTACAAGGAACTGAAGAAAAAACCATCCGAACAGGACCCATCCGTGAAAAGGATAGACATGTCCACGGTTAATTCCAACAGGAAAGCGGTTGAAGCATACCAGAAGGCTGTTGAGATTGATCCTCTCGTCTATCCGTTTGTCGTCACCAAAATAATGGGCAGTTACGAACAGACGGTGGGCAATTATCAGGATATACTGGAGAACTTCAAGACGAGTCAAACCGACGTGAATTGATC
>JAUVCV010000038.1 GCA_030595665.1 Methanogenium sp.
AATTTGTGAGATTATAGATGACATTCCTGTTTTGCTTCACACATTGGAAAATATTAGATCTTTTTGGGGCAGATTGTGAGATATTTAAGGGCATTTGCTGTAATCTATGATTTATGATCTCAGATCAGCGAAAGGGAAGTGCTGCTCATCATAATGCAAAATCGGCATTTCACCATTTTTTTCTATGAGCGGAATATCGATTTTAGAGAGAGAATCAGCACATAACTCTGCAAAATAATCTTTTCCATGTGGAATTAGGAATTCAGATATTTCCGCTATTCCTTCATAAGATACATTTTGATTGTGGCATGTTAAGGCAAATGAGGTGAAAAAATCTTTTATTTGAGACAGTGAATTTAACCAGGGTGATTTTGATTCTTCCTGATTTGATTGACAGTTTTGACACTTATATTTTCCAATTCGAATTGAGCCAAAATTTTTCTTTGAATATGTATTAAACCCATTATGGACCATTTGAGCTCCACAACTATTGCATGTAGGGGCTTTTATTCTTCGAAATACCGAGTTCCCATCAAAAATATATTCATTGGAAATATCACCCAATATGTCTCTGATCACAGTTTCATTATTTGTGCAAAATATTTTTGTTTGGATTTGTACCATTTGTCTTCAATATGATATTGGTTGTACATATGTGTTTAATTTTCTATTTGAGGCAATTTTGTACAATACACTGTTCCATAACTGAATTTTCCGACAGTGCCGGTAAATGATGTTTTAAAAATAGTAGAAGCGGCAGTAGTTGTTTCTGTTGCGATTGTTTGCATAATTGCGCTGATTACTTATGGGTTTTAATATCCAACCCCTTTTATTCTAATAATTGCACGTTCGGCTTACGTGGCGGGCCGCCAATGCTTCTTTTCACCATATCTGACCCATTGGCCCATCTCAATATCATCATTCAATCACGCGCTTCTATTTGGCCCGCTGAAATGAAAAATAATATGTGACAGGTCAGGTGGACCTATAAACTTCAGTAGGAACAAATGATTTTCCCACAAATGCTCCTCTGATTGATTCGAGTACTGGCACAGCATTTTTCTTCACCGTTGAAATGTATCCGTGAATTTGGCAGAAGGTGGATGCACCTTCTTCACTCCTGAATAAGGCTCATATTGAAGAGGACTTTTAATCATGAAACGAAAAGAAACGAAAAGAAATAAAAACTCAAAACTCTTCAGTCCTCGTTCTTTTTTAGTTTAACACCATTTACTTCACAGGAAGCACCGCATCCGTTCGATATTCCTTTATCAATGATACGGTAGGCATCTGCGAGAACGGCTGCCTGTGCAATTGACCCTGCAATGAGGACAACTTCAAGGATTTCGTCCTTTGTTGCACCTTTTTTGAGGGCAGCACCCATATGGTATTCAACGCAGTGGTTGCAGTTTAGTGCCGCACCGACAGCAATACTGATCAGTTCAATCATCTTTGGATCAATGGATGTTGTCTCAGTAATTGCATCCTTAAACATAAGGTGCGAGAGAAGAACTTCGGGTTTTTTGGACATCTTCTGGTAAATCAGGGGGACATTGCCATATTCCTCTTTAATCCCCTCAAGCCAGTCTTTTGATGCTGTCTCTTTTCCGCGTTTCAGAATTTCCTGAAGCGTGTCCTCAAAATCCACTGTGTGCGCCATTAATGTATCAACTGAAGTTTGTCCGAAAAAAGAGATATAATTTTGTATTCACACCATAATTTTTGTTTCAGAAAATGGTCTGATGCGGATCAGGATATAATCCCGCATGCGGGAAGGAAGAATCTGGGTTATATCACCTATTTTAACCCCGTTTTCAATTTCAATTGCTGCAATTGAATCAGCGTAGTCATCATAGGGTAATTTTACACGAAGTGCCCGTATCTGAACGACGATAGGTGCAGGATGGGTTGAACGGGTGGTTATTTCCATTGCATCATCAAGGACTGCCATGAGCCGTGCAGGATTAATGGAAAGAGAATCTTTTGCCACCTCTTCCCTTTTCCGGGAAATTACTGCGGATACTTCAAGAACGAGTGTATCGAGATGGTCAATTTCACCTTCCTGCTGGTTCATCCGGTGGGCAATTCTCCCGATTCCACCGACATATCCATCAACAGGCGGGTCAGTTATTCGCTGCAGGGCTTCTGTGGAAGGGCGTCCGGTGAGAATAATGGGGACATTAATCCCTCTTCGCAGAGTGGGCAGTTTATACTCTATGCAGGTTTCAAAGTTGCCCAGCATAAAAACAGCACAGTCATGTTCATTGATGATATCGCGTTCTTCAATATTGAGGTTTGCAATGCGTTTGCCAAATCCGCGTGCAAGGCCAATCATATTGGTCTTCGCTCCGGCGCTTCTGAGATACTCTGCCACATCACAGGAAGTGTGGGGCAGGTGGTGGATCTCAAGACTGGGGCTCACAACAGCAATCTCTGTTCCCACAAGGGGGGCCTCTGTAACCTCACCTGCCAGGGGGCGGCTGATTTTTCGTATCAGTTCAATGTCATCCTTTGGCACCAGGGACTGAAGCACCACTTCCTGGGCAATCATATGTTTCTGGACGATATATCCCCCAAGGTCGTCTATGAGGTCAATGACGATGTCATGGCGGTATACTCCTCCTTTATAGGTTATTGGGACAAGAACGGTCATAGGGTCACCCCGACATATGCAAATTTTTCTTTGAGAAGTTCATCGATTTCCTCTTCATCAAGGGTGTTTTCACTTGCCACATAACTGAAATACTCCTCCCCTATTATCTCACGCCTGATTTTGAACCCTTCGGGGGCAATCCACTGCAATGCATAGATGATATCATGAAACATTCCTTCACTTGGATCAACCACAACCATCTCCTCAATTTCCCGTGGGTTCAGACCGGGCACCATAATTTTCACGGTAAACCGGTCCGGCTGGGTGATGATATCCCGGCCATACGTGTCCCAGAGAACAGAAAGCATAGGTGAAAGATAGGTCTCAGCACCGATGTCCAGCACCACCCCTTCCTCCGTTCCAAGGGCGCTCGCAAAATCATGGATGTGCACCAGTCCGGGCATCTGCTTAATGACCCCGACTGCAAGAAAGAGAGGGGTTTCCGGATCGATGTAGATGTGGAGTCTTCCGATGGACTGATTCAGGTTGAGATCACGGAGAATATCATCCGCAATTTTTTTGTATATTTCTGCACCCACCGGTTCGATACATTCCACTTCAAAATATTCGAGCCCTTTCATGGCCGTCACTTCTCCTCAATAAATCCGGACGCAAGGAGGGCTGATCCGACAGCTCCGATATACTGTGAGTGGTGTGGCACAAGAATTTCGGTCTGGAGCAGTTCTCCCATCTCGTGAACAAGTCCCTCAATAAGTGAGGTGCCTCCAACCATGATCACCGGTTCCTTTATGTCGACTTCCTGGAGCTGCTGCTCGAATACCTGTTCTGCCACACTCCGGCACGCTGCTGCAGCCACGTCTTCTTTTGAGCTCCCTTCTGCCAGTGCATTGACGAGGCTCTGGGTTCCAAAGACAATACAGTAACTGTTCATGGGAACGATCTTTGAATTTCCTTTCATCGCAATCGGGCCGAGTTCAGTGATGTCAACACCAATTCTTTTGGCAGTCAGCTCAAGGAACCGTCCTGATGCACCGGCACAGATGCCTCCCATAGTAAACGTGCCGGGGATACCGTCCAGTACTGAAATTGCCTTGTTGTCCATTCCTCCGATATCAATAACAGTTGCTTCCCCGTGTTGCCGGTCAGCAAGATATACTGCACCCTTTGAATTAACCGTCAGCTCTTCCTGTATCAGGTCGGCCTTCATATCATTTCCAATAAGGTACCTGCCGTATCCGGTGGTGCCGACCGCCTCAATGTCTGCCATTTCGAGTCCTGCTTCCTTCAGGGCTTCTTCAATGACACCATTGGCACTGTTTATAACTTCGGTGGTGGGCAGCCATCCGGTACCGATGATCTTATCATCCTGCATGATGATTGCCTTCGTCGTTGCAGATCCGGAATCAATACCCATTGTGGTTCCTTTCTGTTTTTCCCGGGCAAGAAGTGCTCTCCTCCGTGCAATGGTGGTGAGTGCCTCCATTCGGGTGAGGAGCGTTCCTGAGGTGGTCCGTTCAGTAAAGGAATAACTCACAACCGGAAGGTCAGAGTTTCCCTGGATATACCGGCGCAGCTCAGTCCGGACAATTGCTGCTTCTGCACACCGAAAGCAGGTGGCAATAAAGACTGCATCAGCATCAACTTTTTGCTCAACAAGGGCCATTGCACGGGCAATGGCAAGTTTAAGGTCCCCTGAACGTACTTCCAGGCCAAATGCATCATACGAGCGGCGGATGTCGGCAAGTGTCACATCCGGAAAAAACATCTCGGCATTAACTGCTGCCGCTGCATCATATATTTCCTTCTGAACACCACTGTGCTCGGGGCCGCAGGAGAGTTGTGCAACACGGACTGGTTGTTCATTCATTTTTATCACCTTCAAGTCCTGTAAGGAACTCTTTTATCTGGGTTACAAATGCCACTCCTTCATCATCCGTTTTCGGATAGGTGATGTCGAGTATGGGTAGTCCCTTCTGCTGACGTATCATGTACAGGACCAGTTCATTTGTACGGGCACATCCCATGCACCCGAAGGAGAGGTCTGCATCATTGATAATAATTGCAGCATCTGCCTCTTCAATCAGTGGCCCATAAAGGGCCATTCTTCCCCTGACTCCGCAGGGAACTTCTACAGCAGCATATTTCAGGCCCTTCTTCGGGTCTTCCGGTGTCATCTGGAGGGGAGGCGAGTCAAGACTTGGGGTCTGAATTCGTTCCCGGATTCCGGTCGCTGCCCCCAGTGCCTCATGGCCCCATCTCTCAACCATATCAGAGAGAATGAGACTTGTTGCAGGGAAAATAAACACTTTTGCCATCTTATTGTGCCTCCTCGTTATTGATGATCTCTATTAATTTGTTCAGGGGTAATTTACCTTCATCCAGTCTCTTCTTCCCTAACGGTGTGACTGTTGGTGCTGCGTTCTTTTCCAGTTCCATAAGGCCGTGTGAGATGTACCGGAAGAGTCCGCTCTCAAATTCATGGCCATAATAACCTGGGCGTGCACCCCCCAGATTTGCCCGGCACCGGCGTGGATCCCCCGGAGGGAAACCCCTGTCTTTGACAAAAATATGTGCCGGGTCAACCGTGCGCAACTCTGTGATGAGGTTTTTCACCGTTTCGGGATCTCCAGTTACCTGAAGTCCGAAACAGGTCTCTTTGATCATTAATCCTTCTGAAATTTCATACGCACGTATGGCAAGTGTCTGCGGTGTAACATTCGGTGAATCAATGAATACGTACTTGGTTATCGTGCCTACATATGTTGGTATATACTCTTTGGCACTCATTTTTTGGCCTCCCGGATATAGACAGTACTTCCTTCTTTCAGGTCAGGAAGTTTTTCCGGTTCACAGACACGCCCGATAATATTCGTGCCTTCAAATGGCTCGGATGTGGGGCCAAATTCATTATTATCTGAGGTCCTGCATCCGATGAGGCCCGCACTCTTTCGCGAATCGTTGGTGATACCAAGCATATTTGCAGGTACACTTCCTTTTGGGATATTTTCGATATTGATATTCGTGCCTTTTTTAATTTTGGGCTGGAATAATGAAACATCATCAAAATGGATGATAAGAGGCATTTCACCAATTTCGTGCCATCTGAGACCGGTTATCGAACGGAATATGTTACAGCTGACTGGTGCATCAGAATCAAAGAGTTCAACAGAAATGACCTGAGATGCCGGGATGGTCGTGACAGAGACGGTTTTTTGTGCTAATACTTCCAGAGTGGTTCCCGGTGTCTGTGAAATGATCACCCGATCTCCCGTTTCATCATCTGAAATGAGAGTAATTTCCCGTTTTTCTGCAGACGCTCTTGCATCAGATAGTGCCATCCCGCGGATATCAAACTGTTTTGGTTCTACCTGAAACAGAAATGTCTCTCCATCGCCTGCAATATGTGTCAGTTCGATGCCATGTTCCACACTTCCGACCACTGTATGGTTCGGACTTCCGGCAATATCGTCAGTATAAATATACGCTGAACCCTGGTTTTTTCCGCTGACACGGACGGTTACGGTGCCTTCAAACCGTGAGTGTGGTTCACCCTCGTAAAACACCTCACTATCACGCATACGATCATCGCAGATGTAGGTACTTGTGCCAAGGGAAACATGGAAGCGGTCCGTCCGGTACGTCAGGAGCAGGTGTTCGACACTCTGTGCCCGTTCGGTGTCGATTTCGTCATCCCGATAGCCTTCAGCACGCACCTGGACGTATGTGATGATACTCATACCATCTTCAGGCACCAGATCACGGCTGGTGGTGCTGAAGGCATTTGATTCGTCTGCACTCTGGACAATTCGTTCCATTGATGAAATTACATCTTTTGGTTTCCATTCCTCCAGAACGGACATACCTGAGATAACCCTCCCGATAATGCCCCCATCTTTTGCTGCCCCGTGGTCAGCGATATGGGGTGCCTTTGAAAATATCAGGAATGATTGTTCCGGTTCATATCCGCCGCAACCAAGAATCACATCTCCGCGGGCATAGCGATGGGTGGACCGTTCCGGAACGATATTGGTGGGAAACGGGCCGAATGATGCTGCCTGTCGGTCAGCCCATTTTAGTATCAGCAACTCTGGATGTGTACCGGTATCAGGAGCACCCGCAGAAATGATGTCCTGTAAAAAAGAAGGTGCATCACCGGTAAGTTCGATGACCACCTCTCCTGCGGTTGTTGTAACACGTATATTGCGTGTAGCTGCAGATTTTATGTCCGCCGGGCGGATCACTGCAACACTGCATTCGGGAGGGTGCCCGGGAATGATATCCCCGAGCAGTGCTCCTTCAGGTACTTCCAGCCTCTCGCCATTGAGGCGGATCTCTGTCATTGTATAGGACTCCACTTATTCGTTTGCCATAATTTGCCGCTCTTTATCTGAAAGTAACTCGAGTACCTCAGTAGTTGGTCCGATCTTTACGATCTTTCCTCCTCTCATGAGCATACACCGATCACAGATATCACGTACAAATTCCATGTCGTGGGAAACTACAATAAATGTTTCATCGATTTCTTCACGGGCCGTAACAATCGAATGTTTCACATCGATCTTGGTGATGGGATCCATTGTTCCGGTTGGTTCATCGAGAATGACAATTCTGGGTTCTTTGATAAGAACCTGAGCAAGGGCAACGCGGTGCTTCTCTCCTTCTGAAAGTTGATCAGGATGGCGGTTGAGGATTAATTTTGCCTTATCTTCCGTAAATCCTGCCATCTTCAAAGTGATGATTGCCTTGCGCATTGCAAGTTCCTTAGGGAATTCAAGACCAATGGAATCGGTCAGGTTGTCAAGAATATTCCGGTGAGGATAGAGATCATACTCCTGATGCAGGAGACCCAGATATTTTTTCGCCCGGCCACGCAGTTCAATCCCGGGCTTTGTCATATCAATGAACTCCTCACCGATACGAATGTTCATTGCACCCGCTGTCGGTTCGATTATGCCTGCAATCATCTTTGAAAGGGTGGTCTTTCCTGCACCGGATGTCCCGATAATGCCGAAGATTTCCCGTTCCGAGACAGAAAATGAAACACCGTCAACAGCCTTGATCATACCCCTGTCAAGAGACAGATAGCGTTTGGATACATCCCGTGCCTGGAGAATCTGATCTCCCAGTTCTGCTGATTTGTATCCGCTGTCCCCATGGGCGTTTTCCATGAAGGTATCAATGACATGCGCGGGTTCTCCAATGGCCTTTATTTCCCCTTCTTCCAAAAGCATTGCACGGTTGCAGGTATCAACAATAACTTCGGGGAAGTGAGATGAAACAATCATTGCCATATTGTTAGTCACTGCAGAATTGTGCAGCATGTTATGGACAATGGATGCAGTACGGGGGTCGAGTGTTCCTGTCGGTTCATCAGCACAGAGGAGAAATGGATCTTTCGCCAGCTGGCGGGCAAGCACAACACGCTGTTTTTCTCCGCCGGAGAGATCACGCGCGATGTGCATCATCCGGTGAGACAGGCGTACTTCATCCAGAAGGTCCGCAGCACGGTTGACCGCCTTATCACCCGGATACCCGATATCGGTGAGTGCATGGAGAACATTCTCGATAACACGGTCATCACCATACAGGGCAAACGTCCGCTGGAACATAATGGCAGTCCGGACCATTACATTGCGTTTCTTATGTTCATTTTCATCTGCCCATAAATCGACATCATCAGCGATCATATTTCCGCCACATTTAGTGCATATACTGCCCTCTTTGCTTCTGAGGTCAGCATAACCACATTTGTCGCAGGCCGATATATGGTAGATAATTCTGCCCGTTGTTGGCGGTGTATCCACACCGCGGATGAGATGCATCAGCACCGTCTTCCCAGCACCACTTCGTCCGATAATGCCGAGTATCTCACCCTCTGCTAATTGAAAATTGATATTATTGAGGACAACAGTTCCATCGAATTCCATGGAAAGGTCTTCAACTGTTAGTAGAGGCACCATAATTCCCATTCACAGTATCATTTTTTGGTGGTTTAAAAGTTATTATTCTATCATAATATTGCGCATAAGGGTAATTAATCATTTAAGCCGATCAATAATACCGACAACTTCGTGCACAGATGTGATGGTGAAATCGGCCGCTTTCATCAGTGGTTCCGGTTTATCTGCGTTCTGTTGGATTGAAAGAATTGCAAAATCTGCCTTTTTCATTGCCCGTAGATCATTAATTCCATCTCCAACCATCACAACAGTGTCATACGTACGCTTCAGATCTTCAATCACCTGTTCTTTAATTGCCGGGGTGGCAACCCCGTGGGTGTTGTCCTGCGGCACGCCAAGATAGTCGGCCATCCTCATGAGTTTATTTGTCCGGTCACCCGATGCTATGTACGTGCTGATACCCATCGCCTGCAGATCCTGAATTGTTTCACGCGCACGTGAAAAGGGGCGCCCACCCGCAGTAATCACAAATTCAATGCCTCCAAGATTTCCATTGAGCATCACTCCTGAGTTAAGTGCTACAATGGTTTCTTTTTTGCATGCTCTCCAGACGGTCCGGATACATCCCTGCAGGTCACCAATTGTTGCATAGGTGTCGTTATACAGAAGATCACGGATATAATCAGCAGTGACAGCCTTGCAGGTACATGATATGCCGAACTCTATGTTGTTCTCACTCAGGTAACCGGAAAGCAGGCGCGTAGGGTCTTCATCGATAATATCATGGGAATGGAGATAAAGCAGAATAAGTGCACGTTCTTTACAGGAGGCAGTAAGCGTGACGGTCTCCACATTCTCCTGAACAGTGCCGTTCCTGACATCTTTCAGCACACGGTACGTGCGCAGAAGAGTGCCCGCACTGTCAAAGACAACAGCTGTTGTCATCTGTGTTCACCCATAAACAGTCGCATTAATACTGATTGGTGTAATTGAAGTAAATGAATACGATGTTTCTCACACAGACTGCAGATGATATCTCCTCAATGCGGATACGGGGAGCCGGGCGCATCGCCCGCACGGCTGCCGGTGCCCTTCAGGAGTATGGAGCATCCCTTGACTGTAGCACGCTTGCAGCGTTTATCAGTGAAATGGAAAAAGCGGCAGATATTCTCTGTGGGACACGTCCGACAGCTGTTTCTCTGCCGAATGCCGTCCGGTATGTTATGCAGGGGATACGGGGAGCGACCACACTTGAAGAGGCACGGGGTGCATTAAATGACCGTGCTGCAGCATTTATCCGTGATTCAATTGCTGCGGTGGGAAAGATTGCAGACATCGCTGCACGGCAGATTCCGGATGACGCTGTCATTATGACGCACTGCAATTCTGAAGCGGCCATTGCCTGTATCGTCCGCGCTCATGAACTGGGCAAAGTGCGTGAAGTGTACGCAACGGAAGTGCGCCCGCGTAATCAGGGGTATATTACCATTCAGATGCTCTCCGATGCGGGGATATCGGTGAACTTTATTGTTGATTCTGCTGCGCGGATGTTTATGCCGAAGGTTGATCTGGTGATAACAGGAACCGATGCAGTCACCGCAAACGGGGCTGTCGTAAACAAAATAGGGACGTCTCAGATTGCACTCTGTGCGCATGAAGCCCGAAAACCGTTTATCGTTGCTGCTGAGACCTACAAATTTGCACCACGCACAATTCTTGGTGAACGTATACCCATTGAATACCGTCCCGCGGAAGAGGTGACCGGAACTGAGAGGCAACTCCCCTCCAATGTCACCGTGATTAATCCTGCATTTGATGTAACGCCCCCTGCCTATGTGGATCTTATCGTAACAGAGATTGGTGCATTTGCCCCGACCTATGCCCCGTTTGTCATCCGTGACCACCTTGGGTGGGATATTAATGAATTCCAAAAAGACTATGCATTTACTCACCATTATGGAGACTGAGAGATATGGAAGACGTCATTGCGCATTATTATTTCCGTCCTGATACAAGGACGACCCCGCAGGAGGCTGCACAGGCAATTGCGGAGGAAGAAACCACCGGAACCTGGACTGCCCTTACAACCCGGCAGGATTATGTGAGGCGGCTTGATGGTACTGTGGATAGTGTGGAAGAATCCGGCCGCGGGTATCTCACTTCAATCCGATATCCGTATGAGATATTTGAACCCGGCAATGTGCCACAGTATCTCTCAGTCGTGGCAGGCAATCTCTTTGGGCTTGGAAGGCTTGAGGCCGTACGCCTGACTGACATTGAATTTCCTGAATCTCTTGCCCGGTTTAACGGGCCTAATTTTGGCATTGAGGGTGTCCGGCGGCTTCTTGGAACCCGTAACCGGCCGCATGTGGGAACCATCATTAAGCCAAAGGTGGGTCTTACTCCCGCTGATACTGCACTTGTTGCCTATGAGGCAGCATCCGGTGGTGTTGATTTTATCAAGGACGATGAAACACTCACCAACCAGGCATTCTGCCCGATGAAAGACCGGGTAGAGGCAGTGATGGCACGCCTTGATGAGGCAAAGGATGAGACCGGGCGGCAGGTTCTCTATGCTGTCAATATTTCTGACCGTGCAGACAAAATTGTTGAACGGGCAGAGGAGGCAATCGAACGGGGAGCAAATACCCTCATGGTCGATGTCATAACCTGTGGCTACTCGGCACTGGAAGCCCTTGCAGAGGAGCCCGGAATCTCTGTTCCCATTCATGTGCACCGGACCATGCACGCGGCGATGACCCGAAATCCCGAACATGGGATTGCGATGCGCCCGATTGCCCGCCTCGTACGGATGATGGGGGGAGATCAACTGCACACCGGAACGGTGAGTGGAAAGATGGGAGGTAATGCTGAAGAGCTTGTTCTGGATAACCGTGCACTGACTGAACCCTGGTATGGATTCCGGCCGGTCTTCCCGGTAGCAAGCGGCGGTCTGCATCCCGGAAAAATACACGCCGAACTGGAAACACTTGGGACAAATATTGTCCTGCAGGCAGGCGGGGGTATCCATGGGCACCCGGACGGTACCGCCGCAGGTGCCCGTGCAATGCGCCAGGCAGTGGATGCCTTCCTTGAAGGGGTTTCAGCCTCAGAATATGCAAAAGATCACGTTGAACTTGACCGTGCCCTGAAACTCTGGGGTACGTCATAATTTTTTTTACCACTATCTCCTGACCGATGAGAATTTCACCTCCCAATAACATACAGGATGGCATGTACTTCTCTTCCTGTGCAGACTGTGGTTTTTCCCAATCGGTAAGTGGAATTTGCAGCATTGCGATGGGATGAGAATCTCAGGAGATATATTATGGAAATTCCGTTTGTCAAATTACAGGGTAATGGAAACGATTTTGTGCTTATCGATGAGATGGGCGGAATATTAATTCCTGAGGAAATGAAAGGGGAATTTGCCCGTTTCTATTGTGACAGGCGTTTTGGTGTCGGTGCGGACGGAGTTCTTTTTGTGTCACCATCTGAATCCTGTGATGTGCGGATGCGCCTTTTGCAGCCGGATGAGAGTGAGGCGGAGATGTGCGGGAATGGCATACGCTGCCTTGCCAAATACGTCTATGATTCCGAATACACAGGAAAAGAGTGCACCGTTGAAACAATGGCAGGGGTTATGGCAGTCAGTATGATCTACAGTGAAGAGGGTGACTTTACTGCTACTATCGATATGGGGCCCGCCGATTTTACCTCAGAGGGTATTCCTGCCAAAGGAGAGGGTGAATTCAGTATGGAATATAATGGGTTTACCGTCTATGCAGCAAACACCGGTGTTCCGCATGCGGTTGTCTTTGTCGATGATGTAGAGGCAGTTGACATCCGTGGGGTGGCACCTGGCATTCGGTCAAATCCGGTGTTTCCCGAGGGGGCGAATGTAAATTTTGTCCAGTGTGATGGAGAGGACACGATAACAATACGTACATTCGAACGTGGTGTTGAGGATGAGACTTTCTCCTGTGGTACCGGTTCAACTGCGTCTGCGGCTGTTGCCCACCACCTTGGAAAGATGCCTGCCACCATCCATGTAGAGACGCGGGGTGGCCCCCTGACGATCAGAATAAATGATACCGTAAAGATGGAAGGTCCGGCAGTTACGGTATTTGAGGGGATAATTCCTCTCTGAATCCTTTTTCTTCAATAGTGAATGTTATTTTGGCCCCTTCGGGCCGTGACCGGTGTTTTTCCAGTATCGCATGTCGCATTGTATTGTCACGTTCAAAGCGTACAATAATCTTTGATATATGATGCATGTTGGTGCCGCCAAGGCCACGGAGTTTGTCGGTTTTGATGTCGGTGAAAACCTGATTTGTGACGATAACAGGGATATCATACCGGCGTGCATACCCGAGGAGCATAATGAGTTCCCTTCCCAGACGTTTCTGTGAATCTCCGCGACCCCCATCTTCAGTACGGTATAGTGCGGTTGCAGAATCAAGAACGATAAGGCCAATGCCTGCCCTGTCTGAGAGCATACGTGCACATTCTGCTATTGCATGATCCTGTCCGGTAAAGTCAGCTGGTTCATACAGAATGAGACGTTCAGCAAGTGACTCTGCATCGTCCCCCGCAAGCTGGCAGAACCGGTCAATGGAGAAGCCTTCGGTATCGATGTATATTACATATTCTCCATTACGCAGTGTGGCAATGGCAGCCGCCATGGCAGCAGTGCTCTTTCCTGCGGCAGGTTCTCCGTAAAACTGGATGATAATACTTGTCTCAAGTCCGCCACCAATCAGACTGTCCAGACAGGGGATTCCTGTGCTCCTCCTTTTTAGTTTTATCATGTGTGTTTTCAGTCTTCCCCCCGGAGTTCTCTCCAGCGTTTCTCTTCGGCACGGCGTGTAACATCACGCAATGGCACATGTGCGGCTTTTGCCGCCTGCCGTGCCACTTCGTACTCGGCCTTGCATGACACGGGATCTGTTCCAATCCAGCCGGTTTTAACGGGTATGGATACGGTTTCGGAACCGAGGGTAATTTCAACCGGTTCCACAGACCGTGTGATGACACTCCGATGTACAGATGGAATGCACCTGACACCAAGTGTACCCATTTCTTCTGCCATAATCCGGGTCAGATCCCCCGCCATTGCATGGGTACAGATGACCCGGATGAGGGTACCGGGACGTCCTTTTTTCATGATCAAAGGAATTGCAGATGCGTCCCGTGCACCGGCATTCATCAAACGTTCGATGGTGTAGGCAATGACCTCCGCTGTCGTGTCATCCACGTTTGTCTCAAGAATATCTATGGTATCTGCTTCCTTCTCTGTCCCGGGTTCGCAGACTGATGCCCGAAAAACATTTGGCATGTGAGATGGATTGCGTGTACCGGCACCATACCCAACAGCGGTGACATGCCCGGTGTCTGTATTTATTTCATCTGTTTCTTCTGATGCCATGAATTCAGCAAGAAGTGCTGCCCCCGTCGGGGTGCATAGTTCACGTTCTTCACTGGTATACCGGACAGGAAGGTGCCCTTTTCTAAGGATCGCAAGAGTGGCCGGAGCCGGGAGCGGGTAGATGCCATGGGCGCATTTTATTGTTCCTGTTCCAAGAGCGACCGCTGAAGTCCTGACAGCGTCGGGTGAAAGAGAGTGAAATGCTGTGCACGCACCAATGACATCTGCGATGGCATCATCAGCTCCCACTTCGTGGAAATGAGTGTGGGCATGGGCACCGTGTATCTCTTCTTCTGCATCCCTGATGCGGGTGAATACCCTCACGGCCATCTCCTTTACTGCGCGAGGAGCACGGGCACCTGAAACAATGTCACATACCTCGTGAAATGTGCGTGATGCGGGACCTGCATGCGTCTCAATATACAGTGCCCTGATGCCACATCTCTCAACTGATGTAAACGAAGGGGTGGCGACGACCGATGCCATTGCACGGGTGACTGCATCCCTGTCGGCACCGCATTCAAGCAGTGCACCTGTCACCATATCACCTGCTGCGCCGGAAAATGGGTCAAAACAGAGCACTCTCATAGATACAGTACTTATACCTCGAGAGGGTATATGAAGGTAGGTGACCATTGGCTATGTTACTGAATGTTGAGAGTGCATATCCTGAGGATCGGGGCCTTGGGCGATGCCGACTGGACCCTGTTACGATGAACGCCCTGAGACTTGTTCCGGGAGATCTTGTATTGCTTACCGGGTCACGCATGACGGTGGCAAAAGTCTGGCGGATGCTTGCTGATGACTGGGATCAGGGGAAAGTGAAGATAGATAACTTCACCCGTGCAAATGCGGGTGTAAGCAGCGGGGATAAAATCGAGGTGGTTAAGGTGGAGACAGAAACAGATGCGTCCCGTGTCATTCTTGCACCACCGGAAGACCTCTCAAATCAGCAACCCATTAATTTCAATCAGGCGATGCTGCGCCTGCTTGGTTTTCCTGTGGCAAAAGGAGATACTGTACCGGTGCTTGCCGGTCTTCCATTTATGCAGCAGCAGCTCATCCCCTTCCAGCTTGTGACGGTTGAACCGGAAGATGCTGTCATCATCACCAAGGACACCATAATTGAATTCTCAGAGAAACCCGCTTCGGGAATTGACGGGTTCAGTGATATCAGTTATGAGGATGTAGGTGGTCTGAAAAATGAGCTGAAAAATGTCCGGGAAACAATAGAACTTCCCATGCGCCACCCGGAACTGTTCCGGAAACTTGGCATTGAACCACCGAAAGGTGTCCTCCTGTACGGGCCTCCCGGTACGGGAAAAACTCTAATTGCAAAGGCTGTAGCAAATGAAAGTGGTGCACATTTCATCTCAATTGCGGGCCCTGAAGTTCTCTCAAAATATTATGGTGAAACAGAACAGCGTCTTCGTGAGATTTTTGAAGAGGCGGAGTCCAATGCGCCATCCGTTATCTTCATAGATGAACTGGATTCCATCGCTCCACGCCGTGAGGATGTAACAGGTGAAGTCGAACGCCGGATGGTTGCTCAGCTTCTCACGATGATGGATGGCCTGGAGGAGCGGGGGCAGGTGCTTGTGATCGGAGCAACGAACCGTCTTGAGGCCATCGACCCGGCACTCCGGCGGCCGGGAAGGTTTGACCGGGAGATTGAGATTGGTGTTCCTGATGAAACAGGACGCCTTGATATCCTGAAGATCCACACGCATGGTATGCCGCTTGAAGGAGAAGTGCACAGGATCTGTATGGAAGAGGCCCTTGGTGAAATTCCTGAGGAATTCCGTGAAGATGCAGATAAGCGGTATGTACTTGCCGTTGAAGAGATCGAGAGTCAACGGGCACGCCTCTTAATTGATCTTTCTTCCCGTACCAACGGGTTTGTCGGTGCTGATCTGCAGTCGCTTGCAAGAGAGGCGGCAATGCGTGCACTCCGGCGGTATTTGCCTGAAATTGACCTCGAAAAGGATGAAATATCCCCTGAACTTCTGAAGAAGATGGAGGTGACATCACGTGACTTTGCTGATGCACTCCGGGAAGTTGGTCCCAGTGCGATGCGGGAGGTGCTTATAGAAGTGCCGCATGTGACCTGGGAGGACATTGGGGGTGCAGAACGTGAGATCGAAGAAGTGCGTGAAGCAGTTGAGTATCCACTGACGAAGCCGGAAAAGTTTCTGAATCTGGGCATTGATCCTCCAAATGGTGTGCTTCTGTACGGGCCTCCCGGCACGGGAAAGACACTCATAGCAAAGGCAGTGGCAACTGAAAGCGGAGCAAATTTTATTCCGGTGCGCGGGCCGCAACTGCTCTCTAAGTGGGTCGGCGAGAGTGAACGTGCGGTTCGCGAAGTTTTCCGAAGGGCACGCCAGGTGGCCCCTTCGATCATATTTTTTGATGAACTGGATGCCATTGCGCCTGCACGCACCGGTCAGGACAACCATGTGATTGAGAGTGTTGTTAACCAGATTCTGACAGAATTTGATGGTCTGGAGGATATGACCGGAGTTGTGGTGATGGGGGCGACCAACCGGCCCGATATTATTGATCCGGCCCTGATGCGAGCGGGCAGGTTTGATCGTCTTGTTGCAGTGCATGAACCGGATAAAAAAGGTCGTTTCCAGATCCTTTCCATTCATTCCCGGGGTATCCCGATTGAAAATTCAGCGGTGGAGGTTCTGGTAACCAGGACTGCATCCTATGATGAGGGTGGTATCGAAGTGCTCTTTGGGACTGCTGTTGAAGCACACCGAAAAGAGGGAGTTGATCTGGTGAACATGACTCCGGATGAGATACTGGCAACTGAAATATCGGATGTCAATGTCAGTGACGAAATCCTCTCACCCGGAAGGCGGCGGCGTGCAGTGGCCCGCCTGATAGAAGAGCACAAAATAAAACTGGAAGACCCGGAACGGGATGCACTTCTCCGGGAAATTGCCGGAAAGGCAGAAAATTATGTGGGTTCTGATCTGGACCTTCTCTGTCGTGAGGCTGCGATGTTTGCGATGCGGGATGGTTCCGCAGCAGTAGGGATGCAGCACTTTGAGAAGGCGCTTATGAAGGTCCGCCCGATGATGAATGAGCGCGTTCGCGAGCAGTACGAACGTATTCAGCAATACTTCAAGGGTGGTCTTCCCCAGCAGATGCAGGTACACCTGCCTGAATACCAATAATTTAACCTGAAAATGGTCTCCCATTTTCATCAAAAAAGTGCATGAAACATTCGTTTCATCCATTTTGTCCACCCTTTTTTCACTCTCTTTGACTCTCTGTATTGGGGAATTAGGGAGTGAAACGGACGTATTTTGTGCTCATTTTTACTGCCGGAAAAACACGGCTGTAATGCCTTTTATTTGCTAAAAATACGGTTCACTGCAGATTACTGAGCGGTCGCTATTGCCGGGTATTTTTGGAGGATGTATAGGCTGTCCCGACTGAGAACTGCCCACTGCGGGCTTCTGTATGGACACGATTTTCCGGGGCGGAGGGCCTTTTTGGGGTTATTTATGTGTTTTTTCAAAAACCAGAATGGTTATCCTTTGATGTATACAATAATACACTGTAGATCATCTGAGGTTTCGTGAATGCCTAACTGTACCACATTTCTTGACGTCAATGTCCGTTTGGGAGACAAACCTGCCCTGATTCACTCGATATCAGGGACTGAATACAGCTATTGTGAACTCCTGAAACGGGTATGCAGACTATCATCATGTCTTATTGCCCGTGGAATTGCTGCTGGTGACCGGGTGGGAATTTACCTCGCCCCCTCACCCGAATATCTCTTCTGGTACTTTGCAATATGGCGGATGGGCGGTGTCGCAGTCCCCCTGAATAGTGTTCTCCGGGCAGAGGAAGTCGCTTATTTGATGGAAGATTCCGGTGCTGTCTGCATTGTTACCGATTTATCCGGAAATGCAGAAATTGAAACTGCTGTCCGTATGGGCAAAATCACGGCTGATGTGGTAACAACAGGCATTCCATCATTTGAGGAGGAATGTAACTCTGTTCCGTTTATTTCCCGTGCCCGTAATTGCAGACCGGATGATCTCTGTCAGCTCCAGTATACATCCGGTACAACAGGAAAGCAGAAGGGGGCTATGCTTACCCATGGAAACTGGATGGCAGCGATGGATAATGAACGCGAAGTGCTTGGGTATCGTGAAGATGATGTCTATCTGGGCATATATCCGATGGCCCATGTCGGTGTTTCCTGGGGCATTTCAGCATTGCGTGCCGGTGCCACCTGGATCATTATGGATCGTTTTTCCCTGGACGAATACATCCGCCTCACGGAGACATATCGCGCCACTGTTATTGCAGGAATGCCGCCTGTCATCCATTCTCTTCTGCGTACGCCTCCGGGAACAGAAATCAGGATGCAGTCAGCACGGGAGATGATCAGCGGTGGCGGGCCTCTTCATCCCAGTATCTGGAAGGAATTTTACTCCCGGTTTGAAATACCGGTTGTCAATGCATACGGTCTTTCTGAGACAATCGTAGTAGGCACCGGGACTGCCATCCGCCCTGAGGACTATGAGTCTGCAGATGAGTTCAGAAGTGTTGGCATGCCGATTGGGTTTACCGAAGTGAAGATTGTCAACACTGAGGACCCGGACACTGAGTGTGAACCCGGAGAAATAGGTGAAGTAGCGTTGAGAGGGCCTGCGGTTGCATCCGGATACTGGGGGATGGAAGAAGAAACGCGTGCAGTTTTCCTCCCGGACGGGTGGTTTTTAACAGGAGATATCGGGTATCTCTCAAAAGACGGGATGCTTGCTATAACAGACCGAAAAAAGGACATGATTGTGATGTCCGGCTGGAAAATTTATCCGACTGAGGTGGAGAAGGTACTGATCAGACATCCGTCGATAGATGATGTGGCAGTCTTTGGGGTGCCGGACATTCACCGTGGTGAAATACCCTATGCAGCAGTAACACTGTTACCTGGTGCATCTCTCTTCCTGTCTGAATTGCAGGAATATGCCCGCGAGTATCTGGCAGGGTATAAAGTGCCAAGAGAGATGGTTATTGTTGATGAACTGCCCCGGGTTGGAGGGTGGAAACTGCTGCGCCGGGAACTTCGTGAGAGATATGGGCCTGAATGAAATTCACTGTTCCGGAATGAAATGAAAAAATACCAATTGACTTATAGCATAGTTTAAATAATTTTGAATCTCTTACTTTTTGTAAATGCCTGTGGATATTGAAGAGGTTGAAATCAATGGCCATAAAAAGATATCAACAGGTATCATTGGTCTGGATTATCAGTTGGGGGGTGGATTTCCTGAGGGTTCCATTATAATCCTTCAGGGATCCGCTGTTTCGGGAATTGAAAGGATTGCCGAACAGTTCTGGAAAGCAGATGTTGAGACGACCGGCGGCGATGACAGCTGGTATCTTATTTCAGACAGTAGTCCGTCTGTCGGTATGACGCCGGTGAACCCGGACGAGATGGGGGATGCCCTCTCAGAAATGCCCGGGAAACGGTATGTGGTTGATTCACTCTCCAGTGTTATACGTAAGGAGGGTGTTGATGCCGCGATTTCACTCATTAAAAATTATGGGGGGATGATCACACAGGGCGGGGGGGCTATCCTGTTTTTGCTGTATGATGGTGTTCATCCACCAGAAGATGAGATTGCGGTTATCCGGTATGCGGATGTCTATATTCACCTCATTGACGAGCGTCACGGGAATGAGATTGAACGAAAAATGGAGATTGCAAAACTCAAAAATGCAAATGTGCCCGGGCGGCTTTTCCCGTATAATATTACCGAAGAAGGAATTGATCTTTCAACAACGGCCCGTGTTGTCTGAATGAAAAGTATCTCAGAGTTCTTCTCTGCACTGGTGTGCGGCAAGAACCAGATGTTCCAGTTTTTTATATGCACCTTCGCGGGAATGCATCCGCAGGCCGCAGTCAGGGTCCGGAAGCATAATTTCAGCACCGAAGATGTCAATTCCTTTTGTGATGCGATCCGCAATTACTGCAGTACTCTCGACTTCCTGGTCTGCTGAGTCCACACATCCGAATCCAATCTTCTTTCCTTTCAGGTCTGAGCGGGAGAGAACGTCCAGGTTGTCCGGGTTGTTTGCGAATTCAAAGTCAAGGATATCAACCGGAAACTGAAGAATGTCATCGATACATCCTCTGATATTTCCACAGACATGCATGCAGGATGGAACGGTTAGATTTTTGGTGATGATACTCACTGCTTCGCGTGCAACAGTCAAATCTGCAGTTCCGGTGGAAAGAATGGGTTCATCCAGCTGGAGGATAGTTACCCCCGCATTGGAAAGATATCGTGCTTCCTGCGCCAGTGCACGTGCCAGGTCAGGAATAAGTTCACTCCTGTCCCGGTATACCGGTGTCTTCAGCGCAAGTCCGTGGGCAAGGGTTGTGGGTCCGGTGAGGATCCCTTTTACCGCCGGATGCCGTGATAAGGCATATTTCACTCCGGGGAGGGTAATTGGTTTTCCTGCTGGATGAATCTGTCCTGTGACATTCTGTCCCTTTACGCCCGGCAGGAAGTCAGCAATCAGTGCAATCATATCCCTGCCGACCTGACCGTCTGAAATGATGTCAATCCCTGCGAAAATCTGGTCGGATACTGCAGTGTCACGGGCAGGTTTGAGAGGGTCAAACAGGGCCCGGAGGCCGCCTGACCCGACTGCAGGATAACTCCCGACAACCGTGGTCGGGAGTATCTGTTCTGGCATCATGGAGTTACACGGTGACGGTCACGGGGGAAGAGAACCGCTTCCCTGATGTTCTGCAGACCCAGCATTGTCATGATGAGCCGGTCCATGCCGAGACCCCAGCCTGCATGCGGAGGCATTCCATACCTGAATGGCTGAAGATAGAATGAAAAACTATCCGGTGAAAGGCCTTTTGCAATAATCTGGGTGACCAGGAGGTCATGTTCATGGATACGCTGTGCTCCGCTTGAGAGTTCCATTCTTGGGTGCATCAGGTCAAATGCCTTGCAGACTGTGGGTTTATCCTCATAGGGCATGGCATAGTATGGTTTAATTTCTGTTGGCCAGTCGGTGATGAAGTAGTGAACTCCCACCTCTTCTCCTATAGCCCGTTCGGCAGCAGTTGAGAGATCATCTCCATAGCCTATATCCTCATCAATGGAGAGTGCTGCAATGTCAATGGCCTCAGCATAGGGTATGCGGGGGAAGGGTGTTTCTGGAATTGCCAATTCTATCCCGAGAGCCTCCAGTTCAGATCCACATGATTCTGCAACAGATGTATACGCACAGACAATTACCCGTTCCAGAAGGTCCATCATATCATGATGGTCTGCAAAGGATACCTCCACATCAATGGATGTAGCCTCGTTAAGATGGCGGGTTGTATTGTGTTCTTCGGCCCGGAATATCGGGCCGATTTCAAAGACTTTTTCAAACCCTGCTGCCATCATCATCTGTTTGTAGAGCTGTGGACTCTGGTTTAAAAATGCCTCTTTTTCAAAATATGCGAGTGGGAAGAGTTCTGTCCCTCCTTCTGTTGCCGTTGCGACAATCTTTGAAGTGGTAATGTTTGTGAACCCTTCGTCAAAGAGGAGATTGTTAATCGCATGGGTAACAGTGCTTCTGATCTGAAATATTGCAGCAACACGGGGGCGCCGTGCGTCCAGGTAGCGGTTATCGAGACGTGTGTCTATTTCTGAAGGGACTTTTTCTGAAACATCCAGCGGGAGCGGACTCTCCGCGCGTGAGATTATTTCAAAGGTTTCAGGAATTAGTTCACGGCCGCCCGGGGCTTTTTCCGTTGCTTTTATGGTGCCGGTTACGCGGACAACTGACTCACGTGATGCCTCTTTTGCTGCAGCAAGCACTAATTCCGGTGCCTTCTTTTTTACAATAGTGACCTGAAGGAATCCTGTTCTGTCACGAAGGATATAAAATGCAAGTCCTCCGAGGTCACGGACTTCATTGATCCATCCAATAACAACTGCTCGTTCAGTTTCCGGTGTTACGTCCTGTATAGGTATTCTCATGGGCAAATCTGGTATAGCATCTGTCGTTAAAGAGTAAGTTATTTTTCTCTCGATAATGTCTGGTGACATTCAGGAATACAAAGGTTAATTTTGCATCTATGAGAAAAATGTGATGATAAAAGAGATGTTTTCTATAATTCTTGTTGCAACGGACGGTTCTCCTGAATCTTTGCATGCTGTACGTGCTGCAGCAGAGGAAGCATTGCGGCATAGTGCAGTTTTGCATACAATATGTGTCACAAATCCAGGAGCGATGCATTCGATGTTTGTAAGTCCACAGGCAGATGGTATTGATTTGAATTATGAACTGATAACTGAATTTTTGTCAGAAGAGTCAAAGAAAGCACTTGAAGAAGCAGGGAAAGAGGCCGGGAGCCTTGGTATCTCCGTAACGCCACATCAGGCATGGGGAGATCCCGGAGAGGAGATTCTCCGTTGTGCAGAAGATATCGGTTCTGATTGCATTGTCATGGGATCAACCGGAAAAACAGGTCTCGATGAAATTCTGCCGGGTAGTGTAAGTTCCGCTATCGTGACACATTCCCACACAAATACGATGATTATACGGATAGAAAGGAAGGAATAATAGAGATGGGTTTTTTCAGGCGGTCCGGACCCTCCCTTGAACAATGCATTGAGAGGCATGAATATCTGTGTGTTGTTCGTTTTTACCTAAAAGGGGAGGGCAATGATGCTGTAGCAGCAATAGGGGCTCTTCTGCTCTTCGGTGAGAACGATCCGCAGCCACTTGCTGATGTACTTGGTGGTCTGGATGCCCGTGATATGAAGAGTGTTATAGAGGTCATTGTGCAGTCCGGGGGGCCAGACCATCCGGCTGTTCTTGCACTGGCGAGATCTGCCGGGCCTGAACTAGGTCGCGCTCTTGGCCACGCAGTCATCCGATGCGTTGAAGGTGCATTTGATGCTCTGGTGCCCGGCACCGATAATACCGATCAGAATGCAAGACTTGGGGCTATTTGCCTGCTTGAATTTATCGGAAAAGCAGGAATCCCGGCATTGAAAGAGATATTATACCGTGCAGACGGGGAGGAACAGCATAAGGTGGCTGCCTGCCTGCAGCGTCTTGGATGGAGTCCGGAGAATCCTAATGAAAAACCGATGTTTTTGTATTTGTGTGACGATTGGAAGGGGCTTGTCCGGCTAAAAGAGCGCGCCCTCCCGCTGATGTTCACCCTGCTAAAGAGTGACGATCCGGCTATCAGACAGCACGTCTTACAGGCGCTGGAGGAAATCGGTGACAGCCGGGCAGTGCCTGCCATTCTGCCACATGTGGATGACAGTGATCCGTCAGTCCGTATTGCTGCAGTCTCTGCACTGATGCGCTATGATACCCCGGAGACACAACAATGTCTGGTGAGTGCTCTGGGTCACACGGATTCACAGATTCGTATTGATGCAGCGCATGCACTGAAACGAAAGGGATGGACTCCCCGGACACAGGGTGATCAAATTCGTTATACAATCGCCTGCGGAAACTGGGATGCAGTTATGCGACTTGGTGCTCAGGTCATTCCGGATCTTATCCGGATTGTGAGTAATGGTGATAATGAATGGTCGGGTGCAGTATATGCTCTGGCAGGACTGGGCCCTGATGCAGCGCAGAAGTTGCAGATTCTTCTGCCTTCACTCCCGGAGTCGCGGCAGGAAGATCTTGTTAGTGCATTCAGGAAATCTAACGAAAAACATCAATTGAGACGTAAAAATATTCAAAAAGAGTATAAAATAGAGATAAAGAAGCAGGAAGACGAGAATAAGAATATTTCAGCGGGAGATGAGGTCAAAGGCCCATCCGATTCAGAGATCATGGGAAACCAGAAACAAGTGACTGAAGGGTTCAGGGGTCTGAGACAGGAAAAGGTTTCAACTGAGCAGATTTATGAAATCATACCCGAGGAAGCAGAAGCTAATAATACCTCCTTTGAGATGACGCTTGTATCTCTTTCATCGAAGGACGAAGCCATTCGGGCTGCTGCAATTGATGTGCTTTCTATGAAAGGCGAAGGTGCCTATCTGTATATCCTGAAAGCTGCCCAGGATAATAGTCCGATTGTACGGACAGCGGTTGCAGATGCTCTCGGGTCCATTGCACAGCCATCGATGATGAAGGTGCTCTTGTTTCTATTGAAGGACCCATCTGCTGATGTGCGTCTTGCCGTAGTAAGGGCCCTTCAGACGATGAATGACAAGCGGGCGTTACCATACATTGTACGCGCCTTTTCCGATGAAGATGCGATGGTCCGTGATGCTGCTGCACATGCAGCGGCAACGTATGGGCAGCCTGGTCTTTCTGTTCTTATTCGGTCACTTCAGGTGAATAATTCTGAAATCCGTATTGGTGCAGCAGTGGCACTGGGGGAGATCTGTGATGTCCGGTCACTGGCATACCTTCTGCCCCACCTTGGTGATCCTGATCTCCGGGTGAGGGAGGCAATACGGGCAGCAATTGTGCAGCATGATTATCGTGCCATTGAACCACTGCAGGAATTCATTGCACAGGCCGAAGGTGTTGCAAAGAATGCTGCAGTTCTTACATTAAATGAAATAAATCATGTTCCTGCCGGAGAAGATGGTGCAGGCAGCCGTATTACCAAAGAAACATGTTCAACAGAAGATGTCGGTGTGTCAGTTGGTTCCCTGAAACATTCCGATGTTACCCCGAAGAGTCCCCCATCATCTGTTAAGGATACATCAATATCACCAGATGACATAGTTCCGGGAGATACGCAGGTCTCTGGTGAGATGCCTGATGAAATTTCCCTGGGGACTATCCATCTGGATTCCCGCACCTGTGAGGAACTGGTGCTTCGCATTGATGCAGGAGATGAGCTTATTTCCTCTGCTCTTCTTGATGATTTGTATGATGAAGAGAGCAGTCTGAAAGCTGATCTCATGTATGCGATGCGGGGAAGAGACCGGGAGTTTGCGATGCATGCCGGCACCCTCCTTTCAAAGATTGGCTGGTCGCCTGAAGATACTATAGAAGAAACAGTATTTCTGATTGCAACCGGGAAGACAACAGACCTGAAAAAAGGTGGGGCCAGTACAGCGCGGGTTCTTTCTGCAACGGTGCACACGATGCCTTCTCCTGTGCAGAATATAAATGTGGATGTTCTCTCCGGTAGCGATGGCAGGAAAGGAATTCATGGTTCGGATCAGATTGAATCCGGTGAGTCTGACACTGCCTCTGCCTCTGCCTCTGCCTCTGCCTCTGCCTCTGCCTCTGCCTCTGCCTCTGCCTCTGCCTCTGCCTCTGCCTCTGCCTCTGCCTCTGCCTCTGC
>JAUVCV010000042.1 GCA_030595665.1 Methanogenium sp.
GATAGAGGATATAATAATGGAAAAATCAGAAAATAATAGTGCAGATGACTTTATTGCCAGGGGAAATACCCTGGCAGATCAGAACAAGTACGAAGAGGCAGTAGCAGCATACAATCAGGCGATAGAGAGCGACCCGGATAACGCCGCTGCCCGGTATCAGAAAGGCTGTGCTCTCTATAGTCTGAACCGGTATGGGGAGGCGGTTCAGGCATACGGCGGGGCACTTGAACGTGATCCGGATGACGTTGCAGCATGGCATTCCTTAGGAGTTGTCCTCATGAATCTGGAACAGTATGAAGAGGCAGTTGAAGCCTTTGACATGGCACTCGCCCTTGATTCGACGATTGCTTCTGCCTGGTATCACAAAGGATATGCCCTCGGTGAACAGAAAAACTTCGAAGAGGCAGTCAAAGCGTACTGGCGGGCACTCGAAATTGATCCGGAGGATATTATTTCATGGGCAAACATGGGAACCACCCTCAATAGTCTGGGACGCCATGAGGAGGCGGTTGATGCCAGTGACCTCGCTCTTGCTCTGGACCCGGACAATGCACCTGCCTGGAATGCCAAAGCGGATGCCCTGATGGGTCTGGAGAATTATAAGGAAGCCCTTCAGACATATAACCGGGTGCTGGCAATCGACCCGCTGGATGCTCATGCATGGCACAATAAAGGTTCTGCCCTGATGAAGCTCCGTCCGGGCGACACCTGCTAAAAAAGCCGAAATACAAATAGATTGGTACGGGCGGGGGAACGGGTGGTGTTCACCTATGCCCGTATGATGATAGCATGCATACCACCGCATTCTTTTTTTTGATATATGGGTGAATGAAAAAGAGGTGACAAGTGATCACTCTCCTGCAAAAATGCCTTTGTGTGCCGTATTTGGTATCTTCAGTTAACGGAACCCCGGTTTTGGGTGGATTCGTCACTGTTGTTTCCCCCTGTGCTGCGTGTGGAAGGCTGAGAGTCAGGAAGGGGAGATGCTCTCAATTCTGCTGTTTTTGTTGTGCGGGCACTCACCCCGGCCGGCCCCCCGGAAATGGTTTTCAGAATGATCCTGACGTCAGATGCATTCGATTGCATACCTCATATGGGGATACTGCAGGTGTATAATTATTTTGATCACACAAAATCGGCACGTTTCCGGCGGTGAACGAGGATCCCTCTTTGTTCATCTTCCGGGAACAGGAATCATCTCTTTCTCAGATATATGGGTACATATCGCAGGTTTTTATCCTCATCCGGACAGACGTACAGGATAACTGATTATTTATGCATGCCAGCAATTATCGAATCCGTTTTTACCGTTTATCTTGGCTTGTTGTCCAGAACGTCATTCTGTTTCTGACCACAGGATGTGGTGGGAAGAGATGGCAGGAACATTCCGGAATGGGGGTGGTATAGTGAAAAACAGTCCCATACAGACACACTACCTTCCGGGTGAAATACCCCGCCTGAATGAAGCTGCAGAAGAGACTGCAACTGCTTCCCTTAACGCAATTGTTGCAATTCTCCCCGAAGAACGCACCTTTGAAAACACGTTCCTCGCATTTGACAGAATTCTGACAGACTATGCCGATGCTGTCTGCCCGCTTTCCCTGATGGGAAATGTGTATCCTGAGGCAGAGGTTGCGGCAGAAGGTATCTCCTGTGAGGAATCCGCATCTGTTTTTGTTACCTGCGTGTATACCCGCCGTGACCTGTATGACGCTTTCCGGGAGCAGACACCACGAACACCTGAGGAATCCCGTCTCTATGACATAACCATCCGGGATTTTGAGAAAAACGGCCTGAAACTTCCGGAAGAGTGTCTCGCAGCAGTTCGGGAGATGAAAACGGCGTTGAGCGGACTTGAAACCCAGTACTCTGCCAACCTGAACAATGATATCACCACGCTTGTATTCACCGCTGATGAGCTGAAGGGAATACCCACATCATCCATGGCCGCGTTTCAGGTGACTCCGCAGGGCACGTATCGGGTCACCCTGAAGTATCCGGATTATCGTGCAGTGATGATGTATGCCAAAAATGAGGACACCCGCAGGAGGATGTATGTGGCGTACAACAACCGGCAGGCGGATACGAACACCACCCTTCTCGAAAAAGCAATTATTCTGCGCCAGAAGATTGCATCGGAACTGGGGTACGCCACCTGGGCTGATTACCGGACGAAAGGCAGGATGGCGGAAAATACCGAAACAGTGATGGCATTTCTCACTGGACTGCAGGCACCCCTGAAAAAGAAGTACGCTGGTGAGATGGCAGACCTTCTGACAATAAAGCAGGGCCCTGACCCGGCGGCAACAATTGTCAGTCCCTGGGATGTCCCCTATCTGCAGGAGATACAGAAGAAAGAACTGTATGCCTATGATGAAGAGGAGGTCCGGGAATATTTCCCCGTTGATACCGTTCTTTCCGGCCTCTTTTCCACATACGGGACGCTCTTTGGCATCGTGTTTCATGAAATTGAGGATGCCCGGGTATGGTCTCCTGATGTCAGGCTTTTTGCGGTGTGTGACCCGGACAATGATGACAGAATCGGTTACCTGTATCTTGATCTCTATCCCCGGGAGGGGAAGTATGGGCATTTTTGTGCCGCTGAAGCAATAGGTGGACGGATGACAGACGGTGCATACTCGGTTCCCGTAATGATTATCATCGGTAATTTCCACAAACCGGAAGAAAACCGCCCGTCACTTCTGACAATAGATGAGATAGAGACACTGTTCCACGAAACCGGGCATTCGATGCACTTTCTGTTGACCCGGGCACCGTACGGCACCCTTTCCGGGTTTAGTGTGGAGTGGGATTTTGTCGAGACCCCGTCCCAGACATTAGAAGAGTGGATCTGGGACCCGGAGGTGCTGGAATCTATATCGGGCCATTACACCGACCCGTCCCAAAAAATACCGGAGGATCTTCGTGACCGTATCATTGCATCCCGGAGCGCCGGAGCCGGGAATTTATACAGCCGTCTGCTGCTCAATTCCCTGGAGGACATGCGGTTTCACACCGCTACAGGATCGGTCGATGTTACAGAAGTCTGGTACCAGACCCATGAAGAGATAACAGGCACCCGGCCCATTGCAGGGACGCATCAGCCCGCATCGTTTGGTCACCTCATGGGTGGATACGACGCCGGATATTACGGCTATCTCTGGTCGAAGGTCTATGCTCTCAATATTGTGAACGCATTCAAAGAGACTGGTATGACGAACCGGACGCTCGGGATGAAATTCCGGGATGAAGTTCTATCGAAGGGGAATATGGACGACGGCATGGTGCTCCTGGAACAGTTCCTGGGAAGAGAGCCGGGGGCAGAGGCATTGTATGAGTATCTTGGAATTGACGTGTCCACTGAAGAAACACTTCCGGAAGAGCAAAAAAACAGATGATGCAAAAGGGAGGGGGAATGTTCCTCTCAATTTTTATGGATATTTTTCAGGCCGTTCATGCGGGTTTGAACAGGCAAAAGGGCTCTGTTCTCCCTTCTTTTTCTCCCTTCTTCAGTTCTTAAAACTATGAATCGGTGCGGGAATCCTGCCGCCGCGATTAATAAAATCTTCACAGCTGAAAGTATTTACCCGCTGAATGGGTGCATACCCGAGAAACCCGCCGAACTCCACGGTGTCGCCGACATCCTTTCCCACCACCGGAATAAGACGGACGGCGGTCGTCTTCTGATTGATCATCCCCTGGCCCTCACTGACCGGGATAAAGGCACCACTGAGTCCACCGAAAAACGAATCTGCCATCAAGCTGCCTTTCTTCACCTGATCGTTCAGGAGTACAAGAGCGGCCGTTGTTCCCGGAGCACCCACTGATTCCAGGCCCATCTCCTCTAAATATGGAAGAATCCGGCAGTCTCTCCAAACGAGAAATATTGGGGTAGTGGCCGTGTGACAGCCAATTATAAAGAAACTCACCGTGAGAGGTGAGCCAGGTCAAAAAGAAAATCAATTAATATTACATCAGTAGACTACTGTGTATTGTGTGGTAGTGTGCAATGCTCACTACTACACATTAAACAGCACAGAGTGAGGGATAAAAGTGAATGTCCAGTTTAAAAAAGGAGTCCTCGATCTCTGCGTCCTCTCGCTCCTCTCCAGGAGGGCCTGTTATGGCTATGAGATTGTCCATGAAATCTCAGAGACCATGGAGATCTCAGAGGGTACAATCTACCCGCTCCTGCGGCGTCTGAAGAAAGACGGGCACCTTGAGACAGAGATCCGGGAATCGACCGGCGGGCCGGCCAGGAAATATTACCACCTCACCGAGAGCGGGCGTGACCTCGAGCAGAGCCTGAGGGAAGAATGGTCCTCTTTGGTAAGACGGGTCAGCCTGTTTCTCGGGGACGCAGATGAGACATGTGAGCATGAACCACTGAATAAGAATGAGAGATGAGACAGCATGGATAAATCTGAATTTCTTGAAAGGCTGAACTCAGGCCTGAAAGATCTCCCTGAGAACGAGAAACAGGAGATCACTGCTGATTATGAAGAACACTTTGCAGCCGGTGCAGAGGCTGGCCGGAAAGAGGCCGAGATCTCCGCAGCCCTCGGAGACCCGGATAAAATCGGAAAACAACTGCTCTCTGCCTCACTCATCGAGACCGCTGAGAAGACAGGATCACTCTCGGCACTCTGTCGTGCTGCGCTCGCGATTATCGGGCTTGGGCTCTTTAATTTCTTAATTGCACTGGCGCCGATTATCATCGCCGCCTCCCTCATTCTGGTGATCCTCGTATGCGGCCTGAGCTTCGTATTCGGCGGCGTTGTGGCCCTTGTCGTCTCTCTTGTGCCCTCAATCACACCTGCAGATATGATAGTGGTAATGCCCTCTGACTCACCACTTGCAAGAATTGCACTATCCATTGGTTTCATCGCCTCCGGCCTGTTGATAAGCATCGGGAGCATCTACCCTGCACGCCTCTTTGTGCGGGCCATGGCACGCTACTTCAGAATGAACCTCTCGGTTGTCAGGAGGGCGTATGGCAATGAGAATTGATTTTGCTATGATTGAGCCGGACCCCCGGATGAGATGGCTGATATTCCGCCTCTTCGTTGTTATGTGCGCCTCATTCGGAGCCGCGGCAGTCTTTAATATTATCGGAATCTGATCCTGTCCTCCTCACTTTTCATCTGACAGAAGCAGGCAGTGACCAGGCCGCCTGAGATGATTGTCTCAGGTATCGGCCTGATCTTCCCGATTTTCTCCCCTCTTTAGTTCTTAAAACTATGAATCGGTGCGGGAATTCTGCCGCCGCGGTTGATGAAATCCTCACAACTGAAGGTATTGACCCGCTGAATGGGTGCGTGCCCTAAAAGCCCGCCGAACTCCACGGTGTCACCGACATCTTTTCCCACCACAGGAATAAGTCGGACGGCGGTTGTCTTCTGATTGATCATCCCGATCGCCGCTTCATCGGCGATGACACCAGAGATGGTGGCAGCAGATGTCGTTCCGGGGATGGCGATCATATCGAGGCCGACCGAGCATACGCAGGTCATTGCCTCCAGTTTTTCAATGGTGAGAGCACCGCGGTTCACGGCATCAATCATCCCCTGGTCCTCACTCACCGGGAGGAACGCCCCGCTGAGTCCGCCGACAAAGGAACTCGCCATGACCCCGCCCTTTTTGACCTGATCGTTCAGGAGTGCAAGGGCCGCCGTTGTTCCCGGAGCACCCACCGATTCAAGGCCCATCTCCTCTAAAATTTCTGCTACACTATCGCCCACCGAAGGCGTCGGTGCGAGCGAGAGATCAACGATGCCAAACGGCACTCCCAGCCTGTCTGATGCTTCCTGGGCCACCAGTTGTCCGGCACGGGTGACCTTGAATGCGGTCTTTTTTACGGTTTCACAGAGCACTTCAAAGTTCTCACCACGGACACTCTCAAGGGCACGCTTCACGACACCCGGACCTGATACCCCCACATGTATCACCGTATCTCCTTCCGTTACGCCGTGAAAAGCTCCGGCCATGAACGGATTGTCATCCGGAGCGTTGCAGAACACCACCAGTTTTGCACAGCCCATCGAGCTGTTATCTTTGGTGGCTTCTGCCGTTTCCTTTACCATTTCTCCCATCAGTTTTACCGCATCCATGTTGATGCCGGTCTTCGTGGAGCCGATATTGACCGAACTGCATACCCGTTCGGTGGAAGAAAGAGCCAGAGGAATGGATCGGATGAGGTTCTCATCAGCAGGGGTCATGCCCTTGGAGACGAGTGCAGAATAGCCTCCCAGAAAATTCACTCCCGTTGTTTTGGCCGCCTCATCCAGGGTCTTTGCAATGGTGACAAAATCCTCCGGAGAATGACAGGCAGGCCCTCCGACAAGGGCAATCGGGGTGACAGAGATGCGTTTGTTTACAATGGGGATGCCATATTCGCGTTCAATATCCCTGCCGACAGAGACGAGATCTTTTGCGACACGGGTGATTTTATTGTAAATATTTTTGTTTACCGTATCAAGATCAGAATCAATGCAGTCCAGAAGACTGATGCCCATGGTAATTGTACGGACATCCAGCTGCTCCTGATCGATCATCTTGTTTGTTTCATAGACCTCGTATATATTGATCATAATTGAAAATTCCTCTCAGATGCGGTGCATTCTGGTAAAAATATCTTCATGCTGGCATCTGATTTTGAGACCAATCTCATCGCCTATTTTCTCTAAATCACCGACCATCTCACCAAACGGTTTTGACGATTTGCTGGTGTCAACGATCATCATCATGTTAAAGTAGCCCTGTATGATAGTCTGGGAGATATCTTCCACATTGACCTCGTTGTCTGCGAGATAGGTGCCAACCTTTGCGATGATGCCGATGGTATCTTTTCCTACGACAGTAATGATGGTTTTTGTCATGGTCTCTCGTTTCCTGATAGTATTGTTGGCATTCTTTTGGATTAATAACGTCACATAAAGGACATGCTGTATGGGTCTGAAATGATCTCTTCTTCTGGTATCTGTAATGGTTTTTTTGAATGTGGATACAACAGTCCGGCATCGCATGGCCGGGCAAGAATATATAATCGTCTTTCACACTGTGGAGGTAACGGGATTTTTGGAGAGATTGTCGTGGAGAAAAAACAAATGAAGGCAACATTTTCCGGTGGCTGCTTCTGGTGTATGCAGTTGCCGTTCGGACAGGTTGAGGGGGTTATTTCGGCTGTGTCCGGATATACCGGCGGAACAAAGGTAAACCCGACATACATGGAGGTATCTTCGGGCAGAACGGGGCATTTCGAAGCAGTGCAGGTCACCTATGACCCGGAAATGGTCTCGTACGAAACACTCCTGAATGTCTTCTGGACGCAGATTGACCCGACCGATGATGCCGGACAGTTTGCAGACAAGGGTTCCCAGTACCGGACTGCCGTTTTCTTTCACGATGACGAACAAAAACGGTTGGCGGAAGCGTCAAAGAAGGCTCTTGACCGTTCCGGGAAGTTTGCAAAACCAGTTGCAACCCTGATTTTGCCGTACACAATCTTCTACCCTGCCGAAGAATACCACCAGAATTACGCACAGAAAAACCCCCGCGAATACGGGAGATACAAGAAATATTCCGGGCGTGAGGCTTATATTGAGAGAATCTGGCACACAGACCAAAAAGTCACCGTCTACTCAACACCGCAGTGCCATAACTGCAATGAAGTTAAAGCGTTCCTCCGGGAAAAAAAGGTGGCGTATGAAGAGATTGACCTCACGACGAATGAACAGGCACGGGATCTGCTCATCGAGAAGACGGGGCATAGCGGAGCTCCTGTTGTCCAAATCGGAGATGAGTTTATCTTCGGGTTTGACCGGGAAAAGATGGAACGGTTGTTGTAAAAAAACAGGGAAACAGCGTCTTATTCTGCCGTCTGTATGTGCCTGTTTTTTTGAAGAATTTCCCCTGAGGGAATGTGTGTCCGCCAGGTTTGAGATGAATAGAGTAAGCACATTTCAGGAAGTGAATTAATGATTGTAGAGAAATAATGAAAGAGTATCATGGAAGAATCTGAAAATATCTGCGCAGAGGACTGGATTTCCGAGGGAGATGCGCTCAATAATAATGAACAATACGAGGAGGCAGGTGAGGCATACAATATGGCGATAGCATGTGATCCGGATAACGCCACTGCCTGGTATAACAAAGGAAATACTCTGCTCTCACTCGACCGGTATGAAGAGGCTTTGACAGCATTTGACCGGGCGATAGCACTCGCTTCGGAATTTGCCTCTGCGTGGTACAACAAAGGATATGTCCTGGGGAAGCTGCAGCGATATGAGGAAGCTCTTGCGGCATCCTGCCAGGCAATCGCTATTGAACCCCGAAAGATATCAGCATGGCAATACAAAGGATACGTCCTGGAAGAACTCCACCGGTATGAAGAAGCCCTTGAAGCATATGATCAGGAGATTGCAATCGATTCGGATTCTTCATCTGCCTGGTATGGCAAAGGAAATATTCTTGACAGACTTGGGCGGTATGAGGAGGCACTTGTGGCATACACTCATGCACTCGATTTAGACCCCGATTACGCCGCTGCGTGGTACAACAAAGGATGTACTCTGGAGAAGCAACAGCTGTATGAAGAAGCTCTGGCGTCATATGACGAGGCCATCCGGTGCGATCACGGTGATGCTTCTGTCTGGACGAGCAGGGGATATGCCTTAGAAGAGCTTGGCAGATATGAAGAAGCGTGTGCTGCACATACCCGGGCGATTCTTCTCGACCCGAATAACGCCTCAGCATGGTATGGCAAAGGGAACGCTCTCTCTGAAATGGAGCAGTGCGGGGAGGCGCTTGCGGCCTACACCCGGGCACTTGAAATTGACCCGGAAGATGCTTCGGCGTGGTACAACAAGGGATGTGCCTTTGATGAACTGCACCGCTACGATGAGGCGCTCGGGGCCTACACCCGGGTGCTTGAAATTGACCCGGAAGATGCTTCGGCGTGGTACAACAAAGGATGTGCCCTTGATGAACTGCAGCGTTACGATGAGGCAGTTCAGGCATACAGCCAGTCACTCGAACACAATCAGGATGACACCTCAGCATGGGATTCCTTAGGGGTTGCCCTCCTGAATCTGGAACAGTATGAAGAGGCAGTCGGGGCCTTTGACCTGGCACTCGAACTTGACCCGGCTCTCGCCCCGGTCTGGTATCAGAAAGGATGTGCCCTTGATGAACTGCACCGCTATGAGGAGGCAGTTAACGCATATTGCCGGTCGCTTGAACTCAGTTCCAGTGACACAGATTCATGGTTACACCTGGGGATGGCCCTCTATAATCTGGAACGATATGATGAGGTCATTGATGCCTGTGATCTTTCTCTTGCTCTGGACCCGGATGACGCACCGGTCTGGAACATCAGAGGGGATGCCCTGATGTGTCTGGAGTGGTATGAGGAGGCACTCTTGTCATATAACCGGGTGCTTGCAATTGACCCCGATCATGCCCATGCATGGTACAACAAAGGGGTTGCACTGAATAAACTTCGCCAATGCTCCTGCTGTCATTAAAAAGGAAAAAGAAGTGAATTCGGTTTTGTGCCGGTTCTCCTCTCCTGAATGTTATTTTTTCCTGACAGGCAGAACCACGCCAGCAGCGAGTGCTGCAATCATGATTCCCGGTATGACGACGATGACTGAACCAGGTGACGAGGTGGGAGGAGGCACGCTCCCGGAATGCGTGACGTTACCGGAAGAAGCCGGGAGTACGTCTGACCTTTCGAACGTCTGGATGCGGTTATTGTTGGTGTCGGCAACGTAGATGGTGCCGGAACGGTCAACAGCAATTCCCAGTGGTGTGGTAAATACCCCCTCTCCCGAACCCCCCGAACCCCCCGATCCCCACTGTCCAAGGAACGTGCCGTCGGATGTGAACACCAGGACGCGGCCGTAATACATGTCTGTCACGTAGACGTTACCGGAATCGTCAACCGCAACGCCATAGGGTAACGAAGATAATTTCCCGATGCCTGAACCGATTGCCTGCCACTTTGTGACAAACGTGCCGTTAGTGGTGAACTTCCGGATCAGGTCATCCCCGGTGTCAGCAACATAGACATTGCCAGAATTATCGACGGCAACCCCGGATGGGGAATCCAGCTTTCCGTCGCCAAACCACTCCGACCCCCATTGTGTGAGATATGTGCCGTCGGATGTGAACGTCTGGATGCGGTGATTTCCGGTGTCAGCAACATAGACGGTACCGGAACCGTCAACGGCAACAGCGGATGGCTCATCAAACTGCCCGTTGCCTGAACCCGTTCTCCCCCACTGCGTGAGGAATGTGCCGTCAGACGTGAACTTCGTGATGCGGTTATAATGTGAGTCGGCAACGTAGACGTTACCAGAATTATCAACGGCCACATCATATGGCAACGAAGAGCCATCTCCGATGCCCGAACCTATCGATTGCCACTTCGTAACAAATGTGCCGTTGGATGTGAACTTCTGTATCTGGTGATTGTTGGTATCGGCAACGTAGACATTGCCTGACGTATCGACGGCAACCCCGAAAGGAGTGTCAAACCCGCCGTCTCCTGAACCTTCCGTTCCCCAGGAAGTGATAAATTCATATTCTCCTGTGTCCTGTGCTGTTGCCACCCCGCTGAAAGCCAGCAATACGATGATCAGTAGTCCCGTCAAAAACGTTCGTTTAGCAGATATCAAAATTCTCCCCCCCTGTTTTGACAAAATCCGGAACCGATGTGGATGAGTCATATTGTTGAGTATCTTTCGGACACGTCCTTAATTGTGTCTCCTGATCTGTGTTTCGTGTCTTTTATACCCATCTTGCATATTTATTCTGTTATCCAGGTTTCTTAGAGTAATTCAGCGATATCACGGCCACATATAAGAAATAAATGTCACATTGTCCGTTACTTTGTCATTAGCACATTTTGGGATGGCATGATTTAAGAAAAATAAAAATAGAGTATTGATAACCACCGAATACCATCCGGGAGGCAGACGGGAATATGAAGATAGAATCAATACGGCTGAAGAATTTCAAGGCATTTCAGGACGCTGAGATGACTGATATTCCGAACTTCTGCATTATAGTGGGGGCGAACGGCACCGGAAAAAGCACCATATTCAGTGTATTCGATTTTTTAAAGGATGCACTCGCAGGCAATGTCAATTCTGCTCTCTCCAAACTCGGTGGAAGCAGGGGATTTCAGGAAGTCAGAAGCAGAAATGCCAAAGGGCCAATAGAAATTGAGATAAAGTTCCGGGAATCTCCGGAAAAACCGCTTATCACATATTTCCTGCAGATTAACGAAAAAAACGGCTGGGCGTATGTAGAGAAAGAAATTCTCAAATACCGCAGGGGTAGCAGGGGGAAACCCTGGCATTTTCTGGAATTTTCAAATGGAAAAGGGAATGCTGTCGTCAATGAATTTGATGAGACCACCGATGTGAACAAACTGCAACGGGAAGAACAGAACTTAAAATCCGATGACATCCTTGCCATCAAGGGTCTGGCCCAGTTTGAACGGTTTCCTGCAGTCGTCTCCCTTGGAAACCTGATCGAGAACTGGCATGTCTCCGATTTCCACATCAGCAGGGCCCGCCCGGAACAGGAGGCAGGATATGCCGACCATCTCTCCACCGAAGGGGAAAATCTCTCACTTGTTATCCAGTATCTCTACCAAAACCACCCCGAAACGTTCGAACAGATCATCGGCCTGCTACGGGACCGTATTCCCGGCATAACAAGCGTTGAATCTAAAACAACCGAAGAAGGGCGTGTTCTGCTGAAATTTCAGGACGGTTCGTTTGAAGACCCGTTCCTCGCCCGGTATGTGTCAGATGGCACCATCAAGATGCTCGCGTATCTGGTTCTGTTGTATGATCCAAACCCGCACCCTCTTCTTTGTGTCGAAGAGCCGGAAAACCAGTTGTATCCCAACCTTCTCTGGGAGCTTGCTGAAGAGTTTAGGAGTTATTCCACCCGTGGCGGGCAGGTATTTGTCTCAACCCACTCTCCTGATTTTCTGAATGCCGCCCGGGTTGAAGAGGTATTCTGGCTTAAAAAAGTAGATGGCTACACTCAAATTCTGCGTGCAGAAGACAATGAGCAGATTGTTGCCTACATGGAAGATGGCGACCAGATGGGATATCTCTGGAGACAGGGTTTCTTTGGTGAGCTGTAGGTCATGATACAGACACTCGTTTTCTTTCTCGAAGAGCCCTCAGCACGCAAAATGCTGAAAGGTGTGTCATTTCCGGTGGAATGGTGCTGTTCCTCTCATTTCCTCAAACAGACACGCACATGTATCTATACTTCAATAATCAGTTTTACCAAATCACAACAGGCCTTCCCTGAGCATCTTATCCCCTGATGCAGGCACTGTGTGACGTCTGCCTCCTGCTTTTTCCAACCGCCGTTCGGCTGATGACTGCTCTTTTGGATTCATATAATTTCAGACAAAGAAATTACATTCCACCATATGCTCTGCCACATAACGGTGGTGGATAAATGGCGATCCCCATCACCCCCGGAACCCCCCCTGGCATGCAATCCGAAACCGTATCTACATAAGCCAGACGGAAACAATAGTGAGATGATAATAATGACCACACCTGACACAACCATCACTTCCGTTCATGCCCGTGAAATTCTTGACTCACGCGGCAACCCGACCGTTGAAGCAGAAGTCACCCTCGCCTGTGGTGTAACCGCACGGGCCGCATCACCCTCCGGTGCGTCCACCGGGATTCACGAGGCAGTTGAACTCCGTGACGGAGATGCCGCCAGATACGGTGGGAAGGGGGTGCAAAAACCCGTAAATCTGATAAACACCACCATCGCTGCCCATCTGAAGGGACTCGATGCCCGTGATCAGCAGGCAGTGGACGAGCGGCTCTGCCAGCTCGACGGAACACCAAACAAGCAGAATCTCGGTGCCAATGCGACCCTTGCTGTCTCGATGGCGGTTGCACGGGCCGCTGCCGTAGCAGCCGGCCTCCCTCTCTGGGAGTATATGGGAGACGGAAATGAGGCCGTCCTGCCGGTTCCGATGATGAACATCCTCAACGGTGGTGTCCACGCCAACTGGCAGGGCCCGGACTTCCAGGAATACATGATTGCCCCGTACGGCGCCCCGACATTTGCAGAAGCTGTCCGCTGGGGAGCGGAAATTTACCACGCCCTCAAGGCTCTCTTAAAAGAGAAGGGATTTTCCACCGCTGTTGGCGACGAGGGTGGGTTCGCACCGGTCGTCTCCTCGAACACCGAACCCCTCGACCTCATCGTGGAAGCAATCAAACGGGCCGGCTATATCCCCGGAGAACAGGTTGGCATCGCCCTTGACCCGGCATCCAGTGCCTTCTACGAGGACGGCATGTACGAACTCAAAACTGAAAACCTGAAACTGGACGCAGCAGGTATGGTGAAGCGCTACGAGGAACTTGTCGCGGCATACCCCATCATCGTCATTGAAGACGGTCTTGCAGAGGATGACTGGGAAGGCTGGAACCTGTTGAACCAGGCGATCGGCGACCGGGTGGAACTCGTCGGTGATGACCTCTTTGTCACCACCGTTGCCCGTATCGAGCGGGGAATTAAAGAAAATGTCGCAAACTCTGTCCTCATCAAACCCAACCAGATAGGCACCATCACCGAGACCATCGCTGCCGTCAGGCTGGCACAGAAGAACGGCTGGGGTGCGATGGTTTCCCACAGGAGCGGTGAGACGGTCGACTCCTTCATCGCTGACTTCACCGTTGCTATGAAAACCGGTCACCTCAAGACCGGTGCACCTGCCAGAGGTGAACGGGTGGAGAAGTACAATCAGCTCATCCGGATTGAAGAAGCTGCAGGCGAGCGTGCACAGTATGCCGGCCGGGCCGGATTTGTGAGATAGGTTTCCGTTTTGTGCATGTGAGCGGGTGAACCGGTGCATACTGTCCATAACCGGACAGGCGGCATCACCCGTATGCAGCAGGCAGGACTGGTGATTGGGGTCACAGAGATCTCCTGTGACCTGAATCTCCGGATTCCGCGCTTTTTTTATTCAATCAAATGACAATTCCCGAAGAAAACAGGCAGGAAGCCCACGACTTTAGTCGTGGGTAGTTGACCACTATGTCAGCAGATGGTGCTACACGCTCATTACTGTTTTCCCTCTCTCTGAAAAATGTCAGTTTAGACCTTTGATCTGAATATTTTCCCTATATTTCCTGTTTATATGAATGAAATATCTGGGATGAGGCTCAATACCACAAAGATATGATCCGGGAATATTCAGACAGATAATAATTAAAAAAACGTCAGAGATGGGTGGTAAAGAATGCCACCATCTTCTGCCAGGCATCTTCCAGTGCCCGGGAGGATATTTTGGACGTTCCACCGAAAAGAAGAGAATCCATTCGTTCCGGGGCTGGCAGTCCGGGAAGTGTGGTGAGGTGGCCTGCTTTGGGATATTTTAGATGAGTCACATCCTTCCCTGCCTTTTTCAGGGATTTTTCCACGACATCCGCCATTTCCGCAGAGGGCCATACCCCGTCCTCGGTCCCGGAGACCAGAAAGACCGGGCCTGCTATATTTTCGACAGGAATGCGGGCCGCTTCTGCTTTTTCCATGTGTTTTGTCAGTCCCTGTTCATAGACTTCCCAGAACGCAATGGGTTGCCCGGTCATGAGCTTCAGAATCTTCAGCCCGGAGAAGTGCATTGGTGTGAAGGGGAGTGGTGCACCATCTGCTGTCCAGGAACTCTTTGGTGCACCCGCTTTCGGGCTCTGCCAGACGACAGATGACGGGGAGTACGCGGCCACCGCACGAATCCGTTTGTCCCGTGACGCAAGAAGGAGTGCCAGTTCTGCGCCTTTTGAATAACCATAGATACCCATCCGTCCGGTGTCAACTGCCGGATATTTCGTAAGCCAGGCAACCGCACGGTCAAAGAACTCGAGTGTCACCTCAGAGAGTTCTTTCGGTAATGGTTCACCTCCGAAGTATGCGACCGAGAATGTGGCGATGCCGTGGGAGGCAAGCAGTGCGGAGCGGGCCTCGGTGAACCAGCCGTCTGAACCGCCGAGACAGATCACGACCGGGTGTGGTCCGTCCCCTTTCGGGCAGAAGAGGGTACCCTGTAGTGCCCCTTCGTGCACCTCTTCCCTGATGGTGGTGGCGTCATCAAAGACACGAAGCCGCAGGTTGCTCCGGGCTGAATCGCCGTTTGGGGCTGTGGCACTGATCTCTACCAGAAGTGGTGCTGTCTTTGTCTTTGTAAAGAGCGGTACCGGCCCTTCCGGTTTATCAACCGGCCGCATGGAGTCTAATAGTTCCCACGGGTCAATATCGTCAAAACGCTCTCCGTCAGATTCCGCAACGGCTATCTCCAGGCATCCCTGCGGGTTGAGGGTGTATGGCGTCACACTCCGCCATTTTCTGCCATTGTCGTCCATAGTCTCTGTGGTGACATCCACATGGGCATGAGACTCAAATCCCCGCACCCATATGTCTGCTTTTTTGTCCATCATCACGTTCCGGGATGCGATCTCGATTCGTGGACCTGGTTTCTCATGCTTTGCTGGTTCCATTGATGCTCCACCCATATCCGGATTCCCTGTTCTGTCCTTGCAGGGTAGACATAATAAAGGAATGGGATATGTGAAAAAAAGGCGAAGATTCCTGAATCCGGATTTCAGGCCACCGGGTACTGGATCTCAGTGAGAACCCGAGACTGCAGGGACTTCCGATTCAGATGCCCCGCTCGATTTGTGCCGAGGTGTAATACCGGTAGCCGGTGCAGATGTTACGCTCCACCGGGACGAGGAGGCCTTTCTTCTCTTAGCAGTACAGTGCCTTCTTTGAGAGCCGTGTCACATCCGCGAATGCATCGATGGGGATTGTTTCTGCGGTCATGGCCACCCAAATAGTATTGTCCCTGTGCAAATATGGCATTGCAGTCTGCCCCGGGGGAGAGTTTGGAGTCATCGTCTCTGTATCCGGTCCCACACAGGTGATTCTTGTTGGACAGGCTTAGAAAAATTCATCCCGTTTCTTAAGGAGTTTCCTGTGTTAATAGTGGAAGATATTATTACCGAAAAAGGGAGATAAAACGTATGCAAAAACAGTTGACGGGTATTATTGAGAAGGAAGACGATGGATATGTTTCATTCTGCCCGGAATACGATATTGCAAGCCAGGGCAATACCGTAGAAGAAGCTCGTAAAAACCTTCAGGAGGCTTTACAGCTCTTTTTTGAAACCGCATCCCCACAGGAGATTCGGTCACGTTTCCACGGAGAGATTTATATCACACGGATGGATGTGGCTTTTGGCTAAACTTCGGGTATTATCAGGAAAGGAAGTCTGCACAATTCTCTCAAACCATGGTTTCTCTGAAGTAAGGCAGAAAGGGAGTCATATAATAATGCAGAAGAAAATACCTGGTACAACAATTACTGTTCCTGTTCCAAACCATAATGAAATTCGTAGCGGTACACTCCAGTCAATCATAAGACAGTCCGGTATTCTAAGGACTGAATTTGAGTGATTCTTTGCCGGCACCTTTGGTCTGTTCGATGGTAGGTGGAAGGGCTATATACTCCATTTTCGCCGGTGCGACGGTATGAACTGTCTTGTAAAACGGTACACTATTCCATTCAAAGTATGATGGTTTGATCCGTTTTCGGTTTTGGTGCTCTTTCTCTGGAAATGAGAGATGAATCTGTTGGCAAAATGGGAAAAAAAGATTATTCTTTCCGTGAGAGAGCAAATGCACCAAGTGCTGCCAGTCCGAAGATTCCTGCAACAGGGAATGGGCTCTGTGTTGGTTCGGTCGGCATTTCTGTCACCGGGACCATCACAATGTTAGCGGAGATCTGGACAATTTCGCCTGCAGCCGGGTACTCGGTGATCTTGGCTGTGTAGGTCGTGTATCCTGCCTTTTCTACTTTGTAGGTGGTGTACGGGGTGCCTGTCGTATAGACTTCGATCGTTGCGGTGCCGTCCTCGCCGGTTATGCCCTTGTGGTCGTTGTCAAAGTAGATGTCTGCTCCTGCTACACCATTTGTTGTGATCTTGTAGTAGCCCTTGTCACCGCCGATCATTTGCTGCTCAAGGTGTGCGGAGATCTGGACGATTTCGCCTGCTGCCGGGTAATCGGTGATCTTGGCTGTGTAGGTCTCATATCCTGCCTTTTCTACTTTGTAGGTGGTGTATGGGGTGCCTGTTGTATAGACTCCAACCATTGCACTTCCGTCCCACGAGGTAGTGATCTTGAAGTCATCGTCAAAGAATACCTTTGCATCGGGGACATTGGTACTAATATCATAATATCCCATGTCGCCACCGATCATCTGTGGTTCGAGGGTAGCAGAGAGATCTACAATCTGGTCTTTTGCCGGGTAATCGGTTATTTTGCCTGTGTAGGTGTCGTATCCCTGCTTCTCCACTTTGTAGGTGGTGTAGGGGGTGCCTGTTGTATAGACCTCGACTTTCAGGGTGCCGTCAACGCCTGTTACTCCCTTGTAATCATTACCAAAGGTGACAGCTGCACCGGAGATGCCTGCATCAACCTTGTAATATCCCATATCTCCGCCGACGGTTCCTGTCATGGCAGCTGCCATTGAAACAAGGAATACGGCTGAAAGAATAATTGCTAACGTCTTCCGTATCATAGTGAAGTATGTTCAATGAATGCATTTAACTTGCGGGGTGAAGGGGCAGAGCGGGAAGTCCCCGGTCTTCAGGCCGGGGATGAAAGCGGAGCCCCTTCTTCGCTGCGATAATTATATTGTGTATCATCACTCAAAAACTGTATTAGAAGTATCCTGCAACCAAAACGCTGTTGTGGGGAAATGCATACTGATCACCCCCCATATTTCCTTGCAACCTCAGGTCAGTTTTGATGTTCTAAACCATTATGTGGATTCTCAAATGGAGAAATGAATGATCGTTTCCTACAAGTATCGAGCATACCCCAGTCCGATCGCAGAGACACGACTGAATGTGACACTTGATACGTGTAGGTGGCTCTATAATCGTCTCCTGGAAGAATGTAATACTGCACGTGCCAACGGCAAACCTCTGAAGAAGCAGGAAACACAGGCACGAATCGTCTCTCTAAAGGATGAGAATCCTGCACTGAAAGATGTCTATTCTAAAGTGCTCCAGATGGTAAACTACACACTATGGAGCAACATTGCTGCCCTGTCACAGACAAAGAAGAGAGGAAGGAAGATCGGAAAACTCCGTTTCAAGAGTGCGTTCCGATATCGGACTCTTAATTTCAATCAATCAGGATTCAGGATCGACAGAGAACATAGCACTATTGCGTTCTCGAAGATCGGTGCCGTCCGGGTCAGGATGCATCGACCATGTGTTGGGAGGGTGAAAGGCATTCTGATCACCCGCTCCGGTGATAGGTGGTATGTAATTATTCAGGCTGAGCAGGAAGTTTCTGAAACAAAGAAATGTGGCAGG
>JAUVCV010000021.1 GCA_030595665.1 Methanogenium sp.
GGCTGTTCTTCTTCATATGCACAAATCTTATTATTCAAAGCCCAGTTGAAAACAAACCTACATGCCCCGAAATGCTGCGCAAACAAGGATTTCTGTTCCTTGTTGGGATACATTCGGTATTTGTAGGCTTTCAGCATGCACATACATACATGTTCTGGCAATGCACATACTTTGTGTTGGTGTGGAATACAAATGCCATAATCATGGAAAATTTCTCCTTATGTATCATGTCATTTTTGTATGCAAATACCGACAAAAAGTATTAATTGGGTTTGAAAATGATCTAAAACATATTTTAACAGTTATAGCAACCAAATCTGATTTTGACATTATTGAAATGGAATGTGACAAAGATCACATCAATTTACTTGTAGAAAGTTGCCCAAAAATCAGCATATTATCAATTATCAGACGATTAAAACAAGAATCCACAATTAATATGTGGAAACAACATGGGATGATTTTAAAATCATATTATTGGAGAGAAAATACATTATGGAGCGATGGTTATTTTTGTTGTACCATTGGAAATGTGAGTGAAGCCACCATTACAAAATATATACAAGAACAGGGATGATCGCTTACATCCCCTTGGCTAAAGACCAAGGGGTTTTACGCTCGATTTATAAAGACCAAAAAAATACATATTTGAACAACCCAATTCCAAAACCCTATTATTCAGAATCCCGAATACTCTACTTATAATGGTCTGGATAAAGTCCATCGAAAATAATTATGTCAATGTTGACAGCATCATTTCAATCACCCTTGACTCCAAGTGCAATGCATTTGTAGCAGTAGTCGGTCATCGCGACATCAGACTTCAGCACAAGATATACCAGTGTAAAGCACTGGAAAGCATTCTGCAGGGAACATCACCAAAGGGAGACGATGAAATACTGGAAAATATGATCCTGATTATTGAAGATGCAAAAAAAAGCGGCGATGTGCCCATTATTGATTTTACGAAGCTACTGAATTAGTAGCAAAAAAGGACACAGAGAAAAATCATTTACCCCAGAAGCATCATTAAGAGTGCTTTCTGGGCATGTAAACGATTTTCAGCCTGATCCCATACAATTGAGGCGGGGCCGTCCATCACCGCAGCAGAAATTTCCTCACCACGATGAGCAGGAAGACAGTGCATCACCTTTGCACCATCGGCAGCATTTTGCATCAGGGCCTCGTCCACGGAAAAACCTGCAAAGGCGCGAAGCCGGGCATCATGTTCGTCCTCACTCCCCATTGAGGTCCATGTGTCAGTATAGATGACATCTGCACCTGACACTGCCTTTTTGGGGGATGCACAGATCTCATACCGTGCTCCCGCACGGTCTGCCTCTGTTAGTATCTCCTCTCCCGGCTGAAATCCGTCAGGGGATGCAACAGCCACACCATACCCTGCCATCGGTGCTGCAAGGAGGAGAGAGTTGCAGACATTATTGCTGTCACCGATGTATGCCACCCTGAGACCTTCCGTTGTTCCAAACTCCTCTTTCATCGTCATGATATCTGCAAGGATCTGGCAGGGGTGTTCCCGGTCAGACAGACCGTTTATGACCGGAATATCTGCATATTTTGCCAGTTCAACTGCTGTTTCATGCCGGTAGGAGCGGATCATAATGAGGGAGAGATACCTTGAGAGGACACGGGCAGTATCACGCACCTCTTCCCCACGACCCAGTTGCATATCACCCGGATTCATAAAAAGGGCATGTCCGCCCAGTTCAAACATCCCCACTTCAAAGGAAGTCCGGGTCCGGGTGGACGCTTTCTCAAAGATCATCCCCAGTGTGCACTTTCGCGGCAGAGAATGGTCTGTACCTGCGTTGCGCAGGGCTTTGAGATGAATTGCAGAATCTACAATCCCATGCAGTTCAGCGGTGGAGAGATCCCGGATGGAAAGGAGATCACGTTTCATCTGATCTCCCTCATGTGAGCCACCCGCTTCTCAAGGACTTCCCCGGTGCCGATATCACGGCGGTAGCGGACAGCACCTGTCACCGACTCTGCAGCCTTCTGTGCCTGCATCTCAGCCTCTGCAAGGGTGTCACCGAGACCGACAAAGGCGAGCGTGCGGGATCTCTGGGTAAAATACACCCCGTCTTCAAGGGTGATATTCCCAAAGAACAGTTTCGCATCCCCGTAGTCACCAATGATGAGGCGCTGCCCCTTCTGCGGCGCGCCAGGATATCCTTCCGGCACCAGGTACTTACAGACCGATGCCTTCGGTGCAAAGGAGACATCAGCCGGTGTAAGCGTGCCTGCTGCCATTTTGACAAGAATCACTGCAAAGTCAGATACCAGAAGCGTAAGAAGGTTCATCGCCTCGGGATCACCAAACCGTGCATTGAACTCTATGACCTTTGGCCCGTCTGCCGTATTCATGAACTGACCATAGAGGAACCCGACATAGGGGAGGCCTTCTCTATTCAGTGCACAAATTACCTTCTCCATAATTGCAAATGCCCGGGCCCTGTCTGCGTCGGTGACAAACGGGAAGGAGTGGTCTTCCATGGAGTATGACCCCATCCCGCCGGTATTTGGACCAACATCTCCTTCATATGCCCGTTTGTGATCCTGGACAAGAGGCATCGGCACAAGGTGTGAGCCGTCAACGAATGCCATCAGGGTGAACTCTTCTCCGATAAGACACTCTTCGAGTACCACCTCTCCTCCAATCTCACGGATGTAGTCCTTTGCACCCGCATGGTCGAGATGTTCACCCATGATTTTTACCCCTTTGCCGCCGGTCAGTCCAATCGGCTTTATGGCAAGGTCTGCATCATGTGCATCGATATACCGGCACGCATCCTCAGGGTTGTGGAATGCCGCATATCCCGGGCATCCCTCAATCCCATGGTCACGCATCAGGTTCCGGCAGAATTCCTTATCAGTCTCAAGCCGTGCGGCTCCCTTTCGGGGACCAATGCAGGAGATGCCACGGGCAGACAGTTCATCAGCGAGACCTGCCTGCAGAGGTGCCTCAGGGCCAATGACTGCATAAAGAATCCCGTGTGCCTCTGCATAATCGGCAACCCGACTTGTTTCTGTTTCTTTACAGATGCACACATCTGCAGAAAGTGCGGCGATACCGGGGTTTTCCTTCCCCATCACAGAATAGATTTCAACATTGCTGCTGCGTGAAAGGGCATCGGCTATTGCATGCTCTCTGCCCCCTCCACCCACAACAAGAATTTTCATATCCATTATTGCGTCGCAGACTGCTAAAAGGTTATTATTGACGAAGAAGGTCAGAGACACGGACGAGCGGGATCAACGTGACTCCGGCATCAGCCAAACGGGCAGATGCACCCTGTTCGCGGTCCACAACGGTCACAACGGTCTCCACCACCGCACCGGCATCCCGGAGTGCATTGATGCCGTAGATGACACTTCCCCCGGATGTGGTCACATCTTCAACCAGGAGCACATGCTTCTCTTTCACATCACCGATGATGGTGCCGCCCACGCCATACTCCTTCTCTCCTTTTCGGATGATGGCATAGGGCTTTCCGGACGCTAAGGATGCGGCAACAGCAATGGGCACCGCACCGACCGCAACACCGGCGACACAGTCATATGGCCCCAGTTTAGGCGATATAGCGCGCCCGATTGCCGCAAGCAGGGCAGGCTGGGTCGCTGCATCTTTAATATTAATATAATACGTGCTCTTTTGTCCGGACGCAAGGGTAAACTCACCGAACTGTATTGCCCCATATTTTATAAGGGATTCTTTCACTGTTGTATTCATTCCATTATTCTCCGTTGTATTCACTGCATTCTCTACCATGGTACGTCTTTCACTCCTATGAGATAGCCAATAATATTTGCTCCGCGATGGAGAAGAGGGGTCAGGATGATGATCCAGACCAGTATGAGAGGGGTGATGGTAGCAATTACCCACGAAAAATTAAAGATTAAAAGCAGAGCAAACGCTCCAAAAACGAGATCATACTGATCTGCTATCAGCCATTCTTCTCCGCGGTTTTTGTTGAGGCGCCGTTTGGCAAAACTCTTCACCATGTCCCCCAGAAGTGCACCGGCTGCAAGGCAGACCACAACCGATGGGGTCAGGAGAGAGAGGCCAAGGTACGGCTCTGTTGCCATCTGAATCAGCCCTATGACAATTCCCGACATAACCCCGCCAATAAAACCCCGCCAGGTCTTCCCGTCACCCAGCATTCGTCTTCCGTCGCGCCAGTTTCTCCCGCCGTCGATTGGTCTTCCGCCGCCAAAGACAGCAGCCGCTGAATTTGGAAGATAGGCAGGAATCATAATCCAGAAAGCGAGGAGTAAAGAAAACAGGATGTCATATATACTGATACAGATTCCTCCCCGGAAGTACAGGAATACTGGACTGAAAGAAACCATTAAGATATCGAATTTCTATCTCGTAGTAAATCATTCCGTGATGTGTGTCATCCAACTGTGCAGGACCAGGTGGTTTTACTACTGCTTAACTGATATGTTTAACAGAAAAAATTGTCGGAAAAACAATCCTTAATACAGACAGGGTGAATAATAGAGAATACTCGTTAATTTTAGATACATGATAATTCCGTGTGATGTTCAATGGTGACATTAAAACAAACAACAAGCCTGTGCCCGATATGTGGGGCAATCCTGCCGGCAGATATAATCGAAGAAGACGGAAAGATTTACATCGTGCGGGAATGCCCGGAGCATGGGGTCAGGAAAGATCTCTACTGGTCCGATGCAGAGATGTATAAAAAATTCGACGTGTTCGAAGGAATAGGACCCGGTATCGACAATCCACAAAAAGAAGAGGTAAACGGGTGTCCGCTGGACTGCGGACTCTGCAGCAATCATAAATCAGGAACCCTGCTCGGAAATATTGACCTGACAAACCGTTGCAACCTTGCCTGTGATTTCTGTTTTGCAAATGCTCATGCGTGTGGCTACATCTATGAACCATCCGTTGATGAAATCGTTGCCATGATGCAGCTTCTGCGTGACCAGAAACCGGTGCCAGCCCCCGCCGTGCAGTTCTCCGGGGGGGAACCCACAATGCGCGACGATCTCGTTCAAATTGTGAAAAAAGCACAGGAGATGGGATTCAGCCAGATTCAGATTGCCACAAACGGGATAAAAATCGCACAGAATCCCGGTCTTGCAAAAGATCTAAAAGATGCAGGAACAAGCACCCTCTATCTGCATTTTGACGGCGTCACCCGGCAGACCAATTCACTCATCAAGATCAGCAGGAAGGTAATTGAACACTGCAGGGAAGCAAATCTGGGTATTGTACTGGTACCGACGATTATTAACGGCAGAAATGACCATGAAGTCGGAGACATCATCCGGTTTGCAGCAGACAATGTCGATGTTGTCCGGGGGGTCAATTTTCAGCCGGTTGCATTCACCGGTGCCGCATCAGCAGAGAATGTGGCAAAAGAACGGGTGACCATTCCCGACCTTGCTGATAGGATCGAGGAACAGACCGGCGGGATTATTAAAAAAGATTACTTCTACCCCGTGCCCTGTGTGCTGCCATTCTCTGATTTGATAGAGACCTACACAGGGGAACCACAGGTGCGGTTCACCACTCACCAGCACTGCGGGGCAGCAACCTATGGATTTGTCACCGAAGACGGTCTCGTTCCCATCAATGAGATGATTGATGTTGACGAATTCTTTGCTGCCGTCAAACAGATGGGACAAAAACTGAACCACGGCGACGGATCACTGAACAAGTACAAGACTCTCATTGAAGGCATCAATGACATGAGAGTATCTCTCAAAGACAACAAAGTCAGCACCAACACGCTGTTCTGGAAAATTATCGCACAGACACTTGTCAAACATGATTTTGCAGCCCTTCGAAAGTTCCACTGGAATGCACTTTTTATTGGCACCATGCATTTCATGGACAACTTCAATTACGACACTGCACGTGTGCAGCGCTGCTGTATCCATTACGCCACCCCGGACGGGACACTGATTCCTTTCTGCACCTACAACAGCGGCCCGGTGTACAGGGAAAAAATCTGGCAGAAATATGCACAGCCAATCGTCACAAAGGACAATATTGTTGATCCGGACACTGTCAGCTTCAGCTAAAAAACAGGCATCATAAACCAAAACAAAAAAATAACCCTTTTTTCCAGCACATTGGAGTAACACAGATGATCTACATTGTTCCAAAGCCAACTGACACCCCGGATGACAACTCCACGGGGATGGTCATTCGCGCATTAAAAGACCGCGATTACCCGTATGCACTGCTTGATCTGGACGAAATTGACCCATTCTCACCGGATATTTCAGGAGAGACCATATGGGTCTGCGGCATCAGGCAGGACGGAGTCCAGTTTGAAGTCATCAGCGCTCTTGCGCTTGCAAACAGAATGGTAAATGACCCTCACATGATTGCCATCTGTGCAAGTAAGGCACAGACCACCGCGCGTCTCTTACGAGCAGGTGTCCCGACACCGGACACCATATTCACCGGTTCACGCACCGAGGCAGAGCGGTTTCTCGTACGTCATAAAAAAGCGGTCTACAAACCCCTCTACGGATATGACGGAAATGGAATCTTCCCATTTACCGACATAGATGAGCTCTCCGAAGGTCCCTATTATCTTCAGGAATTCGTGAAAAATGACCGCGACTATCGGGTCTTTGTTATTGGCGGAGTTGCTGTCGGTGCCATCGTCCGTGTCTCTGATACCTTTGCCCATAATATCCACCAGGGCGGGACCGGGACTGCTCTCACTGAATTACCGGATGCGATGAAAAAGGTCGCAGGAGCTGCCGCCCGGGCAGTAGGAATTGACTACTGCGGTGTTGACCTGTTAGAAAAGGGCGACAGTTATACCGTTCTTGAAGTCAACGGCACGCCAAACTGGCACTGCATGGAAGCACCTATCCCTACCCTTCTTGCAGACTACCTCATAGAAGAGGATATGAAAAAATACGTGGATCAGGATAGATAATCTATCTCTTTTTCCGTCCGCTGAGCCAGTTCACGCATGCGTGCAGCGATACGGGTCGGAGCTGAATGTTCGTTGTCTTTCATAATTTCTGCAATCTCCAGACCAAGAATAAAGATTGCATGTTTATGCTCCATTTTGCTTTTGTGAACCTGGCTGGGATCAATTTTCAGGGCGTAATATTCTGAAAAATCATTTTCAGGATCATCTTCCTCAAAACTGTCCTTTATTTCAGCCATTATCTTGTGGAGCCTGATTAACTCTTCCTTGTGCACTGTGCATCACTCTCCTGTCCGCTTGTATTAGATAAATCACAAAGAAACCATCTGTATAATGAGATGGTTTCCACCACCAATCTTACCGTATAACGTATCTCCGTTGGGTGCATTTAAAGTATTGGAGCGGGTCAAAAAAGAGCAGAACCAGCCATATAAGCCAATTCAACTATACATCATCTGTGATCAGGAGAATTTTATCAATTTTATGGACACAGGCTTTTTAATGATCCCGGAAAAATCCGGTGCTGCAATATATTCCAGATCCGCAGAATACGCATAATCAACGATCTTCTGGTTCACCATCCGGTCAATAACGAGGCCATGCCCGCCAGGAGGCATGGTGGTGAGAAGGTCATCAACGAGATCTGCATCAGACTCTTTCAAAATCTCCCATTTATCCGAGAGAACCCGTGCAGTATGTTTCTCTTTTACCTCTGCCATGTGCCACTCTATTGACCCGGGCTGTTTCTGGATTCTCACCTCTTCCTGATGCCTGCGTGCCCGTTCGCGCGTGCTTGAATCGACCATCTCCATTCTGTGATGTAGTTCAGGGATGTCCACTTCCCCCTCTTTATTGATGATATATTCAACCGGGATCTTGTTTCTAAGCGGTTTGATGATCTCTTTTCGGGTCATATCCTCCACAGATCTGCCCCGTGGACTGATAGCGACAAAATCAATTTCAGCAACCTGTACCAGTTCACTGAGAATCAGGTCACCCCCCCTGTCACCATCGACAAATGCTGTTGCCGTCTTCCGGTTGCAGAGACTGACAACCGTCTCCGGAACATGAGTTCCTTCAACGGCAACCGTATTTTTTATCCCGTATTTCAAAAGATTGATGACATCAGCACGCCCCTCAACCACAATAATGGCATCAGAGTCCGGTGCATTGGGACCTGCAGGCAGTTTCTCCTCACCAAGTTCGATAATCTTCTCTATCCGTGAAGACTCCCGGACAGAGTCCATGATATCATTTGTGTCAATAGACCCTTCATCAAATGATTCAATTAAGAGTTCTTTGGCACGAGTGATTATCTGCTGACGTTTGGTGACCCTGATATCTTCGATACGGTCAACGGTTACCCGCGCAATACAGGGCCCGACCCGTTCAATGGTCTCCAGAGATGCGGCAAGAATAGCAGTCTCTGCCTTGTCAAGGGATGAAGCCATGTGGATAGAACCTTTCGTCTCACCCTTTACGCTCGCTATCTGGGCATCTATCCGCCCCATCCTGCCGGTGCGCTGAAGCTCACGAAGATCGAGTTCCTCTCCCAGGAGTCCTTCCGTCTGGCCAAAGATGGCACCGACAACATCAGACTTCTGCACCACCCCCTCTGCTTCTATCTTCATGTGTATGAGATACTTTGTGGTATCCTGTGAATGCATTGAATAATCCTCCGAATAATAATGAAAATGCCGTGCCCCTGTACTCCTGTGATACCGACTGCGCGAGCATATTTCTAATTACTGTCCACCGCTATTTAAATGAATTGAAATCAGACACCGCTTTTCATCTTCCCGGTCAAACAGGGACCTGCAGCAGAGGGGCGGCAGGCAGGCAGGAAGACATACGCATGTACGCACAGATTCTTACGCACACTCTAAAAAAAGAAAAAGGAACATCAGATGATCTAATCGGTATGTATCTGTCTGAAAGAAAAAACATTCACACAAAAGGCCAAAAAAAGAACCCACCGGACACGGTATACTACCCCCCCCCGGATACAACCCATCGGGTATAGTAGCTAAAGAAGGCTGTCCAGCGTCTTTACAAGGGTATCTTTGTCAAACCCTGAAATACAGACCCGTTTTACCGATGATGTCTGACCACTGACAATGGTAACAGACGACTTTGAAACACCAAGAACAGACGAGAGAAGCGCAACAATTGCTTTATTCGCCTTCCCTTCAACAGGCGGTGCACGAATACTGCACCCGATGGCAGAACGCCACTCATTTACTCCCGCAGGGAATACTTCCCGTTTGGAACCGGCGTGTACATCAAGCACGCAATAGACACAACCATCTCCACTCTCTATAGCACACGCTGCTGATGTCATAATAATCTAATAATTGGTATAAGTGTGACCTGGCACTAACAAACATGGATCATATGTGGCATGCGCCGTTCATCACCTGTTCTAAACCCATTGCCAGGCCGCCTGTTGCACACCTGGGTTGTCCCATGGATCATATCCAGAACTTTGCCAATCGATCACCCGGGGACCTATTGATGTGCAGTGTGTCAGCTAACAGTTATTCTACCTGTGGGCACTTATATCCTCTGCCCGGCACCCATAGTCCGTCCGTCTGACTAAATTCATTACGCAGGTAGGAGAGATGGCCGCCAACACAGGTTATCCGGGGAAATACTCCCTGCATTCCTTCATACGGAGTCCAGCCGGCGCGGGAGTGGAGCTGTTCTGCGCTGATTGCCACCGTCTCCTGCCGCGGATAGAGGGCAAGATCCGCAGGAGCACCGGGCAATAATGTTGATGCAGGGATGCCTAAGAAATGCGCCGGTGTATACACCACCTTCTCAAGAAGCGAGGAGAGCGCAATTCTGCCCTGGTATACCTGTGCCAAAAGAAGCGGCACCATCGTCTCTACGCCCGGAATGCCGGAGGGCACCGCAGAAAACGGCTGCGACTTCTCCTCCGCGGTATGGGGCGCATGGTCAGATGCAATGACCGGGATGGCATCCCACATTTCCCAGAGCGCCTTTCGGGTCATCTCATGGCGTACCGGAGGGTTCACCTTGCAGTAGCCCTCCGAAACTGTGCCGTGTTCTTCAATGGAGAGAAAGAGGTGATGAGGCATCACCTCAAAGGATGCCGGCAGAGCCATCATGGCCGCCTCTGCACTCAGAGGAGAGGAGAGATGGCAGAAATGAGCGGACAGACCCGGAGGGAACCGTGCGGTGAGCATCTCCATGCACACTCTTTCACCCTTTGCGGTGCGAAGCGCTGCATGTGCCGCAAGCGAGGTATCATCGCCGGGGATGACATCCTCACAGTGAAGGGTGACAAGCGCACCCAGGTCTGCAATCAGCGAGAATGCCTTTGCACATTCATCGGGGGAAACAGCACCTCCATAACTGGAGGCAGCAGCGAACGTCTCTCCAAAGGCAAGGGCACCTGCCTCCCAAAGACCTGCGATATCCGATTCGCCGGAGACATATCCATTAATGCCAAACCGGCAGTACGCATTCCGCGTGGCCTCTGCCACACGCCCTCTGAAAGCATCGGTGCCGGTCAGGGGCGGAATGGTATTCGGCTGGTCGACCACCGTCGTCACTCCACCTGCAAGCGCACTCTGTGACCCGGAGACCCAGTCCTCCTTGTATCCCTGTTTTTCCCCGCCCCGCATATGCACGTGCATATCAACAGCACCGGGAAGACAGAGGAGACCGGAACAGTCAATCGTCCGGTCGGCACGCCTGCCGGCTCCGACATGGATTATTTTGCCGCCCGCAAGGGAGAGATCTGTCACTCTCCCGTCCGGCAAAAGAACATTTTTCAGTACACATTCAGCATCAGAAGTCATCGCTATACCCCTTTCATTCCCAAACGATCCCACTCCTCACCAAGGGCACGCAGAATATCTTTTTTTTCTGCATACCATACTTCTGCGAAATGGTTCGGGTAATACCGGAGTTTTGCCTCCCGGAGACCGGCCACACCAAGGTCTGATTCACGGTTGATGAAGGCATACCCCTGGTGTTCTTCGAGGTACCGGGCAGTCTCCTGGTTTATCACCTTGTAATTGCCTTCACAGTCAGGAAGCCCTTTCTCAAAGTGAATGAGTGCCATGTCATCATTCATCCCCTCATAGATGGAGAGCGCAGAAATTTTTCCGTCTACACGGACCAACAGTCCTTCCATATCCAGTTCTGCAAAATGGTTTACGCAGAAGAGAACTGCCGCCTTCTCATGGGCAAGGACTTCATTCTCCTCACAGTGTTTCCACTCACACCACTTATCGAGAAATTCTTTTATTTCCGGTACATTTTCATTACTGATTGTCTCTGCCTCATACGAACAGTTCCGGTTAAATCGGTGAATATGCTTTCGAATCCCGAGGTACCTCTTGCCGGGGAGGTGGGCGAGATCACCGGTCAGGTAGATATAATCATAAAAGTCCCGGTCGGTGTGCAGAGCGAGTCCGGGAAGTTCATGGACAATCCAGTCTCGGGTAGGGCGGTCAAAGATGTAGAACGGCCGGTCCCCCCCCGTCTCTGCCGAGAGACGAAGGAGATCACGCAGAAGGGCCGGGTCCCGGGGCCCTATAGGCGCATGAAATAACCGTTTTTCGTTGATGACAGCCGAGATCAATAGCGTGTTGTCTATGTAAGCGTAGGAATAATCCGAGTATGCCTGCCATGCAATCATCGTGGTAAAATTATTCTCGCTATGAATTTGGGGGTATTTTGCAAATATTTCGTGAAAAAATGCCCCGTCTTTCATTTCGACCGGGCGAAAATCATCAACTGTTATCATTGTCTCCTTCGTCTCCTTCGTATTTCATTGGCAGATGATTCTCCATTGGCATAAACCCGAGAGAGGTATAAAAGGTATTTGAGCCAGGTTCTGCTATGAGGGCAATCCACGTGATTCCTGCTTGCCGACAGGTATCAATGAGGAGTTGAACGATGCGTTTGCCGATGCCCTGCCCCCGGCAGCGGGGGTCAACAACAACATCCTGAATATAGGCATCAGCGGCCCCATCTGATATCAGGCGCCCCATACCAACGGCCTTTTTGTCTTTGTCATACGCAACGACAACGGCAAAACTGCCGGTGAAAAGCGGAGTAATAATGGCTGCGGCATCCGCATTCCCATCCCACCATCCTGCACTGCAGTATAATGCGACGATATCTTCTGCATCCCATTCCTGCACGACAGAGACTGTTATCTCTTCAGTATTGACGGTAATTGTATCTCTCCTGCTATGGGATATACGTTTCAGCAGAGGGTTAAAAAAAGGAATGTATCAGCAGACCCGTGGGACGGGATCGCCGATGGGAGTTTCGATGAAGCGTTCTCCACCAATAGAGGTCTCAAGAATAACCGATGTGCCTTCTTTCACAACGCCTATAATAGCCGCATCTTTGCCCAGGGGGTGTGACCGGATGGCAGCGAGGATGGCGTCTGCATCTTCCGGTGCGACACCCATGACAACCTTGCCTTCATTTGCCACATCAAGGGGGTTTATTCCCAGAAGATCAGAGGCACTTTTCACACTGCGCCGGATGGGAAGGAACTCCTCTTTGATCCGCACCTGCACACCGGACTTCTCTGCCATCTCATTGATGGCATTGGAGAAACCACCGCGGGTCGGATCTTTCATTGCGTGAATGTCGCCTGCGGCAAGCGCTGACTCTACCAGCGGCCAGAGGGGGGCAACGTCTGATCGGATTTGTTCGCCGAGATCAAAACCCTCGCGGTGGGTCATGATTGCCATCCCGTGGTCGCCGATTGTGCCACTCACGATGATCACGTCACCGGGCACAAGACTGCAGTCACGCACCGGTTTCTCTGCCACACCCACACCTGCAGTGTTGATGGCGATACCGTCAATTGCACCCCGCTCAAGCACTTTGGTGTCGCCTGTCACAATCGCAGCACCGCACTCACCGAGAGCTTCGTCCATCGACGCAACGATTTTTTTGAGGATGTCAATATCAAATCCCTCTTCTATTATCATCGCACAGGAGAGGGCAATTGGTCGTGCACCCATCATTGCAAGATCATTTACCGTGCCGGATACCGCAATTCTCCCTATGTCGCCACCGGGAAAGAAGAGGGGTTTTACGACATGACTATCTGTGGTAAAAACCAGGTTCATACCACCGAGGGGAATTACCGCACCATCATCAAGTGCTTCCAGCCCGATACCGCCTGCGTTATTGTGGGTATACTTGGTTAAGGTCTCACCAAGAAGTTCAGAAAAGACTGCGCCACCGGCGCCATGCATTAAATTGACTTTCATTCATCATCAACTTCTATCTCAATATTTGTTACGGATATTTCGCGTCCTTCAACAATTGTCGGAAGTTTTCCACAGTTTGGACAGACATACTTTTCATCGCCTTTATAGCCACATGAACAGACTGTCTTCACCGGGATATTCCGATATTCAAGAACCGCACCCTGAAACAGTTCATCCTCTTCAGTGAGGGCAGAAAACAGAAATTCGACCTGTTCCGGGTTGATCATACTCATCTCGCCAAAATCAGCAGAGATCTTCTTAATACGGATTGCAACATTCTCAATGGCAGCACGGCGTGCCGTCGCATAGATGTCATATGCAACCGTGTACTCGTGCATTATTCCTCCATTGCCGCATACACTTCTTCAAAAACTTTGAGCGTCTTCAGTGCCTCTTCCCTACTCAGTTTCTGGATTGCAAATCCAACATGAACAAGGACATACTCGCCAACTTCAACATCAACAAGGTCAATGCGCACTTCCTGTTTCAGGTCGCCGTAGTCAACAACCCCAATGTTGCCGTCTTTGATTTCAAGGACTTCAGCCGGTATTGCTATACACATATGTTCTCCTCCTGAACACACTGGGTGTGTGATATGAAAAATAATTAATGAACGCCGGGAAGGAGATTTGAACTCCTGAGGTGCGAACACCAGTGGCTTTCAAGGCCACCGCCTTTCCGGGCTAGACTATCCCGGCTCATATAGTAGTCAATGCTCCGGGTTAAAAAATAGTGTTATTTGCGTATTTCTGCACATCCGATGACAAGCAGTGCAAAAATCAGCATTATGAGTGGAAATGGCGACTCAGTGGGTTCTGATTCCGGAATAGTGTCACCAAAATAGGATGCCGCAGCCGGATTAACGATTACTGATTCCGCATTGGTTACCGTGATTGTGACCGTTCCTTCACCATCAGCACGCGCAGGTTCTCCTTTCAGGTAGAGCATACCTCCGGATGAGGCGACCGTAAAGTCTTCCGGCGCACTGCTGCCGGAATTATCGACGCGCACAGGAGCATCCACCCCGTCCGTGTAGTATATGCGCCAGTCGGTGCCGGTGGATGTGGTGACTGCCACTGTACCCGGCAGGGTGTCAGCAATAAAGTAGGCAGGTGCACCCCGTGTCGCGGCAGCAGATGCTGAAACAGTCTTCCCGGGGGCAGGGGTAACTGACGGTGTGGCAGTGGACCCTGCAGGCGTACCCGGCTCTTCCAGCGTAAAACTTACACGGGAAATAAACCGGACCTCATTATTCCGGAAGTCAGAAAATTCGACATAATACCGGCCCGGGCCGGATACCGGCACCTCCTCAGAGAAGGAACCGCCTGCATCGGTCCGGATATAGGTCGGGCCATATATGACTGTGCCACGGCTGTCTGTTACTTCAATCTGCAGACCGCCGGAACCAACTTCAGGGGCACGGCCATTGAGTTCCAGCGTGTCTGTTGATTTCTGGGTGGAGGGAGAAGTGATAGTAATCTCATCGGATCGGTCTATCACCGTAAAAATCGTTGTTTTATCGGATCCCGAACTGAGAGGATAGTCCATGATATCCTCAATAATTTCAAACTTGTAGGTTCCCTCCTCCAGTGAGAGAGTCTGCAGCTGAATGGACCAGTTGCCGCCCTGCTGTATCACGAGGTCCTGTGATGTAAGTTCCCGTGACATGGGCTGGACTTCATAGAGCACAATCGCGGTGCTGTACCCGGGAGGAAGGGTGCTTGTACCCTCAATGGTGATGATGTCACCACGGTACACCTCGTTCGGACAGGAACACTGTATTCCATAGGCCGACACCACGCCGGAACAGAGCAGACACAGCCCCAACAGGCATACCACCTTTTTCATATTCATATGCCAAATCATTGTACACTAATGATATCAGACGCAATACAAAAACCTCTCGCATCCTGGACCAGCATAGACCGGAATCAGGACGAAGAGATTCCCTGCCTGACGGTTATATTTAGGAGTGGTGGATGCAGCTGGAACCAGTGCCTGATGTGCGGATACCGGTTTGAACGTTCCAACACCAAAAACCAGGACGAACTCCTTGCAGATCTACGGGGACAGCTCCGCTGGGTGGCAGAAAATCATTCCCGGGACTCATATGCAATCGTGAAAATATTTACGTCCGGCTCCTTTTTTGACCCGCGGGAAGTACCCCCGGCGTTTCGGGATGACGTGGCAGCGCTCTTTGCCGGCAAGATTGTCATCGCAGAGACACGGACAGAATATGTGGAGGAGGAAGCGCTCACTTCCTTCCGGGAGGCACTGGAAACAGAGGGGGACGCGGCACTCTATGTTGCAATGGGCCTTGAGACCACCAATGACTACATCAGGGACAAATGCATTCACAAAGGTCTCACGTTTGACGATTTTAAGGATGCAGTTAAGATCGCCCGAGACGCAGATGTCGGTATCAAGACCTATCTGATGATGAAACCGCCGTATCTCACCGAACGTGAGGCCCTGGATGATATGAAAAAGTCCATTCGTGATGTCATTCCTTATTCTGATATCATCTCCATGAACCTCTGCACCATTCAGACACGCACAGAAGTGGAGCAGTACTGGAAACAGGGATCATACCGGCCACCGTATCTCTGGAGTGCCCTTGATGCCCTGCTCTCCACCGACCAGTATGTGCAGTGCGACCCGGTCGGCGGAGGGAAACGCCGTGGCCCGCACAACTGTGGCAAATGCGACTATGAAATTGTGGATGCAATAAATGAGTATACCAAAACAGGAAACCAGATCCACCTGAAACGGTGTGTGGATGCCGGGTGCGAGTGTGTGGACGAATGGAAACATGTACTGGAAAATGAAGAACCCTGGTGCATGCCGCTGACAAAATAAAGAGGAGGGGGAAATCCACCAATTCCGATTCACCCCCGGAATATATTTTTTTTGTACCGTGTTCTAAAAAAACCATTCTGGGGTTTTTTGTGCGTTTTTGTGTGGATAAAACACAGGAAACAGCGTTTTCACCAAAAAAAGGAGGGAACCCTTCAAACGTGAGGATAATCCCAAAAAATATATCTTATTTAATCCTGGAGATATTTTGCAAGCATCGGCAGGAATGTGCCGGCGTCACTGACAACACCAATGGCCTGCATGGTTCCGCGGTCCATCAGTTTTGTGACAGACGCCGGATTGATGTCCACACAGATGGTTTTCACGTATGATGGCAGGCAGTTGCCGACGGCAACGGAATGAAGGAGCGTTCCTATCATGATGACCATGTCAATATCCTTCAGATATTCACGCATCTTATCCTGTGCCACCATCACGTCAGTTATTACATCCGGAAGGGGACCATCATCGCGGATGGAGCCTGCGAGGACAAACGGCACATCGTTTTTGATGCACTCGTACATGATACCCTTTTTAATCACACCCTGGTCCACCGCATCGCGGATAGAACCTGCCCGAATCACCTCGCTGATGGCATAGATGTGGTTTTTGTGTCCGCCGCGTGCCAGAGTGCCGGTATCAAGATTCATCCCGAGAGAAGTCCCAAAGAGGTTGTATTCTATATCGTGGGTGGCAAGGGCGTTTCCCGCAAAGAGGACGTCTACAAACCCTCCCCTGATTATTTCTGCCAGTGCAGGAGCAGCACGGGTATGAATGATTGCAGGTCCGCCAACGATGCCAATCTTTCCGCCCCGGGCTTTTAGTTCACGCATCTCTTCAGCAATCTGCCGGATGACCGTTTCACTGGGTCGTTCAGAGGAAACCGTGCCATGCATAAACTCAAAGGTACTGACCTTCCGCGGACGCTGCGGAGGCTCGACACGAACACCGGTATCGCCCATGACAACCCAGTCGCCTCTCTTCAGTTTGGACATCGGTGTGCAGAGCGCCCGTTTCTCTGCGGGACAGACGACAATCAGACAGTCCATCTCGATTGCCTCCACACGCACCCACTCGTCCCCGTATTTCACCAGAGTCGGATGATTCGTTGTGGAATAGAATCCCTTGGGAACAACGCGGTCTGCCTCTGCTTTGGCAAGGGTTACGTCCTCAACGACCGGAGGACGGGCGCCGAGGCGGTGAAGAACACTCAGGATTTCTGTCAGCAGAGTTTCATCTTCTGTACTGACCAGGATGCGTGCATAACTCTCATCCTGCTTCTTTTTCCCGATTTCAAAGACAGTGATCTCGAAATTGCCCCCCATCTCCATGATGGCGTCAAAGACCTTGGTCATAATTCCGGAGTCAATGATGTGGCCTTTCAGTTCTATCTCCCGAGAATATTCCATACAGTATCTATTGGTAATCCTCATGATAAATATGGCTTGATGGGTGAGCCCGCGAAACCGGGTGCCGGCCTGTTTTTAGGGGGAGAGAAAAATTCGGTGTGCCGCTGCAATATCCGCCGGGGTATTGACATTCACCGCGAGACGGGGAGAGTCTATGAGGAGGGCTGTCTCCTCCTGCTCTTCCCCGTTTTTTGCACCGTTCAGGATATTGATTCCACACGGCACCGCATCGGTTTCGTCTACCCTCTGTACATACGCCGGGGCTGCCCCAGCCTCCCGGCAGAGGGCGGCAGGCACCCAGACAGAACATGCATCAGTCCCTGCCGCCTGATAGGCAGCAAGGATGGTTGTTATAATATCCGGCGTCAGGCAGGGGATATCACTCACCGAGGTAAATACCGGTTCTGCAATATCAAGCATCTCTATGCATTCCGTGATATCCTCCACATATCCGGCCCCTTCCGCCCGAAAGGTGGTGATGCCGTTTGCCCGGCACCAGTTCCCCGTCTGCGGCACAGAGGGGGAGAGAACGGCCAGAGGTTCTACTCCTGCGGCACAAAAGGCTTCGGTGACATACGCAATCATGGGGCGGTCGCAGATTCGCAGAAGCGGTTTTTCTCCTCTGTTCAGCCGTGTGCCCCTGCCGCCTGCAACTATAAGGGCAAGCATGTATCCAGTGCCTCCAGAAAGATTCTGTTCTCATCGTGCGTCCGTACCGCAATACGCACATACTCCGGAAGGCCGAATGAGGCACAGTCGCGGACCAGGATGCCGTGGGAAAGGAGCATCTCTTTCAGGTCAGATGCACGGACAGGAGAACGGAAAAGAAGGAAGTTCACCACAGACGGACAGACTGAGAGACCTCGCATCGTTAGTTCACCTGCGAGAAAGAGCCGTTCTTCAGCAATGCGGTTTCGGGATGCCTCCATCTGGTACACATTGTCAAATGCAGCATGAGCATAGCTCTCTGCATATGCATTCACACTCCAGGGAGGGCGGATGGCCTCAATTGCCGCCACAAGCTCCGGGCACCCCACCCCCCAGCCAAACCGGATGCCGGGAATAGAAAAGGCCTTCGTGAGGGAACGGAGGACAAAGGTATTGTCAGACCGAACGCCGGTGACACTTTCAGCCGGGTCTGCAAGGTCGATAAAAGCCTCATCAATAAAGAGCTCTGTCCCTGCATCCTCATGCTCCCGAATCTTTTCCAGAACCGTATTCTTTGGTACAAGAGACCCGGTCGGATTATTGGGATTGCAGAAAAATTCTGCGGTACATCCATCCTGCCGGGCAACAGGGATTGCTCCTGCACACTCAACAGAAACAGCATATTCCCCAAAAGTATGGGGAGGAACCAGGACAGAATCGCCTTGTTTCAGGGCGGCAAGACAGAAAGAACGGATTATTTCTACGGACCCGTTTCCAACACATATCTCATCCGGCCTGCGCCCCTCAACCCGCGCAATATGTTCCTTCAGGGTGGCATACCGGTTGTCAGGATAGGAAGATACTAGTACTCCGCCCGAATTCCATGAAAAGGACGGCGGAAAAGGATTTAAATTCTCACTAAAATCTATAATGACCGCATCAGTGCTGCCCGATACCAGATGAGTTCTGCCGCCATGTTCTGTTTTTTTAATCCGCCGAAATCTCACACACATTCGTCTATTTTACAAATAATTGAACATTTGGGCATCTGTTGGAAACCGCAGACAGACCCCAGTCAATCCGCAAACCATATATACTGCAATTATCTATGTTTAGATTGTCTGGAAAAAATCTGTCATAAAGCACCTTTATGTCAGACAATAGACTGACATAAAGCTGTCATACGTCAGACACTGGAGATTCACATGATGGAACGCATCACGATTCGTTTACCCCCCCAACAGGTTGCCATGCTAGAGAAACTTGTTGAAGCAGGGGAGTTTCCGACGGTATCTGAAGCGGTGAGATATGCGGTACGGGAACTCATTGAAAATAAAGCGAACCGCGTTCTGAAAGACAGTGAACAGATCTCGTTTGAAGTTTAGGAGGGGGGGTACAATGGAAAACAAGCTGTATAACCGCTACAACGATAATTACCCGGAGGGAGTTATCGCGAGCGGAATTCAGGATGTTGAGAGCCTGTTACAGACCATTGTAGATCATTCCTATTCTGTCCCTCGCATGTACGAGATAATTTATCAGACCCAGGAGGTTTTGGATGCAGAGTATTATTAAGGAAGCATTGAAGAATGCCGAACAGGAAAAGCAGGTATCCCGTGAAGTCATCGGCGATGATGACTTAATCGGACAGCCCCGTATTGTCATTGTCGGATGCGGTGGTGCAGGAAACAACACCATTAACCGACTTTTCCACATGAAAGTCAGTGGTGCAGAGACCATTGCTGTTAATACAGATAAACAGCACCTTGAGATGATTCAGGCCGACAAGCGCGTCCTTATCGGAAAGTCACTCACCAAGGGCCTCGGCGCCGGCGGATTCCCGGATATCGGCAAGCGTGCAGCAGAGATGGCCCGCACCACCCTGGAAGGCCTTCTTGCAGATGCGGATCTCTGCTTTGTCACAGCAGGCATGGGAGGCGGAACCGGCACTGGTGTTGCACCGGTCGTCGCACAGATTGCAAAAGAACAGGGAGCCATTGTCGTTGCAATGGTAAGCTACCCCTTCCAGGTTGAGAAGGCCCGCCTTCTCAGAGCAGAGGAAGGACTGGAGGCACTTTCAAATGCAGCTGATTCTGTCATTGTCCTTGACAACAACCGGCTCATGACCTTTGTGCCAAACCTGCCCCTCGGACAGGCATTCTCCGTCATGGACCAGCTCATCGCAGAGACCGTCAAAGGCATATCAGAAACCATCACCGAACCATCCCTCATTAACATCGATTACGCCGATGTCCGCGCCATCATGGGGAAGGGCGGCGTTGCTGTCATGCTTGTTGGGGAGAGCAAACAGCAGAACAAAGCAGAGAATGTCGTTCATGAGTGCCTGAACCACCCACTCCTTGACATTGACTACCGCGGGGCAACCGGCAGTCTCATTCACATAACAGGTGGCAGTGACCTGACACTCGCTGATGCAGAAGAGATTGCAAGTTCACTCACCTACGAACTGGATCCACATGCAGATGTTATCTGGGGAGCACGTGTCAAGAAGGAATTCGAGGGCAGAGTACGTGTCATGGCCATCATGACCGGTGTAAAGAGCGCACAGATTCTTGGCCAGAGTTATGACATATCAAACTCAGCTTCAGCACCCATGACCCGGGCAGTCGGACGCGGAGATGTCAGCGGCCTGACGCGGAACTCCGGGCGCCAGGTAGCCCATGAACAGACCAGCGGCGGACTGATTGATTTCATCCGCTGATCGAATCCGGTTTATCATTACCCATCATTCGCCAGACAAATCATCCCCATACCCTCATCAAAAATCATCACCACACGATACAATAAGGGGAAATGTGTCTCCCCCCATACGGAGAGGGTAACCACTCCGTCTTTTTTGCGACAATAATCTAAATTTGCTTGCGGAACATTAATATGCGGAAACCATGCAATATTATAGAACTACAGTGAATCCTTCACTGGTTCCGGGAATGTCTGTCTTCAGGACAGGCGGTACAGGAGTTGAAGATCATGAACAGCCATATGAACAAAATCGGTTCTCCGGATTTCGTAAGAACTCTTTTGAAATGGTTATCATCAGGAGATTATCCTGTACATATGTTTCCCACAAATCAGCTGAAGATGAATTGTTGTGCCCCAAATACAAAAGGTAAGGTAGAGCATGTTGACTGAACTAATTGATAAAAGAAAGACTATGCTGACAGATTCTGAACAGCACAAAGACAACAGAAATGAACTGAATGCTACTGCAAGCACCTTCGCACGTGAAAGAAACCAGCTTAACGGGCAGACGCGCGAATGTGTTGACGAAGCACAGAATCACAAAGAGCTTCGTGACGAGAACAACAAAGCAGTGCAGACAATCAAATTAGAACGCAACCAGCTCAATGAGAAAGCAAATGCGCTCTTCGAAGATATTGATGAGTACAAAAAAGAGCATGGCGCCATCAGTAACTCCCGTGAAATAAAGGAAGTTCAGAAGAGAATTGAGAAGCTCGAGATGGACCAGCAGACCCGCGTCATGAACACTGACAAGGAGCGAGAACTCATTGATCAGATCAAACAGCTCAGGACACAGATCAAGGATCAGGAAGTGGAGATTGAGCAGAACAAGGGAATCCACACCAAGCTCCAGGAAGCACGGGAATTCCGCCGGGCTGCATCAGAACTTCATGCAACAGTAACCGAGAAGGCTGAACTCGCTCAGCAGCACCACGACCAGATGGTCGAATGCTACCGGAATGCTGACAAGTCACGCGAAGCAGCAGACGAGAGTCACCGGAAGTTTGTCGAGGCACAGGAGGCTGCAGATACTGAGCACAACCAGTTTATTGCATGCCAGAAGGAACTCCGTGACTACGATAAAGTGATCGGCGGAATCCGCAAGAAAGGTAAGAGAACAAAGGTCAACAAAGAACAGAAAGCTGTTCGGCAGGAAGCAGAACAGGTCTTCCAGCAGTTCCGGGCCGGCGAAAAAATTACCACAGACGACATTCTGCTTCTGCAGCGTGCACGACTCATATAATCCTTTTTTTCTTTTGCACCCCTGTCATCAGACTTTTATAGGAGCGAATAGACTTCTAAGTATATATGTCAGGCAACCGGACGCTCATTCTCTGTGTTGACAGGGATGATGATATCGGCTTTAAGGCTGGGATCCAGAGCCCGGTTACAGGGAGGGACGAGTGTCTCGACGCCGCCACCCTTCTGGGGCTGAAAGACCCGGAAGATTCTGATGTTAATGCCATTTTTCAGGGAGTTAAGCTGTACGATGAACTCCGTGAGAAAGGAGAGGACGTCCGCATCGCGGTGATTGCAGGCAACCACTACAATTACATTGACGGCGACCGTAAGATTGCAGAGGATCTCAGAAAGGTCGTCTGGGAAATGGAGGTCACTGAGTGCATTCTTGTAACAGACGGTGCGGAGGATGAATTCATTCTCCCCGTTATTCAGTCCCGGGTGTCAGTCTCCAGTGTCCAGCGGGTGATTGTCAACCAGATGCCAAACCTTGAGGGCACCTATTATATCATCAAAAAGATCCTTGACGACCCGAAGTATGCAAAGTCCATCCTGATGCCCATCGGACTCGTGATGCTCATTTTTGCCATCGGTAGTCTTTTGGGGAGCACCGAGGTTGCCGTATTTATTGTGGTAGGCGTGCTGGGTATCTATCTCCTGTTTAAGGGACTGGGGATTGATGAATACTTCAGTTTAGCCCTGCACGGGTTGCAGGAATCGTTTATTGGCGGCAGGATATCATTTGTATGTTATATCGCCTCAATTTTCATCGGCCTCCTGGGGATTGTCATGGGACTCTCGAGTTATCTCAAGTGGTATACCGCTGATGCAGGAGTGCTCTTTTATGTCCTCACCTTTGTCTACGGTGCTATTGTCTACATCACCGCCGCCATGCTGATTGCCCTTCTCGGCAAGATACTTGATGTGGTACAGAATGAACCACGGATGCTACCGCGTACCATTACGCTGCCATTCTTTGTAACGGGTCTCGGGCTCATCGCCTACGGGGCATCGGTCTATGTTCTCTCCCTCCCCACCACAATGAACTTCCCGATTGACGGGGTGGACGGGATACGCATCATGATGTTTACCACCATCGGTGGCCTGATACTGGCATTTCTCGGTGTCTATATCCAGAAGATGCTGCAGAAGATGGATAAGTACGCACCGGAAGTCAAAGAAAAAAACGCGAAACGCCCCACCCGGCATTAATCTCTTTTTTGCATCCGGCCTTATCCAACATATACGGACACCCTCTTGTCTGCAGAATCAGGACACACAATGCCACACCCTGTGTGTAACCCGCCCCAATGCTGCACACCGGTGAGAAACAGATCCTTAATCATATCCAGCCCCCCGGCCACTGCGAGGCACACGCTCCACACTCCGTGACACAAACCATGCATTTCTCCGGGGAATACACCACGCCTTTGCAAACATGTATTGATGAGCGATGCACCAAATACCCCCGGGGCCGTAAACACACAGCCACCCCCGTGAGAATACCATTCCACAAAGAGCAGGAAATATAGGAACCACACCCGGCGACACTTTTTTTATATATACAGAAAACACAGAGGACGACACAGATATCGGGCTCATTTCTGAAAGCAGAGGAGATGCACACCACATGGCTGAAAGAAACAGAGGAGAACAGATACTGCACGCATATCAGAGGATACCTCCGGGCACAGATTTAAGAAAATGGAGAGATTTCAGATAGTAAAAAACACCAGCACACAGTTATTCGTTGCTCTTTGTGCCGAAGTAGCCCATCCCCTCGACTGAGCGTGTCGCATTATAGGTGCGGTTCACCTGGGGAGAGATAAGAGTCACCCCAGGCATTTCAATCCCAAACGTATGGCCGGGGAACCAGTATGAGCCCTCACCATAGTCCTGAGAGACACTGCTGATGAGAATCGTTGCGTGATCCATATCAATCGTCTGGTACCGTGCATCCGGATACCCGGATATAACACCCAGTTTCTTTTTTAGATCAGACTTTCCGAGAAGATGAACCAGGAGCACAATGCCCTCGTCAATGGAATAATTGAGATCAATAACGGCATTTTCATCATTTAAGTGAATGGTGCAGTCTTCTACCGTGATGTAACTGTACTGATTTGATTCCACCGCACCTGCCGGTATAATCAACATAATGAGCATACAACAACAGAGAATCCCCGGCACCAGTTTCATAGTACCTACTGTCTGTCAGAGAAAGTAATAGCCTTTATGGTCACGGAAAAAAAGAAGACGGGACCTATCCCTGCCTGAGAAGAATCTCAATACTGGAGACATTCGTCTGCCCGCTTTCAGTGTCGATGACTTCAGTGGACGTAATGACTCCCTGTTTTGTGACACCCTGAAGAAACTTGTTCAGTGAAATTTCCGCAGTATCAACAGCCCGGGATATGGCTTTCCCCCGCGCCTTTATCGAGACTTCCTCCGCACCGTTATTAAACTGAGTAATGACTGCCAGCACATAGTTCATCACTGGTTTGTTTCCGACGAATACTGTGTTATCCTTATCCATTTGCTGTTCACCTCATACGTACTTCTTTGAAACGATAAGCTCTGCATTTAAGACAGAGGCACCCGCTGCACCCCGTATGGTGTTATGTCCCATTGCCACATACCGAAGGCCCTCACGCATTCTTCCGACAGAAACCGTCATCCCCCCGCCACGCATCCTGTCCAGCCGCGGTTGCGGCCGGTTGGGTTCGTCGGCATAATGAACAGATTCAGACGGAAGGGAAGGAAGCCCCGGGATGGGCGGGGCGTACGTCCGGTAGGCTTCAATGACATCTGCCACCGGCGCTTTGGTATCTGCCCAGACGGCCATCGTATGCCCGTCAATGACCGGCACACGGTGACAACTTGAAGATACCCGGAATGGTGCATTCTGAACTTCTGCCCCATCGAATGACCCCATGATCTTCAGTGGCTCACTCTCGATCTTCTCTTCTTCCGAACCAATGTACGGAACAACATTGTCATAAATTTCCATGGCGGGAATTCCCTGGAACCCGGCGCCTGAAATTGCCTGCATTGTTGCCACCGTGAGGTTTGAGAACCCAAACGGCATGAGCGGTGCAAGGGAGAGACAGAGCACAATTGTTGAACAATTTGGATTGGCAACAATGAAGCCGTCCGTTCCTTTGTCACGCTGCACGTCAATGAGTCCCAGGTGGTCCGGATTGACCTCCGGGACCACAAGAGGGACATTACGGTCCATCCGGTGAGAAGATGCGTTACTGCAGACACCCACACCCGCAGCGGCAATATCTGTCTCAAGAGTGGTTGCAATATCTGCGGGTAGTGCAGAGAATACAATATCCAGATCTGACACTGCCGATACATTCGTCGGTTCCACAACAAGACTCCCAACATCTTCCGGGAACGGGACATCAAGACGCCAGTTAACAACGTCCTGATACCGCTTTCCCGCACTGCGATCCGACGCAGTCAGCGTTGTGAGTCTGAACCACGGGTGGTTGGCAAGAAGCTGTACAAACCTCTGCCCGACGGCACCCGTAGCTCCAAGCACACCTACATTAATCATAGATATTTCATATTATAGCTGACGTGAATATAAAAGGTTTGGTTTATTCCATGCGGATGGCTTCAGCCGGGCACTCATCCACACAGGATTCACAATCAATACAGAGATCAGCATCAACGGACGCGATTCCGTCTTTCATTTCAATTGCTGCTGCGGGACAGATGTCAACACATGTCTCACACCCTGTACATTTGTCTTTATCTACTACTGCTACCATAGGTAATCCTCTCTATCCTCATTATCTGAAAAGCAATAAAAAGAGTTCGATTGGATCTGGATGCATCAGAGACCAAGGACGTCGTCCATTGTGTAGATGCCCGGAGCCTTTCCGGTGACAAAACGGGCAGCCCGAATGACACCATGGGCAAAGACCGCACGGTCATAGGCACGATGGGAAAGCTCAATTGTCTCGTTGTTTGCCGCAAAAAGAACGGTATGGTCACCGACAATGTCGCCGCCACGAATGACGTGCACGCCTATCTCATCTTTTCGCTCGGTCATTCCCTCTCTTCCAAACATGCACTCTGTCTTGCCGGTCTCCTCTCCTATAATCTTCAGGATGGTTCGCGCAGTCCCGGACGGCGCATCTTTCTTATAGCGGTGGTGGGCCTCTGTCACCTCAATGTCATAGTCCCCCAGACGCTGCGCGGCCTCCCGGACGAGTCTCCAGAAGATATTCATACCGACACTGAAATTGCTGGAGATGACCGCAGGGACGCTGCCCTCTATGGCTGCATCGATGCGTGAACGCTGTTCCGGGGAGAAACCGGTGGTGCCGACGACAAGCGCTACGCCTGCCGCAGCGCCTGCGACGATATTTTCGACTGCCGCATGGGCAATCGTGAAATCGATGACTACATCGGGCTTTATTTCCTGCAGGAATCTGTTTATTTCTGTTGACGGATACACCGGCGCCCCAAGAAGTGTGCCTTCTTTGATGTCAACACCGCCGACAAACGTCAGATCATCTGCCTCATTGATGAGGTTTGCAATGGTGGTACCCATGCGCCCGAGGGCCCCACAGATGGCTATCTTAGTCATAGCGGGAAAGCACCTCCTTTAATTCTGCTTCTGCAGTCTCAGTCATGCAGTCCAGAGGCAGGCGCAGAGGACCTGCTGCCATGCCCCGCATGCCGACCGCCCGCTTGACAGGAATAGGATTTGTGTCAATGAAAAGAGCACGCATCAGAGGAGAGAGTTCGTAATGCATATCCCGTGCACCGGCATAGTCACCCGCACGGAAGCGGTCATAGAGAGCGACAAACCGCGCAGGTTCAATGTTTGCCGTGACGGTAATCACACCGGCACCGCCGAGTGCAAGAAGGGGAAGCGTCATCGCGTCATCGCCGGAGAATACCGAGAAATCCTCGTCACGTGTTCCTTCGATTATTTCTGACACCTGGGTGATGTCGCCGCTTGCCTCTTTGACACCGACAATGCCGGGATGTGCGGCCAGTTCGGTGATTAAGTCAGGTGCAAGGTTCTGGCCCGTACGCGAAGGGACATTGTAAACAATGACCGGGACGCCTACGTCTGCAATTTTCGTATAATGCTTAATTAAGCCGGAACGATTCGGCTTGTTGTAATACGGAGAGAGAACAAGAACCGCATCTGCGCCCTGATCATATGCAGATTTGGTAAAACGCAGAGCTTCTGCGGTATTATTCGAACCAGTACCGGCAATAACCGGCACCCTGCCATTTACAGCATCGATTGTCTCTCCAATGACAATCTCATGCTCTTCAAATGTCAGGGTTGCTGACTCACCGGTTGAACCACAGGGCACAACCCCATGTACTCCGTTTTCAATCAGATACTCAATGTTCGCGCGAAGACCGGAGAGGTCAAGGCTCGCATCGGGAGTATCGTTGAACGGAGTGATAAGTGCAGGATAAACACCCTCAAACATAGAAGGATTATATTTCTGTCCTTCTATTTACCTTTCTCGTGATATAGCCTGCCACACGGTTTCTGATGCGCTTGCTACCTATAATTGCAACTTCAGAAACGGCAAGCTTGTTTTCATCAAAGTCCCCGGTGAACTTCTTGCCGTGCTTCACGATAATTTCCTGTGCCAGTGATTTAATGTAAGATGGTTTTACTCCCATTCGAATACTCCTCTGTGAACTACCCCTGAGCTAAAGACTCAGGAGCTTCCTGCTTCATACCCCAAACTTATGTTCACGAGTCCACAGGCCCTTCCCCTCGTTCCAAAGGTGAAATGATTACACGGTTCATGTAATCAGGTTCCATCATATTGGTATTACAAATACTTAATTTATGCCCATGAAAACAAACGATTACATCCTGCCGGCTAAAGACCAGGGGGATGTATGCACTTATTTCATGGTTACCACAAACCCGGGAGCATACGAATCGTACGTGCCACATCTGCAGGGGTTTCGGCGATAATCCAGAGGAATGGATCTGTTCCTGACGTTTTTCTGAGGTATATCACATCAGGTACGCCGTCCCTGCAGCATGACTCCACCCCCCAGTCCATGGTGCCGGAACCGGGCGGGGAAGGCGGGTATGCACAGGCGTCCAGCGCAAGGTCATCGGTTACGCAGTGGAGAATATCCGGTGTGCACCGGAGGGCTGCCACAGACCGGAGGCACCCTTCATGCCGGATGACGGTGAGAAGCACCCGCGCCACCCCGGCGTCTGTGCCAAAGCGGGCGGTGACTGCAGAAGAGGACGGCTGCACAATTCCCCCGTCCACTGCACAGACGTCGTTTACCGCGGTGGCCCCGGGGAGAGCATAGCCCATCCGGATGCCTCCTGCAGGGATTAACCGCGGGTCTGCCTCTGCTGCAATGAGGGTGGCTGCCTTCTGCAGGGCTCGTGTTACCTCTTCCCTGGTCTGCATGAAAGGTATGTTGGGTGTAGTGGGCCAAAAAAGGGGATGGATAGACATTTACGTCACAACAGGAAATATAGTGCAATGAATCGCGTCGTCCTTGACAGTGCAACAGCCATCACCAGCCTCATTGTGCTGATTGCAGCGGTTGTTATTCTACCCGCTGTGCTTCCGACTTCATATGCATATATTGCGGCAATTATCCTTTTTATCGCCAGCATGAGTGCCGGCGGCTTTTACATCGGCAAACAGACTACCTAGGTCTTTTTGCCTGCAACTTTTTTCCGATACTTGTAATAGCTCAGCGGATGCGCCGTGTTTTTGCAGAATTTGTCCGGATTGACACAGAGACCATAGGTCTTCAGCGTGGCACACCCGGGGGGCGTGTACTCCGTTCCGCCGGATCCGGAGATATGCTCTACCTGGTACATTGTGCGTGAGACATCAAAGTCAGGCGCGCGGGAGAATACTTCAACAATGGCTGTCTCATCGAGGCCGATGATATGCAGGAATGCCGTCAGGGTAAAGCGTGCGGTATGCGGAATATTGGTCCCGTCAGTGACCGCGGCAATGATGGCCCGGATGCAGGGCGGGAAGCAGTCTTCACTCACCTCACCATACTGCTCAAGGATCATCTCCTGGTAGGCATGGGATACATCTTCTGCATACGTCCGGAGGCGGACCGCAATGGGGCCGGGGACGGAAAGCGGGAGTTGTAAGCGTATGACCTGACGAATTTTTTCCCTGAGAATGGCGGTGTAATCGTCCGGTGAGCATAATACGCGCCCGTCATTCACATCGCGGTTGACCAGACGCCACCGGGAATCACGCATGCGCGAGACAAGGTCCACATACTGCCTCACACTCATGTCAGGCGACGTGGTGTCAAGGTCCACTGCTTTTGCAACGTAGAGAACTACCTCCAGATCTTCTGCCTTCAGATACCAGGCAGAACGCTCTGCTTCATACCGGGAGAGTTTGTCTAAAATCGACGGGTCGTCCATGCAGGAGGCAAGCATTCGCGCGATGGCATAGGAATATATTTCATCATCCGGACGGGTGATTTCAGTGTTGGTTTCATCAAATGCAGGCGGGCGCAGTGATGCCTTCACACGACCTCCTGCCAGTTTTATCAGGTCTTCCCCTTTCCCGGACTGGCTACGAATCAGGGAATCAATCGATATGCCGGAGCTCTGGACATATGCCTTTGCTCCCGCTAAAAATGGATATTTTGCAAGGTCTCTTTTCTCGAGCCTTCGCATCAATCTGCCTCAATGCGGGGAGCAAGGAGGAAATCAACATGCCCGTGACCATCTGCAAAGTCAAAGGACACCCTGACGGGGTGGTCGTTACCTATCTGCACTTCGACCACATCTGCACGGGCCATCACTTTACCGATGTCACGGAGGTAGTCAAGAGAGAAGAGTGACCGTACGTCTGAGGGTTCAAGTGATATGAGAACATCTGAACCGCGCTCCAGACGGATGTGATCCGAGTCGCCTTCTGCTTCCATGTAGAAGACGCCTGATGTTGCGTCCACACCCAGTGTAATCTTGTCAGAGATGACAGAGGCTGCCTTGATGCCGTCGTTTATTGCCGCACCGGAGATCCGGATTTTTGCCGGCAGTTCGATGTTCGGCAACTGGGGGTCTTTTCGGATGGTATTGACGTCAAGAAGGGTGACTGAATACTGGTACCCGGAGAAGACCATCTCCATTTTGTTTCCACCTTCGGGGAGTTCAAGGGTTAATTCGTCTCCTTTTCCCATCATCCCGATGATGCTTTTCATCTTTGCTATATCAATACCCAGGTCACACTCTGTTGCAGCAAAGGATGAAAATGCCTCCTTGCTGAGGTCGAGTGAGATCATGGCTACATTTGCAGTGTCAACTGCGCGCGTCTTCAGTCCGTCTTCCCCGATATGCATGCGGCACTCGGTTACGAGTGCTGCAATGACATCTATTGTCTCCCTGAAGGTATCTGTATCAATGGCTGCTTTTAACATTATTATCCCCTTACAAAGTCTATTATAAGTTATACCGGCATAATTTTTATTAATATGTAGGTTTTTGCATGATAAAAACGTCATGCAGAGGATTTTAGACTATGGGTTCACAGTGGGGAAGAGACAGTTATTACCGAAAGGCGCGTGTAGAAGGATACCGATCCCGTGCGGCCTACAAGTTACTTGACATACAGAAAAAGTTCCACGTCATCCGCGATGATGACAATGTGATTGATCTCGGGTGCGCACCCGGGAGCTGGCTCCAGGTGCTCCATGAACTCACCGACGGACTGGTTATTGGAATTGATCTGAACCCGGTGCCATCGCTTGATGGCGTTACCGCACTGACAGGGGATTTCACTCAGGATTTCATGCATGATAAGGTGCGGTCGCTTATGAATGAAGCGGATGTGAGCGAAGCCAATGTAATTGTCTGTGATGCATCACCGAATCTCTCCGGGAACAGGAGTTTTGATCAGGCCCGTTCGGTCGGGCTCTCTGAGGAGGCCTGTGATTTTGCACGGGAATTTTTAAAACCCGGCGGCAATTTTGTGATAAAGACCTTCCATGGGGACATGTTTCACCTGATTCTCGAAAAAATGCGCGAGAATTTCTATGGGGTGAAGGTATACCGATCAGAGGCAGCACGAAAAGGAAGCACTGAAGTATACATAGTCGGAAAGAAATTCAGGGGACAACGGATTTCAAGGGAGAAGAAGCCAGAGGACACAATTCTGACCCCCATAAAAGTAATAGGATTCAAAAGGAAATTGCATGATTCTGAAGGATAGCTACGGGAGACAGGTCACCAACCTGCGCATTTCGCTTACGTCGAAATGTAATCTGAACTGCATATACTGCCACGCGGAAGGCGAGGTAGCACCCAAATCCCTGATGTCGGTTGAAGACATCGGGGAGATTATGCGTGTTGCAAAGCTCTTTGAGATGCGCAGTATCAAGTTCACCGGCGGGGAGCCGCTGATGAGAACGGATCTTGTTGATATTGTCTCCCGGGTGCCGGAAGGAATGGAGTCATCCATGACCACAAACGGTACGATTCTTGCACCGGTGGCACAGGACCTGAAGGACGCCGGGCTCTCCCGGGTAAATATCAGTGCGGATTCACTGCACCATGACCGCTATAAGGAGATTACCGGAACGGACTGTCTTTCAGATGTTCTGGAAGGGATTGATGCGGCAATTGCGGCGGAACTGACGCCGGTGAAACTGAATGTGGTCCTGATGGAGGGCATCAATAACGATGAAATTCATGATTTCGTTGAGTTTGCCGCCAAACGTGAGCACATTATCATACAGTTTATTGAGCTGATGGACGAGTTCAGGGACTGCCCGTACCATATGGAATTAACCGGGCTTGAGGATGAGCTGCAGCATACCGCAAAGACGGTAGTGACCCGGCGGATGCACCACCGGAAGAAATACTGTCTGGAGGGTGCGGAGATTGAGATCGTCCGGCCGATGCATAATACCGAGTTCTGCGCCTTCTGCAACCGCCTGCGGGTGACCTCAGACGGATTTTTGAAGCCCTGTCTGATGCGTAACGATAACCATGTCGATATCCGTGGACTCAGGGGCAAAGAACTGGAAGATAAATTCAGAGAAGCGGTTTCGATTCGCGAACCGTATTACCGCTGACGGGAGAACTGCTGGCATGAGATTGGTATTGCTGCTGACATGAGGTAGTAATTCTGACTCAGGAACCACAGTAATGCTGACCGGGCGGTCTTTTCCAAATACTTATTTCCCGTGTGGCACCACCTGAATGTATGCTTGAAACGAACGAATACATTCCCGTTCTTCAGAAACTGTACAATGAATCACTGATTCTGGAGTTGCCGAATGACTTTGAACCGGTGTTATGGTTCTATTTTAAGGATGCTGTTGCTCATCTTGACTTTACCCTCTGTATCCTGGGATACAACATCCAGTCGATGAGAAATATCATGAGCATGGAGTACATGAAATGGCGCATCGATGAGGAGAGAAAAGAGGAGAATGCAAAGTTCCCTGCCTTCATCAACTGGCTGAAGGCAAACCACCGTGAAACGTTTGATGCTCTGCCCACCCTCTGGAGAGATATCTATGACACAGATAATCAGGCATCCTACCGCTCGTTCCGGATTGCAATGGATCCTGCGGCAATGAAGCCGCTGCCCGCCGGATACTTCATAAAATGTATTGACGAACTCTTTGACAAGAAATTTATAAGGAGTCTCTATGCGGAGGCATCCCTCGGCAAGTTATATCAGGAATTTATTAAGGAGTGATTAGCTCATCGCGGGATTGTGTGGGCATACATGCAAATGATTCCCATAGCATGATTCCCATAGTATGATCCCCATACCAATTCTTTTCATAGCAATTCTTCCCATTCCAATTATTCTTGTACGATTTTTCACAGAACTGTGTTGTTAAACCAAAAACGAAAACAGGAAAGGAACCAGAGGGATGCTTGCCCATCCCTCTGGTGACCCATCACACATGGGGGGAGAGTCTGCAGGGAGGGGGGCACCCCCTCCCTTGCTGTTCATGATACGTAAAACACCGGAATCACAAACAAGATGATCTCAGGGAACCCATCACCAAAATTTCACCATCTTTTGTCATACAGCATACCCTCCATACAGCAGGAACCGGAGTGATGCTCCCCCATCCCGGGTGACTCATCCAATATCGGGGGGAAGAATCTACAGGGAGAGGGAATATTTTCAAAAGTACCAGTCCATACCCCTCCATTCATTTATATACAATAAATCGCAAGACTGTAATATTCAATCTAGGGACAAAGGAACGGATAAACCATGATTCAGTTCAAAATATTGCTTAAAAAAGATGAGGATGGATGGTTTACTGCAACGGTCCCTTCCCTTCCGGGATGTATCTCTCAGGGGAGAACAGAAGAAGAGGCAAAGAAAAACATCGCAGAAGCAATCGAACTGCATTTAACGTCTCTTGCAGAAGAAGGAATCCCATTAAGGCCCGAAAACGGGATGACAGAAACCTTTGTTGCAGTGAATGTATGACAGCAAAGCTTCCGATCATATCCGGACAACAATTGATTCAGGCATTTTCAAAATATGGATACTTCATACATGACCGGAAGGGAAGCCACATCCATCTTCGCCATCCAGCAAAAAGGCCGCTTACCGTTCCAGATCATCATGAAATATCATCTTCTACCGGACCACATAGATGGCCGAAGAACAGGATGACGGAACAGGATATCCATCCTCTCTGAGACCCTCAATATGGAGTTCAATAGCTTCTTGCATTCGCTCTTCCGTCTCCTCCCGGGTTGCTCCGGTAGCCACACATCCCGGAAGATCCGGGGAGTACGCAGAATAGTTTCCGTCAGTCTTCTCTACAATTACTAAAAATCGATTCATCACTCATCCCTTCCTTTAAGTCCAGCCTGCTTCAGGATACTGTTCAACGTTCCCGGAGCCAGAACATCTGCCGGATGTCCGGAGATGGTTATTCTCCCCGGCTTTACCAGATGTTTATACTGCCGGTGACTGCCCCGGGTAACCACGAGGTACCACCCATCTGCTTCGATCATCTTTATGCAGTCCTTCCCTCCCCTTTTTTGCAATGATCGAATATCCCGGGCGCCCGATGATCCAGATAGTATCTACCTACAATCACCCCATAGATGATACTTTGAAGACCCATGCCTATTAATCTGCCTGCATCGGGAAATTATGAATTACGGACAAATATCCTATGAACTAAAACGGTGAACGGAAAATATCTGAATTGAAAAAATGGCTCACCCCCATATATCTGTCCCGGAACTTCATCGTATTTTGTCACGTTCTAAACTACAGACGGAGCAAGGGGGAATACGTGCCATCCCTCCTGCGACATATCACATTCCAGGGAGAAAATGGTCTGACAGAAAGAGAAAGAGCGCACCCTTGCCTACCTGATATACCGATACCATTACATCCGAACATATCATCATACACAAACCAAATCGACTCCCACGCCACTCTAAAAATAAAAAAAATCAGGAAAGATATTCCCCCATCCGGCTCTTTTCAGCCAGATATCTCTCTGATAATGCAGCAATGTCTTCCAGATCACAGACCAGATACCCTTCCTTTCTCAGTTCATCCTTTCCCTCGACACGCTTTGCCACCAGAGCAAACCGTTCCGTTCGGTCACCATTTTTCCATCTGACATTCCCCGCTTTCTCCTGCAGCGCAACCAAAACACCCCGGGCCTGACGGCGGGTGAGGGAAGACCATTTGCACTCACAAAAGAGCGCAGCTCCTGAGGTCTCATCGAGTCCAACGATGTCAATCTCCACCTCCCCATGCCACCACCGTCCTAATCGTGAGGCGGAGAAATTTGGAAAGAGAATACCCCTGCAGATGAGATCCTCTGAGATGCGCTCAAACATCTGCCCACAATAGGGAGATATTTCCTCCCTGATAGACGCAAGTATTTTTTCATGTTTTCCGGTCTCGGTCTCTGATCTCCGGGGATATACAAACCGGAACCAGAACGTAAGGTACGAGTCAGTCAGCCGATAATGCCTCCTCCGGTAGCCCGCATGTGCTGTCACCGGCACCTCATCCATTACAATATGCATACGGGAAAGAATGGCAAGGTACTTTGAAACCATGCCCTTATCCAGACCGGTCTTCTGGCACAGGGAGGAGAGATTGGTGTTCCCTTCAGCCAGGGCACGGAGAATTGCCATGTAATTACCTGCTTCACGGAACTCGTACTGCATCAGGAGTTCTGCTTCTGAATAGAGATACGCACCTTTTCTGAGAATCTGCTCCTCTACATTTTCCCAAAGAGAGAGATCCGGCCGAAACATCCGGAGATAAGCAGGGATACCCCCGAGAATGCACCAGGTCATTACCAAATCTTCCTCACTATAGGGAAGGAACTCCCGGAGATACGGATAGGGAATGGGTTCCAGCTGCCATTGTCCGGTCCTTCTGCCATACAGTGGACTGGCATAGCCAAGCACATCATTCTCCATGACGCTCACAGATGAACCCGAGATGATGAACATTACCTGCTCATGGGAGAGAACCAGATCCCAGACCTTCTGAAAGACAGACGGGGTGGCCCTGTCCCGTGCAATAAGATACGGAAACTCATCGATGATAATGACCACTTTCCCACCGTTTGCAGGAGTGAAATTTCTGTGCCCGACCAGTGCCTTCATCACCGCCAGCCAGTCAGGATATATGCTCCGTTCAAAATCAGGATCATTCAGATATACTCCTGCATAATGGGAAAAATCCCGGATATTACTCCCGGTCCCTTCTTCTGATGCCAGAAAATAAAACCCGGGCACATCATCCAGAAATCGTGCAGAAAGCGTCGTCTTCCCCACGCGCCGCCTTCCATACAGGATAATGCATTCCGGCACAGGAGTGTGGTACCGGGACATAAGAAACTCCATCTCCTGTTCCCGGTCAACGAATAGTTGTTGAGACATAAGTATACTACTTTACTCTCAACTACATGCATGATAAATGGTACGTAAAACGCCGGAATCACAAACGAGATTATCTCAGAGAATCCACCACCAGAATTTCATCATCTTTTGTCATACAGCATACCCTCCATACAGCAGGAACCGGAGGGATGCTCGCCCATCCCCCGCTCCGGTTGTAGTGGACTGGATTATTGTCTGTTTTCTAAAATGTTGATCCTCAAAATGGCCCATGAAAAATAAACCCGTACATTCCCATGAGTACAGGGGAGAAATTTATACAGGAGTACGGGAGAGTAATGTATTGAGGAGCATAGATGATGGATGTCGCACGGGTCTGTTCAGACCTTGTCCGGATTAATACGGAAAACCCGCCGGGACGAACGGATGAGGCAGTGGAGTATATCGCAGGCATTCTTGAAAGTCTGGGGTATCTCCCCCGCATCTCCCGGAATCCGGACGGCCACTGGAATGTCTGTGCAGGTCCGCGTGATTGCAAACTGCTTTTTTGTGGTCATCTGGATGTTGTGCAGGCAGGGGCTGCTGAGGGGTGGACGCATGACCCCTTTTCAGGCGTGATTGAGGACGGTTACGTCTGGGGCCGTGGTTCAACGGATATGAAAGGCGGGTGTGCGGCAATTCTTGCGGCACTGGAGGCGGTGCTGGATGAACGGAGTATATCCGATAACCTGAGCAGATCTGATGCACGGGATATGCCCGATCGACCATCGGGGGTGGATAAACCGGAGGGGTGTGATGAACTGCCGGTCTCGGTTGCCTTTGTCTGTGACGAGGAGAACGGCCGGGCGGACGGAATTCAGTACCTGCTACAGGAAAAAGCAATTATTCCGTGCGACTGTCTTGTGGCAGAGCCAACACCATACCTGAACCCATCAGTGGGACAGAAGGGGCTTTGCCGGTTCCGGGCAACGTTCCAGGGGACGCCGGGGCACGGGTCTCTCTACCCGTTTGCAGGCGTTAACGCGATTGTGAAGGCATCCAAATTTATTCAGCGAATTATGAGGGTGACAGAAAAGGAATATGCCCCGGAAGAGATGATGAGTGAACTGGTGAGAAATTCCGAGGATGCGATTGCACAGATATTCCCGGACGCTGATGTGGCCCGTCTTCTTACCCGCATAACCTGCAACCCGGGAGTAATTACCGGCGGTGAAGGGACAAATATCGTCGCCGAGGAATGCATGGTCGCGCTTGATATGCGGCTGCCGTGGGGGTGCACACCTGAAGCGGTGCTCTCCATGGTGGCAAATGATACCTTTTCTCCGGAAATCTGTATCGAGAGTTGTGCTGCGCCGACCTGCACGTCACCGGATACGGCACTGGTGCAGCGGCTCTCGGCAGCGATTGAGGATGTGTACAGGCAGCCGGCCCGCCCCATTCTCCAGTGGGCAGCGAGTGATGCCCGGTTCCTGCGGGAGGCCGGGTTCCGTGCGGCCGAGTACGGCCCTGGGGAAATTCATCTTTTGCACGCACAGAACGAGCGGGTGAACGTCAGCCAGCTGGAGCGGGCGACTGAAGTCTACGAATCCCTTATTCGTGCGTATGTTTGACGAGTGACGAAATTGGGATGACTGGTTCATACCTGTATGAGATGTGATTGAGACGTGACTGGTCCATATCTGCGGGATTGACATCCTCTTTTTTGGTATCCCACACCGGGTTACATATCGTAACTATCCATACTATGCATCGCAGATCAGTCTCTGTCCCGGGATACCTGATTGCAAAATTCTGCACGGAAGAAACCACCCATACATTCAATAATTTTTATCACAATAACGCTAACAATGAACAGACAGGTGCTACTCTTAGCAGCCGTTCTTTCTATCATCCTTGTTCTTGCATGTGCAGGATGTTCAGAACTGCCGATAGATGGACTCGAGGTCGGTTCAGGAGGGGATGGGGGGGCAACAACGACCCCGACAGCAACACCGAACTGGGTGAAAGAGGCCACACCCATCAGAACCCAGGAACCAGCTGTGACTGCGTCGCCAACCGAAACGATATCAGAACCCGAAATACTGAATTATACCGGGATATATTCGAACAAGGTGTATCTGCTCTATGACGTAATCGCCCTCAACTATGACCTGAAAGTCCCTGCGATGGTAATTGATCTCGACATTGAACCGGATATGTACAGTAATACCAATCGGAGATACAGCGATTTTGGCACCAAGAAACTTATCACCGTCACGGATTACTATCCTGATCCACGCGCCGATCTTATCGTCACCATCATCGACCGTGACACCGGTGAAGTGATAGAAGAAAATGACTTTGCACAGTTTACCAGGGAGCACCAAAAGCACACCATCACCCTGCGATACCCCGGTGCCTACCAGATTGAAATCACCGGAAACAATGTAGAACTGGGCATCACCATATCAGTCCCCGAAGCAAATCTCGTGGACGGCGATGATGGGTGGGGATGAGAGGGACGGCGAGAATACCTGGGGATGACGGGGATGGTGAGGAGCCTGTCCCACTGAGCTGAGATATCAGGGAAGATGTGAAAGAGTGAAGGGTGGTATGTAAATAAACGGGAAGAGGAGGGGAAACTCTTCCGATCCCAACAATTCCGGGCCCCCCCGCAATTCATCACAACAAAATCCAGCCCATCCTGCGCAAATCCAATCCAAACCGCCAAAATCCCAAAATATTTCAGAAATGTGCACACAATCCAACATAAATCGCATCAAATCCCACAAAATCCCACAATATCCAACAAAATCCAACACAAATTCCACAAAAACAACATACCATTCACCTCTGTTTCGCACATGCACAGAAACAAATCGAAAGCCTTTATACTCAGGACTCCCTATCTTAGTAAGCACCTCGCCAAGACGGAAGTGCGATACTGGTCTCGGTAGGGTAGTGGATATCCTAGAAGCTTGCGGAGCTTTTGACCCGGGTTCAAGTCCCGGCCGGGGCGTTGTTTTTCAGGGGATTTCCCCGTTTTATAAATTAAGCGTAATACCTTCTGGTCTTTAGCCAGGATGATGTAAGCGTTTGTTTCATCAGTATAATCCAAATAACTGTAGGATTTTTTTAGTGAGAGGAGAGTACGAAATAGATTATCTCAGTTCAGTTCAGCTGAAAAAGTAAAATTGCTGCTTAAGGATGATCAATTATGTGCGACGGGTAAAGTGATATAATAGAGTGCGTGTGGAATAACGCTATGGGATTCGTTCCCTATATCCTCACTGTGACATGCGGCAGTAAATATCTGTCGTATAGGGATGGAACAGCCCTTTATGCCTGTGGAGACAGTGCCTATACATCACATTTCTGTATGATGCAAGTGTTGTCAATGAAGCAGGAAGCCACGCCCTTTAGGGCGTGGTAGTTCACATCTGCTTCATATTGCACATGTTCGGGGATTTCAACGCAAAATTCCTTCGCAACAAGAGAGAAGACGCCAAAACGCTCCGGCTCGTCCATCAGGTCTTCAAGGTCATCAAAAAAGCAGATGAAAAAAGACGAATCAGGGATTAGTTTGGTTCTAATCCTCAATCAGCTCCCGATAGCGCTTATCCGTGATGATTCCTTTTTTCAGGAGCCGTCCTGCGAGATACTCCTTATTTTCAAGGAGACTGTCTATTTTCTCTGATTTTTCCGTGTAACCATAGGTATTGTACACCAGAAACATCAGTTCGTCACTCGTAAGGGAATCGTAGAGTGAACGGACAATATTCATGCTGATGATTATCTTTTCCCGGTTTTCCGGCGAGAATTCATCTAATGAGTCTTCTGCAAGATTTCTGCCCTCCGGGGTCAGATAAATTCCCTTACTGTCACTGACAAAATAATCATCATGATTTTCAATACTATCCTCGGCATTCCGGGAGTATGGCCCGTAATAATGGGGGATGAATTCAAAGAATTCAAAAAATTTGGGAAATGATTTTGAGAAGAGGAACAATTCTTTTTGGAAATTTATTTTATTTTTTATCGGCCTGTCCGCTCCGCTCAGAAGAATTGCAATGAATTGATTTCGTATTGATTCCTCCTGCTCGAAGGAAAGACCTGACTCCGCCATAATTTACTAATTGTTTGTCTGGTTTTACTTATAACAATTAGCCGTGCGGAATGAAAGTTATGCCGACAGCACTTCATTCAACTCTGCCATAATGCCATTCAGTCCATCCCCAAACGCCTGAGACGCAGAAAAAAGCCCTCCTTTCTGCATTACGATGTGTGATGTCAACGCTGTATTACGATATGATGTCAACGCTGTCGTACCTCTGAAAAACCATGACGTGCAAGGATGATACAGACATCTTTTCCGGAAATAATGCGAATTTCACCCAAAAGCTACTTCCACCTGTGCGCATGTTTGTCTGATCTTCAAAACTCTGATTTTTCCCTTTTTTGTCGGAATCAACGCA
>JAUVCV010000027.1 GCA_030595665.1 Methanogenium sp.
ATCCTAAGGTGATTTCAATCCACACACCCGCGAAGGGTGTGACCCAGTCGCTCAGGCGGTCGTATAGGATGCCTATTATTTCAATCCACACACCCGCGAAGGGTGTGACTACCTCAGGCGTCCACCTGCTGCTATGCACTCAGGTATTTCAATCCACACACCCGCGAAGGGTGTGACACAACACCCCGGATCTTCGGCTTGTAGGTTAGGATTTCAATCCACACACCCGCGAAGGGTGTGACATAGGCATACGGATCATCTGCTATCAGGTCAAGCGTATTTCAATCCACACACCCGCGAAGGGTGTGACTGTGTAATAATGCCCCATCCTGCGGTTGCCTTTGATTTCAATCCACACACCCGCGAAGGGTGTGACATGGCCCCACTGCGGCAGCAAATCCTGCGATGACAAATTTCAATCCACACACCCGCGAAGGGTGTGACTCTAATGTTGTCTATCTTGGCCACTGTGATCGCGGATTTCAATCCACACACCCGCGAAGGGTGTGACCGCAAATTTATTTTATACTTTTCTGAATATTAAATTACGCATTGGTTTTAAGAGATCGGGTTGGCAATTGCAAACTGCGACATATATCGACACCCTGGACAAAAATTCTAATCGGGGAAATAATTATTTCAAATTATATATTGGCCCTCATTTAATTGCGGGCCGCGTCCGGATCCAAAATACCAATCCTGCCCCGTATCATCCGGAAAAATCATCAAAAAGGTTATAAGTAATAAAATAATTTTCCTGCGAAGCTCCCGGGGATTATATGGCAGCTTCTGGTTCGCAGTCGTTATGCAATTAATAATCCTTCCGGATCATAACCGCCCTTGGTACCATAGTGCTCGACCCGGTTTTTCCAGTTCTTCCCCAGATAATAAAACCGGAGACTGTCTTTTTCCTCATCAATAATCCCGCACAAAGAGTGTTTAAGGTTTGCAAACTGGGCAGGGTCAAGCAGGCATTCAAAAACAGAATTCTGCACCCTCTGACCATAATTGACACACACTTTTGCCACCTGTCTGAGCCGCTTCTTTCCCCCGTCAGACTCTGTACTTACATCATACGTAACCAAAACCATCATAGAAATTCCTCAATTCATAAAAAAGGGCGGATACCCATCGATATCCCCCCGCAAATGGCGGGCCATAAGCATTGCCTGAACATACGGAACCAGCCCGACAGATATCTTCTCTCCAAGATAGGGATGAGTAATCTCGTCCTGCTTTCTTTTTTGCCATGCACCAAGAATCTCTTTTCTCCCGTCATCCGTCATGAGTACTCCCCCGTTCTCCTTTTTGACAAAATCCTTCGGCTTCACCTGGTTCAGGTTGATTAAATTCAGTGCCAGACGGTCAGCCATAAACGGACGGAGTTCTTCCATCATATCCAGCGCAAGACTGGCCCTGCCCGGTCTGTCCGTATGGAAAAATCCCACATACGGATCCAGCCCGACCGTTTCCAGCGCTGATTCAACATCATGCGCAAGAAGCGTGTACAGAAACGAGAGCATCGCATTCATATTGTCACGGGGAGGTCTCCGGTTCCGTTCCCTGAGATAAAAATCATCTTTTTGCTTAAGAATAAGTTCATCAAGAGCAGAAAAATAAAATCGTGCACAATTGCCCTCGATGCCCCGGAGACTATCTGCCGTCATGCAATCCTCAATCTTCAGCATGTGTTCAATGAGCAGACGGTCGGCCGTGGTCACTTTTCTGTCGTCTACCGTGTCACCGTGATCCCGGATGCCTCTCCCCAGCACCGTTCTGCAATTCACCGTCTTTCCGATAATAAACGACTTTGCCATCTCCAGCGAATCAGGAGGACTGTCTGCTATCCGATACTGTGTACGTCTGAGAAGAACATTCCCCCGTACCTTTCCACTGACACGTGCCTGAAACTGGCCCTGTGGGCTTAAAAATGAAAGACCAATGCTATTGTCTGAGCATAATTTCATTAATTGGGGACTTGCTCCCATGTATCCAAAACAGACAATACTTTCCAGATTATACACCGGGATGCGGAACCTCTCTGTGTTGTCAACTCTCACAACGACATTGTCCCCGTCCTTTGCCAGATACGAATCAGGATTTGTCACATATAACGTATTCAAAAGTTTTCTCATGCTCAAAGCTCCCCATCATTACCCGTACATGCATCCCTCACATGGTTTTTGATATAGGTATCAACAGATCGATTCTTCTTCGTCAGTCTCGGCATACAGACATCAAAAAGAGAACAAAGGCTGCACTTACGGTTCTTTTGAGCCGGAGGGGTTATGCCTTCACGGAACAGGTGGTGCATCTCCTCTGCAAGAGCATACACCAGATCTCTCAGTTCTTCGGTCATGTCGGTGTGTATCCGTCTGCGGATTTCGTAGTAATATAAATCAGCGGTCGGAATTTCAACACCGAACATCTCTTCCAGACAGATAACCTGTGCACACAACTGCACCTCATCACGCTCATCGATCTTCGGTTTCCCTCTCTTATACTCGACAGGCACCATCTTCCACAAACCCTCAGAATTAGGGATGGAAACGCCAACCTTTGAACGGGTATATTCAATCACATCAGCGATGCCATACAGACCCAGGGTGTGTGAAACAAGAGGGAACGCCCTTGAGATTCGGACATCCCCCCTGCTTTCGGTAAAAAACGGGTCATCGACACGTTCGTGGAGGAAATGGCCTTCCGTTGTTCTCAGATTATCCGCCCATTGTTGTTCGACATGAATGAGTGCCCACTGCCGTTTGCAGAAGCAAAAATGCTGTATGCCGGATAACGACAGCAGTTCGTCATCCGCATATCGTGTTTCTCTCATAATTTTTCAATCAGAGAGACACCATCCGGAATATCCGGGGATATAGTAACAGTGTAATCGGTAAATGCACGCGGTGGCCGGTCTCCGGATATGCGTTCCACATTGATTTTATCAAACAGGATATGGGACTGGCAGCACCCGAGTTCGCTGTCATGCTTAAACACAATCAGTTTTCTGGCAGACATCTTTCCCCGTGCTGCGGAATGGTCATGCTCAAACATATTAACAAGGCTGTCCCAGAAGAGCTCAAGATCATCTTCACTGAACCCGGTGGTCTTCTTTGCCAGGTTCGCTGATATGTATCCCTCCGCCCGGTAGAGTCCATACGGAATGATCTGCTTCTTTCCCATCGTCTGGCCCTTCTCTGCATCAGCTGGTTTTGTCACGGCACACCGGGTGACCGTAATTTCCTGCTGGTAAATTGGATCCATACTGCGGCTAAAATTGATCTGTACCGGGCCTCGTACCTGACCACAGTTAACCTCTGTTGTCATCACAGCGCCAAACGTGCGGATATCAAAGAAATTCTGGCACATGAACTTCGTCAGTTCATCATCTTTCGGCTTCTTTTTGTCAGGCTTAATACCAAGGTGTTTGTAGGCTTTTTCGTGCTGATCATTGAGGACCGCCCCGGATTTCACATAGATTTCATATCCCGGTTCACCCTCTTTTACCAGATCAACATAATCCCGTATCTTCCGCTTCAGGCACACATCCGTTACAATACCGCATCCGGTCTGGGGATCGATTCGGGGCATATTTCCCATATCCGGGTCACCATTCGGGTTTCCGTTCTCTACGTCATACAACAATACAAACTCATATCGGTTTTTAATACATTCACTCATAATTTACTCCTCCACAACTGATTTTTCACTTTTTTTCTGGTAATTTGCTTTCCGCTGGTGGTAATAACCAAGCATAAACATGCCCTGTTCATCCAGATTCATAAATTCAGGGAATGCATTCACCCCGGACAAGATCTCTTCAATTGACTGATTTGTCTTAAATCCCCAGTCAGATTTATTGATATGGTGCTGTGCAAGTTTGAGCAGAACAGGGAACACAACCGCCGGCGTTGACGATGCACTGCTGAAATATTTGCTGTTAATGGTCGCTCCCATATCCTTGTTCGTATCATTCTGCACCTTTTCCAGCACCGCAAACAGTCTTCCCAGGCGGTACGGAACAATTTCACTCTCTTCATTTAATTTCACAGTAATCAGATCCTCAGATATGTTTGTCAAACCGGCTCTGCTTTGCCTCAGAAGGTATGCCTTGATGAAACCGGCACGAACAGTATTCATCGTCTTCTCAACTTTCACCCGGTTTAAGATGGCAGAGTACATCTGGATGGGATAGGGACTGTCATTCAGGATAGCCCTCATAATAAGGCCTCCGAGAATGGGTGAAACGTCACTTTTGTCTGAACTTTTCGGGACGGTTTCGTGCAATAACCGGTACACAGAGATGATATTCTGGCCGGGATAGTCTCCGGAATACTCCGGCACAATATCCATATCCTGATGATGCCGGGCGACCGTATCAACAAAATTCCCAAAACTATTCTTATACCAATACCGTACTGCAATCCGGGCATTGTTCGGCGACAGTCCAAGGATGTAAAAATTGACATCCGGGTCTGTTCCGATGTCCTCTTTCCGTACTTTTTGGCCACCTCTTACTTTGGTGAGGACATCCTCAATCAGCTGGAGAGTTGCAGCATCCCGCACTCTTTCAGGTTCCTTTGAGTCATCCCCGGCATCCTTTTTCAGAGATGGAGGATTTATCAGGAACTGTGCCAGATTCTCACAGGTTTTGTCACTGGTTCCGGCCCAGAACACCGTAGTTGTGTCCGCAATTCTCAGCCGGTTTGCCTTTTGACTGAGAAGGTAGTTGAGGGCCGTGGTATACTTGTACATCGAGGTTTCACTGACCGGCGCATTGTAGCTCTGCTCCTTGTTGTACGATTCAAATGCTTTCTCGTTAAAACTGACCAGGGAAGCACCGGCCGATTGTGCCCCAAAAATCCCCTTGATTTTCTGGTGTAGTCGCGCAATTGGTTCTGTTTCACCAGTCACCAGACATGGGCTGAAAACAATTTTTTCATCACCTGCATCAGCATTGTATTTTTCCCAAAGAGCTTTGACCCCGGAGTTCTCGTGCAGAAAAGAATCATGGTAATCAAAAACAACATTGCCGCCTGCGAGGATGTCATCTTTATACTGGGCGATCTTTGGATTCTGAAGAAATTCTTCCGGATTCCATGTGTCCAGAAATAAGAGCAGTCGTTTCACGCCGACAGAATCCATGCTGCCGAGGATATCATTGTGCAGTTTCCTGAATGCCTCAAAATACTGCTTTGTACGGGAATTAGTGAGTGTGACTTCTTTGTCATCTTCCTCCAGCACCACATACTCACTATCTGACTTGTTCAGATATTTTTTCTCAAAATCAGCACGTTTGAGCTTTTCAACACCAAAGACATACTTTGCGTTTTCACACAAAAAATATGGGTTGATGCCGTTTGCACGGGAATTCTGCTGGGGCACTTTAATCGTTTGTGGACGGGGTTTTTTGTCGTCCGTTCTCAGGTCAATGATATGAGATATTTCACCGGTCTCAGATATCACCAGATTAAATGAGACATTGACACTACTGTAACCGGGTCTTGATATAGGAGTGGTTGGATCGTTGTCCAGAATATCATAATATTCACACAATGCCTGAATGATCATGATACCCCTCCGTAACCGAGGCATCGGTTGACATCAATCGTCCCGTCGGTCATGTTTGCCCGGAAGAAAATGGCCTGCATCTCATCTTTGAAATCGATATCATACAGCATGAACCCGAGATCCTTCTCACCGCCGTTTTCTCCGGCATAATATGACTCAGGCGTTTCCCCTTCAAGATATTCAAAATTAACCGGAAATTCACGGCATCCGAAATACGGCTGGTGGAAACACTGGCCCCGTTTCATTCTGCGAAGGGCGATGTTGTAGTGCTTCTTCTCCGTATCATCAGGCCCTGCATCAGCGGTCATTTCAAAATGAGCCTCAATACAGTAGCAGACATTGCGGAGTACAAGGGATGCCCGCTGCACTCTGTTTTCATTCGGAACCTGACATAACGTGGCCTCTTTCCCGTTCATTGCAGCCTTCACTGCACCCTTTGGAATTTTACCCGTCACTTCATTGCGCCGGATATTATCAAATTCAATCTTGTTTTGCACATGAATTTTGTCAATCTTCCAGCAGATTGCAGGCTTCCAATATATCGCTTCAAGAATGCCTCTGGCTGCCGAGGGTGTCATGACATCGTAACTGACCCGCTCGACCTTCATCTCCGGTCGGGTAAAACAGGCATAATCACCCCACACTTTTAGTTTAATTCCATATCCTATGACAATCACCTCCTCATGTGATTAAAAACGGCATTTCCACTGATGAAGATTTCATGAGACCGGTTTTTTCAGAATACAGGGACATATTCGTCAGAACATGAAACCGTTCACCGACAAAATCGAGTGCTCTGGATTTTTCCAGTGCTTTGAATTCCTGTGGATATACAGAAACAGTATACCCCTGCAACCCTCGTCCGAAATTATCGGGAAAGCCAATTTTCCTTATCTTTTCAATCAGGGATCGTGCACTATTATCCCAGGGAATGACAACGTCTTTCGTTCCGTTCTCAATGATGGCAAAGTCATCATTTACCTTCTCAAACGGAAATGCAAGTTCATTCAGCCGTTCATCAAGGGATGGCAGGATTCCTTTTTTATCCAGTCCACCAACTCCCTCGTAGCGATAGAGCTTGTTAAAATAATTCTCTACCGCATCTAGTGTTAACGGGTCTTCAAAGTCATCAAAGATCATCTCACCAATCTCTGCAACCCGTTTCTGCCAGCTGGTCGCTTTCCCATATTCTTCAGCAGATCTGAATACATAGACTTCTCCGCTTTCAGCTCTCCCCTCACGATTACACCGACCGGCAGCCTGGGCGACAGAATCAATACCGGTCATCGCACGGTAGACAACAGGGAAATCAATGTCCACGCCTGCTTCAATTAACTGAGTAGAAATCACCCGGCAGGGCAGACCTTCCTTCAGAAGTTCCAGAATCCTTGCAAGTGTCTTTCTCCGGTGGGCAGGGCACATGGCAGCACTCAGATGGAAACAACTCTCAGGGTCTTTCGGATCAGATACCTTTTCGGAGAGAAATTTTGCATGCTTACGGGTATTTACAATACATAATACCTGTTTTAACTCTCTCAATCTGTCCGAAAGTTCTTCATCATCCAGTTCTCCGGCATTGTTTACGTGCACCCGCCGCAGTGTTTTATAGAGCTTGTCGGGTGCATCAATAATTTCAAGAGGTTGGGTTCGTTCATCCAGCAAAGAGCCGATCTTTGGCTGGGTCGCAGTGCATATGACAACCGTTGAACCATAGTTCAGGACCAGTTCTGACAATGCCGCCAGGCAGGGTTTTAGATATCCTATGGGCAGCATCTGCGCTTCATCAAGAATGATAACACTCTTTGAAAGATTGTGAATTTTCCGGCAGCGTGATCGTCTGTTCGAAAATAGTGATTCAAAAAACTGAACATTTGTGGTAACAACAATTGGGATGTCCCAGTTCTCTGTTGAGAGGGTAAGACTTTCATTTACCGGATCAGTAGCATTTGTCTCCCGTTGTCTCGGGTCATAGTTGCTGTGATGTTCCAGCACATTCCCGTTGCCGAAAATGTTCCGAAATACATCAGCATTCTGTTCGATGATGCTGGTATAAGGGATAACGTAAAAAATGCGTTTGAGATCATTCTTCTTCAGATGGTCAAGAGAGAATGCCATTGATGAGAGAGTTTTCCCCCCGCCGGTAGGGACGGTCAGGGTAAACATCTGTGGAGGGAGCTGTGCTTTCTCCTTACACTGGCGCAACACATCATTCCGGCACTGGTTGATCAGGCTCTCACCGATCTTTGCGAATGCTTTTGTGTGGTCTTCGAATCGGTTCGAGAGCTCATCGAATGTGTCGTACTGACCTCTCAGAGCAGACTGATCCGGACGGGTAAAATGTTCGGTGTCTAATGAGTCGGCATCGACGAGGCAGGAATACAGCATCCGTATGTAAAATGAGCAGGTGAATCCCCGATTATTTTTCCCACAGGAGAATCTGATATGACTGCTATTCAGAACAGGTGCCGGTATTTCTTTAGTATATGAACTGTAGTCGTGCAGCTCAGCAGAACAAATCCGTTTCTTTAGTCCTTTCACATTGGTTCCGTAATTGGGAATGCCTCCGTGGTGTCCCGCAACGATATATTCGAGAAACCTGCTCAGGGGAAACGGATACAGAGATTCTGCCTCTCTGGCTCCTGCAGTGGAGTGATCCACCCGTCCGTAATTTCCTTCAAGTCTTTTTTGAAATTCCGGGGAGTATTTACCGATGTCATGCAGCAAACCCCCTGCATATGCAAATTCACACGCGTTGAAATCTGTTGCAAATGCTGAGCTAATATTTGCAACGTTTGTCAGGTGTTCCTCAAGGGTCTGCCAGTCGGATTTGTCCTCTTTTTCGGTTGTATGAGCATAGTACATGTGAATTTCTTCTGAAGATGCTGATGGGATACATTCACGGGCCGGATTCTAATAATAATGAAGGTGTAATTTCCAATTAGACCGTTTTATTTATATCAAAATTATTCGTGGCAGTATTAATAACTAATTGTTATTTTTAATTGCCTTACCCGAGAAGATGAGGACGGCTATTGCTATGCTTCTGTCCCTTCCCTGCCGGGATGTTTCACACAGGCAAAATCATATGATGAACTCATTAAATGCCTTCGTGAGGCGATAACCCTCTACCTTGAAACAAACGAACCACCTGAGCCTGATGAGCAGAGGGAGTTTGTAGGGGTACAGGCAATTGAAATTGAGTCCTGTTAAGGTTGAAAAGGTCATAAAAGTACTCGAAGAATCAGGTTTTTCGGTTGTCTGGCAGAAAGGCAGCCACATTAGTCTCAAAAGTTCAGGACGGGAGAAGCGTTGTGAGACCTGTTTATCCTGGGGAAGAACCGGGCAGGGGAATATTACGTGCAATCATTCGACAGGCAGGCCTCACCCGTGAAGAATTTCTGAGAAGACTGAAGTGACGTTTTTCTCCCGCATTTTTTTTCTCCTGACAAATCGCTGATATCATCTTGCAGGACACAATCCACAATCCTGACCTTGATGGAGATCTGGGCCGACGGGAAGGCGGAATCCGTCTGTCCTGATCTGTCCGATCGATGCCCGAAACTGGGGGTGACAACCCTCATTTTTTGCAAAAATACGGGCGAAACGGACGCCGTTTTAATCATTTCCAAATGGTCTCAAAATACGGCTGTTTTGTGCGTTATTTTAACTATTGCCTGATTATCACGGAGTATTGTGGGGGTGCTATTGCCTATTTTTTTGAGAGGATGTATTGGTTGCCTCCGGCTGAGAACGGCTCCCTCCGGCCGTCTGTGTGGATGTGTTTTTTGGGGTGGGGGCTGTTTGGGGAATATTTATGCGTTGCCTGACCCGATGAAGGGATTTCCCCGAAGATTGAAAGAGGCATATATCACAGCAGGCACTCTCAGATAGAAGAGAAGCAGCACATAATCAGTTTCTAAAAAGAGATTAAAGCAACCAATAATTCAACAAAGATGAAACGAAATCCCTATTCTGGAGAATAGAGGAGTTCACACCAGTGTTAGGTCATAATATTTTTTTATGGAATGCCATTAAAGTGAGGTGGGTGGGGGGGAGAAGGCAGTTCCGTGGCTGATAAATACTCTAAATCAATCTCTAATGATTAATTGGGGCTCAATCATTCCAAATTAATTTATTTTTTGAATATCGTAGAACACGAGCTCTACCACCTTTCTTCATTGAAAAATTTAATCCTTGGCGAATGATTTCTGGCATCCAGTAATCTTCATTATCTAAAATCAGAATTCCATTAATTTTTAGCAAGTTTATTTGTTCTGTAGTTAAATTCAGGTCTTCTCGTTTGAATGGGATCGATTTGGAATTGCCTTCAACAGACTTAATTTTATCAAATATATCCTTTAATTGGAAATTTTCTTCAGATATTTCACTTATTTTATAAGTACTACATTGGCTTAATGAGCTCCGTATAACTTTTGGAATGAGAATTCGATCTGTCCAGTATGTATCATTTACAGATTCTCTTGATGCAATGTTAATCAATCTTACTAAGTCTCTAGGCTGAATTAGTCCATTAAAATCTGATAAAGCACCAAGTACCCATTCAGCAGTTTTTGCTTCTTTAGAATTATCTTTTCCAAGTTTTCTGCCCCATAATTCATACAGTGATTCAACCAAATCTCCTGTTGTTTCATGAGATTTATCATACTGAATAGTTTTCGAGCGAGTGATTTCTGATTTCTGGCAAATCCAATCTACCAAACGTAAAGCTTCTTTTTTATTCCAATGTAACTCATAAGGCTTGTAGCGATTAGTAAACTGCATTCTGTTTTGTGGTATAGCATTTGTTAGCATATCTTCCCTAACAAAGACAATAAGTCCTATTGGCTGATTGGGGAGTTGTTCTAACCATAACGGTACGTCCTGTAATAATCCACGTAATGCAATTCTCTGTTTTTCATTAGAATTTAACTCAGGGAAAATATCCTCTAATCCGTCAATAATCGCAATAACAGAAGAATTTTGCTTATTCAATAGATTAATCAAGTCTTTCCATGAATCATTCTTATAAGAAAATCCAAGGGAATATGCGATTAGATTCAACCAAATATTTTTCCAATCAGAACTTGATAGTCCATTTTTTTTTAATTCTGTTTGAATTATTTCATTAGGTTCATAATGTGAAGGCACTTCCTCATGAAGTAATGATTGTCTGGTTTTCGATCGAGTACCATTTATTTTTGTTTGCATATCCTGAGAATTATTTTTTGAACCTAAGACTGGCAACATCAATGCCTTAACTTTTGATTCCTTTCCAATATCATTGACGAATAAATCCCAATTATCTCTTTGAAACATCTGATTGGCAGTATATGTTTTTCCAGATCCTTTTGATCCAATTATTACTGCAATTGGAATTCGTGTTGAAAAATTATCCGCTAGATTGGTAAGAGGTTTGGTTGCTAAAAAATCAGTTATAGAAGAAACCTCGGCGTAGATCATTTTTTCTGTAAAGTCTTCTAATTTTTTTCTATTGTTTATTAGAATATTCTTGAAACTTTCATTTAATGGCTGTTCATTCGTTGGTTTATTATCTTGAGGGAGAGGGAACAATGAAGAAAGTGAACGTATATTTTTGATAAATCCCGTGTCTCTAATTTTTTTAGATATACTGCTCCAATCATTCGAAAGACAAATCAAGTCATAATTGTGGGCTAAATCTAGTATCGATTCAATATGAATCGCATCTTCAATAACATCTTCATCTTCACCATTTTTATTTTTCAATAGAAGATTCGTGATCGCGTTATCATAAATCTCTGAATTTAAAAGTTCTTCAGGAATTTTATTTACTATCAATGAAGGATATCGGCAATTTTGTCCAATAAGTTCAGAGATTCGTTCTAATTCCTGAAGAAGTAGTTTGGTTCCTTCGAGAGACTGTTCGCTGAGGGTTGTCACAATCACTCGATAAACACGCGGATCGAGGATAAGACCTGCAGATAGTTCTGAAAGACCTGCTCTTAGATCAACAATAACTGCAGAAACGCCTAATTTTTTACCTAATTTTGTAATAATTGTGGTAAGGTAGTACGGATCATCCTTAATCTTTGTAAAGAGTCCGGGATCAATTTCAAGTGTTCTAAACTGTTCTTTATTTCGAAAAGATGGTAAAATAAATACATTATCTATTTTTTGATTATTCAGCTCCTGAGCAACAATTTCAATAGCTAAATCAAGATTATTTTCACCATGACATAACGTGAGAAAGTCAGAATATGAAATGCCCGGGGTAGGTTTTTCCTTCTCAATCAAAAAGCTTAGTCCAGGAGCCTCCAAATCTCCATCAATAATTAGTATTGGACGATTGTTATTTTTTGAAGACAAATCTATTGCCAATGTTACGGCGCATAAAGTTCGACCCACACCGCCCTTAAATGAGTGAAAGGCAATAATCGAGGGATCATTTTCATTTAATTGTTTTAGGGCTTTTGGCTTATTTTTTTGATTTATGATTGATGATGGTCTACGAAAACTGGGAATAATAGGTAATTCTGGAATATCATCAGTAGTCTCTTCAATGATAACTGGCAACTTTCTTTCAATATCTGATGCACTTTTTAGAACAATTGCTTGATTTTCGTGATCATATCGTGGATCAAATGCCTCAGCAACCCATCTGAGTACAGCCTCAGTAGTTCCTTCTTTAACAGAAATTTCGACAGAATTCCAGTATGCAACTATATTATAAATGAAATCGGGTAATTCTCGCTTGATGTACGCTCGATAAAAAAATTCTTCCACATCAGTCCAGGTAATCAAAGCAATGTCGTCATACATCATGTACGATTCACCTGTCTTTCTACTTCCTTATAGGCACTATTGAGAAATGACACAATTTCGTCCTCATTATTTTTCTCAATCTTGGCTCCATATCGCCAAGCTTCGTGAATTTTTTCTAGTTCAAGGCGATTGTTTTTAACATAAAAATTGAGTGATTCCGGTTTCACACCTGGATTAGAAATATGACATTTTTTCATAAGATCTCCAATTTTATGCGTCCCCAGTTCAGTTTGAATCTTATCTGGTGAAGTTTTTTCCTTCATATGTTTTTGATATAATATAGTTTTCAATCCACATTCAACTGAATAGAACAATAGCATATATAATTTTGCAGCCCTTAAGTTTCCATTGTTTTCCAAGCAATAGTCTGAGATTTCTTTGTGATCTTTAAAAGAACGCTTATATTGATGATGATCGATAGGGACTTTTGCCATTATTGTTATTTCAGTAATCTATTGGTTAAAACTATTGTTAGATGGAATTTGTTGTTAGCACTTGTGTCTCCGCTTCTATGGGCCAAATATAATGGCTTTGGGAAGGTCATCCCTGAGAAATATGAATTTGAATCTTGTAACTCCCGGTTTACCTACATTCCCGCAAATTCATAATGAGCCAGATCCAAACTGGCTGAATTTCGACTAAAATTAAAAATTTGGCGAATTTCATTGATTGAAATAATTGTGCTCGTTAGGTGTCAGTTACAACACATAATATGTTTGTCTATTTTCAGAATGCTGAGAATATGTCAACTAAATTGTAATCAAACTAATATGGTGGCTCTTTTTCCCCCTCATAGTTATGTGTCACCGGGAATGTAGGGAGTAAGGCACCGGGGATTAAAAAGTTCTCTCTGGTAGTAGTCCGTGATGGGCGATCATTCACGGTCCTTTAGAGACGGAGTCTGAAAAATGGTTTGAATCTCTCCATCATCCACCCCCTCCCTCGCAAAAATCGCTGCCCCTTTGAGCGGGGCCATTCCGTCAGCAGTGCTCAGGAGAATCTCCGGGGTAGAGAGATAGGCATCGATATGCCGGAGTGCCGGTGCAAAAATAATGTCCGGATTCTCCATCGCCACCGGCCCCCCGACAACAATCCTCTCCGGTGCGTATGCGGCGATGATGGTCGAGAGCCCGCGTCCGTTGATCACCGCGAGGTCCCGGAAGAATGCAGTGATATCTGTGTTCCCCGAACGGGCCGCCGCACAGAGTGATGCTGCGGTGACAGCCTCCCCGGTGAGAAGTTCAGAACCATGCCGTTCATGCCACGCCCGGAAGAACTGCGGCATCCCGCTCCCGGAAGCATATGCTTCCCAGTGGGCCGTCCCCCCGCATCCGCAGGGCAGATTGTAGACCGTATCCACACAGATGTGGCCAATCTCTCCGGCATTGCCGTCTGCTCCTTCCATCAGGCGGCCGCCGGAGATAATCCCACAGCCGATGCCGGTTGATATCGTCAGATACACCAGATTCCGGCAGCCCTTTCCTTCCCCGTCACCTCTGCGGAATTCGTAGTATGCACCGGCGGATGCATCATTGAGAATGGTGACCGGGCAGGAGAAGGCTGCCTCAAGAGGTTCCCTGAGAGGAATGTCCGGATAGGGCATATTCGGACTTGACCGGATACTCTCCTTCCCTACTGAAAGTGGCCCGGCGGTGCTGATGCCGACCGCGTCCGGCTGGTGTCCCGCTTCATCGCAGACAGCCCGTATCATACGAATAATCTGTTTGGTCACGGATGTAGCGTCCGGCCCGTCCCGGCAGAGTGCTTCCTTCCGGCAGACAATACATTTCATCTCCCCGCCACTGTCACCGGTAAATACCGCACTCCTCACATGGGTGGCGCCAATGTCCGCTGCTGCGATGTACATTCCCGTTTCGTGTTTCATTTTTGTATTCCCGGATGTGTGCGCTGGATATGTTTATTCAACAGGTGCACCAGATATTTGAACCAGATGGGTCCTGCACATCTCATTTTTATTCCTTCAGGTTCATCAATGTACGAGTATCCATGCGCAGCGATGAAGTGAAACAAGGGTATGTCCGTGCGCCGAACAGATCTCTTCTGCGGGCTCTCGGTATTACAGACGACGAGATGACGAAACCGTTCATAGGCATAGCGAACTCCTGGAATACCATCGTGCCGGGCCATCTCGGTCTCCGGCAGGTGGCAGAACGGGTCCGCGAGGGAGTCGCTGCAGGCGGCGGTGTACCCTTCGAGTTCAACACCATCGGCATATGTGACGGCATTGCGATGGGCCACGAAGGGATGCGGTATTCCCTGCCGTCCCGTGAGACAATTGCAGACTCTGTCGAACTCGTCATACAGGCCCACCGGTTTGATGGCCTCGTCTGCATCTGCACCTGTGACAAAATCGTCCCCGGCATGCTGATGGCCGCCGCCCGGTGCAATATTCCTGCCATTGTCGTCACCGGCGGGCCAATGCTCTCCGGCAAATGCGGCGGAAAGGAACTCTCACTCATCGATGTCTTTGAAGGCGTCGGCAAAGTGGCAGCAGGCACCATGGATGAAGAAGAACTCATCGCCCTTGAAAAGTGTGCGATGCCCGGCTGCGGCAGTTGCCAGGGCCTCTACACCGCAAATACCATGGCCTGCATGACAGAAGCCCTCGGTATGTCCCTTCCCCGGTGTGCCGCAACCCCTGCCGTGCATGCAGAGAAACTTGCCATTGCCCGGATGAGCGGCGAGCGGGTCGTCGGCCTCGTACGGGAAGATGTCACCCCCCGTTCCATCATCACAAAAGAGAGCATGCGCAACGCAATCCGGGTGGACATGGCGCTCGGTGGTTCGACCAACACCGTCCTCCACCTGATGGCGGTGGCAGAGGAAGCGAATGTCCCTCTCACACTGGACGAGTTCAACGAAATAAGTGACACCGTCCCGCATATATGCTACATGCAGCCCTCCGGCCCTCACTCAATGGAGACACTCTACTATGCAGGTGGCATTCCTGCGGTCCTGCACGAACTTGCCCCCCTCCTTGAAGATGCACTGACGGTATCGGGCACCTGTGTCACCGAATTAGCGGAAAAAGCCCCCGCAGGTGACGCTGCTATCATCCGCCCGCTTTCTGACCCGGTGCATGCCTTCGGTGGCCTGAAGATCGTCAGAGGAACCCTTGCACCGAACGGTGCGGTCATAAAAGCAGCCGGAGTCAGCGATGAAATGTGGCAGCACACCGGCCCCGCCCGTGTCTTTGACTCAGAAGATGCGGCAATGGAGGCAATTCTCGCAGGTAACATTGTAGAGGATGATATGGTCGTCATCCGCTACGAAGGCCCCGCGGGAGCACCGGGCATGCCTGAGATGCTCTCTCCCACTTCAGCTATCATGGGCCGCGGCCTTACCCGTGTTGTCCTCATTACCGACGGACGGTTCTCCGGCGGGACACGGGGGCCGTGCTTCGGTCATGTCGCACCTGAAGCAGCAGCAGGCGGCCCGATCGGGCTTGTTGAGGAAGGGGACAGTATCACCATAAATCTCTTCCAAAACAAAATCGACCTGGATGTCACTCAGGATGTGCTCGATGAACGCAGAAAATCCCTGATTATGCCGGTAAAGAACCTCACCGGTGTTCTCAGCCGGTATAGAGCGGCTGTCTGCCAGGCAGATCGCGGTGCGGTCCTGAAAAAATAATTTTCCTTTTTTAATCCGGCAGCCCTCATGCAAAGAATGAGGTCTCACCCATTTCTGATTTAGTGTTTTACCACAGGTTTGTGCTCTTTTGATATCAGTGCTTTACGACCGGTCTGTGTGGTCTTTTTAGCAAACCGGATGGGGCCGGGCTGATTGGTATGAGGACCAAGATCCTCCTCATGGTCATGGGTATGAGTATCGTGGTCAGTTGAGACGGGAGGGCGTTCCCATGCATGGTGCGGGGGGTGAGGGTGCAGGTGGTCATACGGGTGGTGGCGGTTTAATGTACGTTTCCGCTCCATGTCCTGGCTGATGTTGTGGACCGATCTGTTGGCAAGGGAGATTGCATCCGGGCTCCGGTATTTCTTCCTCGATAGCATGGACTATACTCCGGCTCTTCAGTAATAAACAATTCGACAGAATGGATATACCGGCCGGTGGCTTAATTCAGATTCTGGTATGCGGGATCTATGCAGATGCGGCATCCCTCTGTATGGTAAAAAAAGACGGACCTCTTATCCCACTTCTGATTCAGTGGGTGAGGCGTTCTAACTGCTCAATAATAAGAGGCAGTGAAATCCGGCCAACCGGTGCAAGGGTGCCGTTAATGAGAATGATCGGAAGGGGAGGCTGCTCTTCTTCAACAATTTTCACCACATATTCCGGGACTCCGTCATCCAGGAGCGTCAGTTTCATGGCGATCCCCGGGTAGCGTGATTCCAGTTCAGTCTTCAGTGCATCAAATGCTGTCACCAGATTTTCTGAGGGGGCACATGCAAAAAGCCCACAGGTGCGCGTATCATCACAGGGAAACGGTCCGCATGAACCGTCTGAAAACCCGATGACCTCAATTTCGTTCGTCTCTGCCATTGCCGTAAGCGTATCTTTCTTCGCCTTTTTATTTTCTGCGATAATGAACGGGTTCTGTATGGTTCATCCGTATGTCATTTTGCAAATCAGGTCTGTTAGATCTTCCCGCCAGGATCGTTCACGTGGTCTCCATGGACCCTTACGAGTTTTTAATAAGGAATCTCCCTCAATAAGTATGGTTATTCAATGAAGGCGGTTCTGGGTCTTGAAAACGGGAAATATTATGTCGGGGAGGGCTTCGGTGTCGAAGGTTCCTCTACCGGTGAATTAGTATTTACCACTCAAATGGGCGGTTATATGGAAGCACTGTCCGACCCGAGTTATAAGGGTCAGATTCTGATGTTCACCTATCCCCTCATAGGAAATTACGGGGTGCACCCCGATAATTTCCAGAGCAGTAATGTTCATGCCCTCGGGTGTGTGGTTCGGGAGCTATGTAAATCTCCTGCAGCCATGCCATCCCTGGGTGACTATTTTGCAGACAATGGTCTGTTAGGCATTTCCGGTGTTGATACACGGAAACTGACCATTGAAACACGGGTGAACGGCACACTGGGTGCGGCACTGATTGTCGGGGACGACAATGGTGAGTATGCAGTCGAATGTGCGCAAAATCAGCGTCCGATTACAGATATTGAACTCATACCACAGGTATCCTGCAAAGAGGCATACCGCATCAAAGGGACAGGGAAACGTATCGCAGTCCTGGACCTTGGTGTGAAAAGCAATATGCTCTCAAGCCTGAAGAGGCGTGGTGCTGACCTGTATGTTTTCCCCTACAACACCCGCCCTGATGTCATTGAGGCAATAAAACCCCAGGCCCTCTTTATCACAAACGGCCCCGGCGATCCGATGCGTGCAACGGATCCCATAAAAACCGTTCAGTACTTTATCGGTAAGCTGCCAATTTTCGGGATCTGCATGGGCAACCAGGTGACTGCTCTTGCACTGGGAGGGAAGACCTACAAGATGAAGTTCGGGCATCGCGGTGCGAATCAGCCGGTCCGCTACCGTGACGGCAGAATTTTCATCACCACGCAGAACCACGGGTTTGCAGTGGACGGTGATTCCCTTCCGGAAGGGTGTGAGATGCTCTTTACCAATGTCAATGACGGGAGTGTAGAGGGATTCTGTTCTGAAGACCTGAATATATTCACGGTCCAGTTCCATCCGGAGGCCCATGCGGGGCCCTATGATACTGAGGAACTGATCTTTGATCTAATGTACCGGAGGATTCTCTGATGCCCTTAAAACCTGAAATTAAAAAAGTGCTGCTGATTGGCTCAGGTCCGATTCAGATTGGACAGGCGGCAGAGTTTGACTTCTCAGGGTCACAGGCATGCCGTGCACTCCGCGAGGAAGGAGTGAAGGTAGTGCTTGTCAACTCCAACCCTGCAACGATTCAGACCGACCCGGAGACGGCAGATATCATCTACATTGAGCCAATCCGGGCAGATATAATTGCAAAAATAATTGAAAAAGAGAAGCCGGACGGCATTCTCTCCGGGATGGGCGGCCAGACCGGTCTCAATATGACGGCAGAACTGGCTGAGATGGGCGCCCTTGAGGGTGTACAGATCCTGGGTACTCCCCTGGAAGCCATCTACCGCGGTGAAGACCGGGAACAGTTCCGTGACCTGATGCAGGAAATCGGCGAACCGGTGCCCCGGAGCATGATTCTCACCGATATGGGCCAGCTGGATGAGGCACTGGAGATGGTCGGTCTTCCTGCCATCATCCGCCCTGCCTACACCCTTGGTGGTGCCGGCAGTGGTGTGGCATACTCGGCAGATGACCTGAAGCGGATTGTGGAACTGGGCCTGCAGCGCTCACGTATCCACCAGGTGCTCATTGAAGAGAGCGTCATCGGCTGGAAGGAAATAGAGTTTGAGGTGATGCGTGACGCTGCTGATACCTGCATCATCATCTGTGGAATGGAGAACGTCGATGCGATGGGTATCCACACGGGTGAAAGTGTGGTCGTTGCACCAATCCTGACCCTCAGGGACGATGAGTTCCAGAAACTGCGGACAGCATCCATTAAAATTATCCGGGCACTTGACATCCAGGGCGGCTGTAATGTTCAGCTCGCATACCAGGACGGCGATTACCGCATTATTGAGGTAAACCCGCGGGTATCACGTTCTTCAGCACTGGCATCCAAGGCCACCGGATACCCGATTGCCCGGGTAGCAGCAAAAATCGCAATTGGTCTGAACTTAGACGAGATCACAAACACCGTCACCGGATGCACCCCGGCATCGTTTGAGCCGGCAATAGACTACGTGGTTGTGAAGATGCCGCGGTGGCCGTTTGACAAATTCCCGAATGCTGACCGTACCCTCACCACCGCGATGAAGTCCACCGGTGAAGTGATGGCCATCGGACGCACGCTTGAAGAGGCTTTCAAAAAGGCAATGCGGTCCCTTGATACCGATGTCTATCCTCATACCTCCGAGTCAGAAATTCGTATGCTCCTTGCAAATCCGACGGATGAACGGTTCGGGTGTATTTTTGATGCGTTCAGGGCGGGTTTTACCGTTGATGAAGTGGCAGAACTGACCTATATCGCACCCTTCTTCCTGGAGAAAATAAGGAATATCGTTTCGATGGAAGAGACACTCGCGGCAGGCAATCCAACGCCGGAGACAATCAAAACAGCACGAAGGGCAGGTTTTACCTCAGAAGAGATTGCCACCCTCTCCGGCATATCTGAAGAGATGGTGGGGGATGTTGGCGGCATGCCCACCTATAAGATGGTCGATACCTGCGCTGCCGAGTTCCCGGCGACAACCCCCTACTTCTACTCAACCTGGGAGGATGAGACCGAAATCGTCCCCGACGAAAAGGAGAAAGTCCTCATCCTCGGGTCCGGTCCCATCCGTATCGGGCAGGGCATTGAGTTTGACTACTGCACAGTGCATGCGGTGAAAGCCCTCCGTGAGGAAGGGGTTGAGGTGCATATCGTCAACAACAATCCCGAGACTGTCTCGACTGACTATGACACCTCAGACCGGCTTTTCTTTGAACCGATGACCCTTGAGGATGTGACAAACATCCTGAAGTCGGACAATTATGCCGGTGTGATGGTGCAGTTCGGCGGCCAGAATTCTGTCAACCTTGCCCTGCCGCTGGAGCGGGCAGTCGCGTCCGGAAACCTGAAGACCAAAATCTTCGGCACCTCTCCTGATGCGATGGACATGGCAGAGGACCGGGAGCGGTTCAGCGTACTTCTGGATGAACTTAAGATCCCGTCGCCGGCGAATGGTTCTGCCTACTCTGAAGAGGAGGCATTTGTCATCGCGGAGAGGATTGGATTCCCGCTTCTGGTGCGGCCGTCCTATGTCCTTGGCGGGCGTGCGATGGAGCTCGTGCATGACGAGATTGAACTGCAGACCTATATCCGTGAGGCGGTGCGGGTCAGCCGTCAGCATCCGGTCCTCCTTGATTCATTCCTGCAGAATGCAATTGAGATAGATGTGGATGCCGTCTGTGACGGAACCGATGTCCTGATAGGTGGTATCATGGAACACATCGAGGAAGCCGGAGTCCACTCCGGTGACTCGGCCTGTGTTATTCCGCCCCAGTCTCTCTCGGAGAATGTGATTGAGACGGTGCGGAAGTATACCAAAGACCTTGCCGTGGGCATTGGCGTGGTCGGACTCATCAACATCCAGTTTGCCGTCAAAGACGAGGTTGTGTATATCCTTGAGGCCAATCCCCGGGCCAGCCGGACGGTTCCCTTTGTCTCGAAGGCAACCGGCATGCCGCTTGCAAAGATTGCAGCAAAGGTGATGTTCGGGAAGAAACTCGCAGATATGAATGTTTCTGAACCGGTCATGTCACATGTTGCCGTAAAAGAGGTCCTGTTACCCTTCAACAAACTCCCCGGTGTGGACACGGTCCTCGGCCCGGAGATGAAGTCCACCGGTGAAGTGATGGGCATTGATTACGACTTTGGTCGTGCCTACTACAAGGCCTGTCTCTCAGCAGACAATGAACTGCCGCTGGAAGGCAACGTCTTCATCTCAGTCGGCACTGAGGACAAGGAAGGCATTCTTCCCGCAGCAAAGAATATGCATGAACTGGGCCTGAAGATATTCGGGACAAATGGAACAGTTGCATTCCTTGAGTCCAATGGCATTCCGGCAAGTCTCGTGCGAAAGGTGCAGGAAGGCTCTCCCAATGTCATTGACGTGATGCGCCGGGGAGACCTGCGGCTGATTGTCAATGCACCTGCCGGAAAATATTCCCGTCAGGACCATGTCCGTATCATGCGGGCGGCCCTTGACTACAATATCCCGTATATCACCACCATCCAGGCGGCCAACGCTGCTGCCCAGGCAATCCGTAGTCTGAAGAAGGATTCAATTACCATTGAACCTTTATCGCACTATCATGGTTCAGTCTGACTGCTGGATTTCATCCCCTTTTTTTGCCCGCAATTCCACACCGTTTACTGCTGAATCTGAATGTACCCTGCTTTCATCAGAGGCTGTCTCTCAGCGTTTCGAAAGATTATCTGGCAGTATTATGAGGTACATCGGCGGTGATGGTGACGAAAACCGCACGCACAAAATTATTCTGAAAATGGTGGGTGAATGCCTCCTTTCAGAGGAATCGGGGCGTTTGAGGATTGCATAAGGGTGCACCTCGCCCCCATACACTCTTATATAGTCGTATCACGAAGCCTCAGGTATATGATACACCGCATCGTATTATTGTTTAAGTGATACGTTGTTGTATCAGTGGTGAATGATATGAAACTCTTAGATGCGTGTATGTCTTCCTTCAGGCATGCACCGGTATATATGATCCTGCTCATTACCATCGCCGGATGTGCGGCAATGACCGGAAGTGCAGCGGCAGCGTCGCCTGTTGCAACGGAACTCTGGGCCTATTCCCAGCCGACGAACATGTATGACTGTGACATCTCCCCCGATGTCATGTATGTGGTGGGGGGCACCTACAACAATAAAGTGCTGCTCCTTACGATTGAAGGAGAGCATATCTGGACGGTTGATACCGATTCTCCGGTCTGGGGTGTGGCTGTCTCCCGTGGTGCCGAATATGTTGTGGCAGGCACCGATATCGGGGACCTTCTGGTCTATGACAACGAAGGAACCCTGCTCTGGTCCAAACGGTTCAGGGGAAAAGTGAACGACGTCGACATCTCTGCGGATGGATCTGTCATCGCTGTGGCCTGTGCCGATGCCAGGGTATACCGCTACACCAATCTGGGTTCAGAGGTCTGGGCCCACAATATGAACTCGGCTGTTCTCTCTGTCTCTGTGACAGAGGATGGCAGTCTCATCGGCGCCGGCACCAAGGGTTTCCAGATACGGGTTCTGGACGCTGAGGGACAGAAGGTCTGGAGTTACCAGATCAACGGACAGGTGTTTGGCCTCGACCTCTCCCCTGACGGGACATTCCTCATTGCAGGAGGCAATGATGCCTATACCTATGTCTTTGATCGAGAAGGCAAAATTGCAGCACAGATGCAGCCGTCATCCACCGTGAATGATGTCTCTGCCACCCTGCAGGGAGCATACTTTGCCCTGGCTCGTGGAGACAGCATCACATCCATTTATAACACAGAGGGAAAGATGGTCACTCAGGTGTCTGCCTCTGCCGGGATAAACGGCGTATCCCTTTCACCGATGGGTGGTGCCCTTGCGGTTGCTTCATCTGACGGCAAACTGTATCTCTACTCTCTCCCGATGGTGGGAGTCCCTGTAACTCCGGTGGAGACCGCGACTCCATCACCTGCCCCGACTCCGGTAAGCCCGGATGCAGAGGGTATTCTCTCATTCTCGTCGGCACCATCGGGTGCAACGGTCTACATCGATAATGTGGTAACAGGGATTACACCGGCGACCCTGCCTATGAAGGCGGGGCAGTATCAGGTTCTGCTGCGTCTTAACGGCTATGAAGACTGGACAACGACTATTAATCTTCTTCCGGGGGACACCGTGAATGTGGTTGCACAGATGAATGCCGCAACGCCTCCTTCTACACCTGTCCCTGCAGGATTCCTGCCGGTGTTGGCCGGGCTGGTTTTCGCTGCTGTTCTTCTGCTGCGGCGGAAGGACGAATAATCATTTTTTGACAAAACAGAGTTCCTGAATATGGATGGAAAGGTCAAATCCTCCCTTTTTCAAACCATTTTTTAACAGGTGAATTATTCGGTTGGTTCATTATGTTCGGTAGTTCCCTGCTGATTCATCCCCGAATCTGAATGTGATCATTTCGGAAAAAAATATTTAAAAAAAGTCAAAATATTTGGATCAAGTCCATCCTTCCGGATGGTTTCCGTCCACTGTTATCGGATAAAATTGTTATTTTGAGCTGAAAAAATGCCCTCAAATGTTTTTCAGCAGATTTCCGAGATACGGGATGAAGTCATTCTTGCGTGACATCACTCCTTTCATCGTAACGGGGCTGTCTGCCAGTTCCAGGGTTTCGAGAACAGCACCTGGTGCCGACGCAAAGACCTCACTTCCGTCTTCAAAGACACTGGTAAAGAGCGCCAGGAACATGTCGAGATTCTGTGCTGAGCGGATGGAATTTGCCTCTTTCATTATTTCTTCAGTGTGTGTTTCCGGGAATTCATAGGTTGCCACCATCACCTGTGAGATAGCAATGGATTTCCCGAAGAGTTCATACGCCTTCATATCGGCTGTTAAAAGGTCACGCACGGGGGCATCGCCAAAGTCCATCGCTTTTCTTATCAGCTCAGTCCCGTATTCATCCGGGTCGGTGTCGGTTAACGCTGCGAGGTATCTGACCGCCGCATGGTCCTGTTCAGTTGTTGTGGAGAGGCGCAGGACAAGAGTGTCAGAGAGAATGCCGGAGAGGAGAATCCCTGCAGTCGGTATGTCGGGGTCTGTGCCTGACTCCATGTATTTTCCCGTAATTATCGTGCAGGTTGAGCCAACCGGATCGTTGAAAAACCGAATTGGTCTGAGAGTGGTGATGGCGCCAATCCGGTGGTGATCGATTATTTCAAGAATCTCTGCTGACTCAATGCCGTCTACTGCCTGGGCATATTCATTATGGTCAAGGAGAATCACCTGTTTTGCCGCTTCCTGCAGGAAGGTGTTTCGTGAGAGCATGCCGAGATACTGGTTGTCTTCACCCACAATACAGGCCGTCCGGTAGCGTGATTCTGAAACCAGGCGTTTGGCATATTCAACGGTGGTGTCTTTTGTTATAACCGGGCAGTCGGTTGCCATGACATTGCGTGCGGGAAGGGAGAGGTTGATCATCTTTCCGACACCGAAGGCATCGAGGGCGGTTGAGAGGACTGCAACCCCCCGTTCTCTGGCATCCCGGGTGGCCCGTTCTCCCACCGGTGCACTATCAGCAACGATGAGGGCAGCGATGCCTGCTCCGATCAGGGCAAGCTGGACCGGTTCGTTGTCACCCACAATTGCAATGTCATTTTGTGTGAGCCGTGAGAGGGTGACATGCAGCGCGTCAATCGCGGTGTATACTTTCCCCTCAAGGAGATCGTCAGAGGGTACGACGATGGTGCCGTTTAATATTCTGCTGAGATTTTCAAGGGTAATCGGAGCGAACGAGAGTTGTTCTATTTTCTGGCGGTTGACATAGGTGCGTGCCAGGCCATACTCACTGAGAATGCCCAGAAACCGTCCTTCCCCATCGGTGAGTGGATAATTACGCACATCATGCGTGGTCATCAGATCTGCTATGTCGATTGTCGGCAGATCAGCAGGTGCACTCATGGTATAGGTGAACGGCATATCCGAGACAATCGGGACGACACTTTCTATGTATTCCGGGGATTTGAATCCGAATTTTTTCAGTGCAAAGGCAGTCTCCGGATTTATCGGCCCGCACCGTGCCGCAATGTATTTTCCTGGTTCTTTTCTGTTGAGGTATGCCGCATACGCAAGTGCGCTGCAGATACTGTCTGTGTCCGGTTTTTTGTGCCCAATGATGTAAACCTGGTTCATTCCCGTCTCCCTGGAGAGGTTCGTTGCATGTTATTTAACTTGTGGGGTGAAGGGGCAGAGCGGGAAGTCCCCGGTCTTTAGGCCGGGGATGATAGCGGAGCCCCTTCTTTGTTGCAATAGTTATATCATGTGTTGTCACATAAAAACTGCGCCAAGAGTATCTACAACCAAACAGAGATTGCAAAGAAATGCATTCTGGTCTCCCCCATATTTCCTTGCAACATCGGGTCAGGTTCGTCTTGACGTTTTGAAACATGATGTGGATTCTCAAATGGAGAAATGAATGATAGTATCCTACAAGTATCGTGCATATCCAAATCCCGTTGCAGAGACGCAACTGAACGTAGCACTTGATACCTGTAGGTGGCTTTACAATAAACTTCTGGAAGAATGCAATGAGGCATGGGCCTGTGGCACTCCTCTGAAGAAGGTGGAAACGCAGGCCCGGATAGTGACACTGAAAGATGAGAATCCTGCACTGAAAGAAGTATACTCTAAAGTGCTCCAGATGGTCAACTACACACTATGGAGCAACATTGCCGCCCTGTCACAGACAAAACAGAGGGGACGAAAGGTGGGGAAACTCCGTTTCAAGAGCGCATCCCGATACCGGACTCTTCATTATAATCAGTCGGGATTCAGGATCGACAGAGAACATTCCACTATCACGTTCTCAAAGATTGGTGCAGTCCGAGTCAGGATGCACCGGCCATATGTTGGGAAGGTGAAAGGTATTCTGATCACCCGCTCCGGTGATAGATGGTATGCAACTATTTTGGCTGAACAGGAAGTTCCTGACACAAAGAAATGTGGCAGGTCTGTTGGTATTGATGTCGGACTGAATTCATATTGTGTCGATAGCGACGGTAGGGCGGTCGAAAATCCCCGATTCTATGAACATGCTCTGGTAAAGATCAAAAAATTGCAACAGAGTGTGTCAGGGAAAAAACGATTCTCAAACAACTGGAAGAAGGCAAAAGACAGGTTGGACAAAGCGTATGAACATGTTTTCAACCAGAGAAACAATTTCCTGCACAAACTATCCCGTCAGTATGTTGACACATATGCCACGATTTGTGTTGAAAATCTGGACGTTAAGGGACTGAAAGAGAAGGGCAACAATACCGGTATGCACAGAAGTATTCATAGTGTGGCATGGGGAAGATTCTATTCTTATCTCTCGTACAAGGCTGAAAGTGCTGGTACGAAACTCATCAAAGTCAACCCCCGAAATACAACACAGATGTGCTCAAATTGTGGACAAATTGTTAAAAAGACGCTATCTGATAGAGTTCATGAATGTCCTAATTGTGGATTCGTTGCTAACCGGGATTATAATGCAGCAATAAATATCTGTCGTATAGGGATGGAACAGCCCTTTATGCCCGTGGAGATAATGCCTCTACATCACGTTTCCGCGATGCAAGTGTTGTCAATGAAGCAGGAAGCCACGCCCTTTAGGGCGTGGTAGTTCACTGTGGCCATGGCGTGGATGGAACCAGAGGACAAAATGGATGATTGGTTCAGGCACAAGGCCTGAGCATTACTGAAAAATTACGCAGATCGTGGGAGAACACGCCATGTGGTGCTGTTCGAATAACTCCAGCGGGAGATATCAAGTTCGTCACAGATACCAGAGAGAATTGCCAGATTTGTGCCGACTTCTTTCGGTGACAAACCCAGGTCCTTTGCAATGTACTTGGACTTAAAATAATGTTTTCCCGCTTTGAGACCCTGCACCAGATATGACAGAATTTGACCCTGTGTTGCAGTATACTGGTCAGAAATACGGTTTTTACGGTTCATTGTTTCACTCCGAAAGTAATTCCCATTTAGAGATTACTATAATATAAATGTTTTGATTTGCTATGCCTTTATTTCCTCAATTCAGACACAATATCGGATATTTTTTGATTTAACCTTTGCAGACTGACCAAAACATAGCACCATATCCGGCATACAAACATATCAGAAATCAAAGGGTAATTTCCTAAAATAACCCTAAAAATATTATTCTACAGGAAACGCCTCTATCTTTGCAATGAGACATTTAATTACCGTTTCCCGCATTCCTTCAACAAATTTTATGCTTCCAACGACAAGATGACCTCCGCCGTTCACTCCGCCGCCAATAACCTCTTCTCTGAGTTCACGTACCATCTTCGGGATATTCATCAGAACACCACGCGACCGGATGACCACAAAGTCAGGCCCGACACCCAGTGTCACCACCGGGGCACCCTCATTGCGCCTGCAGAGGATGTCGTGCACCTCGCCGGAGGTCTTGCCGGGCGGGGGGAAGGTAAACCGGTGGGCGTACATTTCCACATCCAGCATGAAAAGTTTCGCCGTGTTTCCAAGTTCTTTTTCGACGACATGCGGCATTGACGCACTCAGCTGTTCTTTGATTGCAAGATTTGCTTCCTGCACGAGAAGGGCAACAAGGTTTACATGGCGGTCGTGTTCTCCATTGACATCAAGAATGTCTTTTACGATTTCCCGTCCGTCATTAAACCGGAGCCAGAACTGTTCATAATCAAGGGCAAGAGCAACATCCTTGCAGTGGTCCTCAGACCAAACATCTTTGATCAGATCCAGATACTGCTGGCGTTCAGGTGCTTCACTCCGGTCACCAACGGCCGCAACTGCCGGGAAGTGGCGAATTTCACTCTCTACACCGGGGAAGATCATGCGGGCAAGTTCAGCACCGAGCATACCTGCCGTCACACCAAAGTCTCCACCGACATGGTATGGGTTCACATGTGCATCGAGATATGCATCTGTGCTCTCATCGGGGTGGTGATGGTCAACAACGACAATCCGGATGTCGTATATCTTCGCCATCCGATATGACGCTTCATCCTCTTCTGTTGAGCCATTGTCCATCATGAGAATGAGCGGCAGTTTCTGGCCAAACCGGACAAAATCTTTCAGAGCAAAGTCAAGGTCACGGGTGATATCCTCAATCTCATAGAATGGTGCTTTTGACGGAGCCCGCTTGAACATGTGGCCCTCTGAGTCAAGGTCCCCGCCGTTCTCACGGACAAGGTAGGTGACGGCACGTTCAACAGCCACTGCAGCAGTAATGCCATCTGCATCAGCATGGTGGCGCAGCACAATCGGCTGGGCAGTAAATATAGCCTTCCGGATTATCTTTGCTACCTTCTGCATCTCCGGTTTGAGGCGTTCTAAGACCTCACTTTCGATCATGAACGGGATATCTTCCGGTTCGGCACGCAGTTCAAGGGCCTCTGCAATACGCAGTTTCACACCATCCCGTTCTTCACCGGAGAGAACACGAATGTTTGAGACTTCAATCTGAAGGCGGTTGTTCCTGAGCATTACCTCACCCGAGACTGATATCATATCTTCCAGTTCAACTTCGGGAAACGCACGCACACCCGCCTCAATGAAGGCTGCCGCATCCTCTGCGCTGGTTTCATCAACGATGGTAAATATGGTAGGTCCTGAGGTCTGCTTTATCTGTGCAACTTCTGCTTCAACGGTGACATGCCTGCCGACTTTGTCCGGAAGGTCACCCAGCCTGATGGTTGAGAGTTTCTTTGCCACCGTTTCTGTCCGGTAACCGGCCGGGACAATCTCCTCAAGATCGATGTTGCCGTTTTTGCGTACTTCCCGTACACGAACGAATACTGCATCCCCTTCCTGATGATCGGTCTTCACATTCGATTTATGTATCAGACCCTTAATCCGGTCATTAAGATACACAAATGTACCAAAATCAGCGAATCCCTGCACACGCACGGCATATACTTTGCCTTCTTCCACATCACCCAAATCACATGCAGGTGAGAGGCGGTAAACAATCATTTCTCCATTAGTCATTTTATTTTCACACTCGGCTAATTTATTTTCAACAGTCAATATATTTACGTTCCGCGGGAGAGATCATACAGACGGCATTCTCCATCCCGTCGCCCTTTGGCTATGATAAGATCACCGGAACGTAATATTTCATCCTTTCTCGGACGGTATTTCCATTTATTCTTGTGCCTGACAGCAAGGACAACCATACCGGCCACCGTTGTCAATGAAGCTTCTTTCAGGCTTTTTCCAGCAAGTTCAGAACCTTCGTGCACTTCTATCCATGAAATGATTTCATCAGACTCACGTACAATCTTCTTAAAAACGGGGGGAATCTCGATGTCACGCAATATGACATCAATAATAGAACCTGCGGCGTTCGTAATATTATCTGCAAATGATGACATATAGAGTAAACCACGCAGGTACTCTACATTTGATATGCGTTTTGCGGCTTCAAGAATCCAGAGATCCAGGTTATAACGCATGTCATCCATCCGGGTGCCAAGGGAAACCACTTCATCTGCGACTTCCCTGTTGTCAAAGAGCAGTGACGTATACGCAAGGCCGACTGCAAATTCAGAGATGTCCTTCATCTTGACGATCAGACGGACAGCCCGGTCGAGATCTGTCACAACACTTACTTCAGGAGACTCATCGGTTACCGAAATCTCTGCCCCGCAGAGATCATACAACGGGATAATACCGTTCACCGGGCCTTTTGCAATGATGATATCACCATCAAGAATCCGTGTGTCGCGCTCGGGATCATAAATCCACGAGACTCCACGTCTGATTGCAATGACATGCATTCCGGTCATGCTCTGGAGTTTCTGTTGTCCCAGAGTCACCCCGTCAATGATGCTCTCTTTTCCTACAACCACACGTTCGGTAACCTCTTCGGCATCCGGCATCGCAAGGCGGAGTTTTGCAGGAAATTTCACATCTTTCAGGATGATAGTCGCAATCTCAGAGGCAGAATTTGAGATTTTTTCTGCCGCTTCACTGACCTGCAGCATCCCGCTCATTGCCTCAGCTTCCTCAACCCTCCGGGCTCCAAGTATACTCTGTATCCGTGCCTGGTAGACCAGTTGGTTCATCCGTTCTTCAAGGGTGATAACTTCCTGGGCAATTTCCCGGCTTTCAAAAAGAATCGCAGAATAAGAAAGATCAACCATCAGTTCTGAGATATCCTTCATCTCAATAAGTACATCTTTAAAACTGACCGGCTGGTACTCTAAATCACTCATGGTGTAATAGTCCTTGTATGATACACTTTGTCGTACCTAATATTATCGTATCTCATTATATTAGTATATTAATAACGGCAACAAGGATACCCGCGCCAACCAGATCTATTGTACTTGTTATCACCGGAATTCCAAAATTATCAGGGTCAAGGCCGTACCGGAAGGATAAACCTGCAGTTGCATAGGATATCAGGTTTACAATCGTAATAACAATCATCCCGGATACGGTACAGATGCCAATGAGCACAAAAAGGCCAGGGGATGCAATGCCCATCAGCCCCGATGCTCCCTGGGCGATCAGGGCAATCAGGGGGAAGACAAACAGTGCATAGAGATATGAACCCCCAAACTGTTCCAGCACCGTCCGTTCAGGATATACCCTCACATCAATTTCACCCATATGCATGCCTGTTGCAAGCCGCGAACAGAGGATCCCTCCAATCGAACCACAAAGCCCGGTAAACGGGGGGATGATGATCAAAAACACGGCAAATTCCATGAACTGTTCCAGATCAAGTGTGTATGCCAGCCCTGCAAGTGTTCCGACAACGGACAGAATCAGGAGAAGCGGCAGAATTTCGCGGTTTATCTCAAAGACAGGTTCGTCAAGGTACACCGAATAGACAATACAGGCAGCACTCAGAAGAAGCACTGCAACAAAGAGAATATTGAGCACAATGGGAGCCAGTGTGACTAAGAAAAGGGTTGTTATGACAAGGACCGGTAGGGTGACAATATCTCCCGCCGTTGTAACAGATGGTGCTGCGATCATATCAAGGTCCAGGCCAAAGCGGTAACTGATAAGCACCACAATGAGCGTGATACCTATTACAATGAGCCCTGAAATAATACCTGAGACAACAGAGATGACCACATAATCGATAGCACTCAGACCCGCAATGCCAAAGACGGCACATATTCCGGAGACGATGAGACCCAGCCAGAATCCAATTATTACCGTTGACAAAAAAGATGCCCGAAGATTTGATCCCAGCACGGACTCACGGGAAAACTCTACTTCAAACGCTCCGAGGTGCATCGATGAGGAGAGGCGGGAGGCAAGCACGCCGGATATACCCCCACGCATATTGATGGACGGGGGTACCATGACCATAAGTCCCGGAAGAAGATAGATAACGTCACGTGCTGAACCGAGATAGATACCGGCGGCACTTGCGGCAAACGCACAGATAAGAAGAGCGACAAACCCAGTCAGAAACAGACGGGTTCGGGTGGATATCGGTAGCTCCAGTTTCATCACCTTCCCCTGTCATTTTTTATCAGCTCCGGTATGGTATTTCAATTATATCGAGATCATCAGGTGCAAACACCTGTCCAGAATAGTGTTCCCCTGCATCCCGTATATGCATTATTGTATTGGTATAGCGGGAACTGGTATGAACAAGGGCGAGACGGACAGCGTCAATCTGGGCCGCAACAACTCCAGCCTCCCCTGCTGTGGAGTGATACACCTCCGGTGCACGCTCCGCCTCACTTTCGTCAAAGGTGGCATCATGAATGAGAAGATCAGCATCCATGCCCCATCCCAGCCAGGAGCGCACATTCGGACGTGTGTCACCGGTGTAGATTACTTTCCTTCCGGGGCGTGACGGGCCGACGACCTGATCTGCAGCCACGACAGTCTCTTTTCCGTCAATTTTGACAGTTATATCTTCTCCACGCTGAAGTTTCCCAAAGAGGCGCCCCTCCGGCACACCAAGCCGGATTGCCTCCTCACGATTAAATCTGCCCGGGCGTGCGTCCTCTTCAAGGATATACCCCAGACCCGGTATTCCATGCTGAGCAGAGAACGCGCGGACCTGGTATCCATTAAATGGCACCACATCTCCGTGATTCAGGACCCGGGCGTCCAGCCTGAATCCCGGCGGTTTCTTTGCAAGTTTCAGAATACCGTCAACAAACTCGTCCACCCAGTGGGGACCGTATATGGTAAGAGGCTCAGTACGTCCCATAAATGAGAGCGTATGAATCAGACCGGGAACTCCCAGATAATGATCTGCATGCCAATGCGAGATGAAGATGGCATCAACCGTAAAACCGGTACGCGCCCGCATCATCTGCTGTTGTGCACCCTCCCCACAGTCAAAAAGGAGGGTATCTGCCCCACGCCGCATCAGGATACAGGCCGGATTCCGGTTCGGCGTAGGAAGGGCACCCGCTGTTCCGAGGAAATAGACCTGCAACGTTTCACCTGCTATTGAAAACACCTCCTGAAAACTTCTTTGCTTACCGCTGCTTCGTCCAGATTGCGCCCTTCAACTACACAAATGCCATGGTATGCAGCACTGATACGGGCACCGGCGTCATCCCAGTCAATGGTGCCTGCACCCAGGGCAAGATGTTCATCCGAACGTCCGTGGTTGTCGTGGATATGCATGTGTGTCGCCGTTCCAATACGCTCCAGATATGTCTCCACCTGACCAGTAGTGTTCGCATGCCCCAGATCCACGGTTGCATAGATGCCGTCCACATCCTCTATCATCCCATAATGTTCATCGGCTTCCATACAGAGGAAATCCGGAATTTTTGGCATATTCTCCAGACAGACGCGGACCCCGGTATCGATACCTGTTGCTCCTATTTGTCGGAGTGCCTCCTTGTGGAGATTCCATACCTTATCCGGCACCAGACGCCCGTGGGGTGACACATATCCGGGATGAATCGTCACTACGTCTGTTATTTCTGCAGCCTTTGTGACACAAATCTGCATCTGCCGGATAGATTCCCGATAGATGGGATCATTTATAGATCCAATATTGAGATCGGTAAACGGCGCATGGACGCTGATGGCGAGGTTTGTGGTCTCAATAATTTCTCTGATTTTGGCAAACGCCTTTGGGTTGTCCAGCCGGTAATTACCGTCAGCTGAAATTTCCCAGCCATCATACCCGCACTCTTCGATACCATATACCCACTCCGGCGATGACCACACTTTAGAGGAGGATGCGAAATATAGGGGAAGTGTCATGCACGGCCCTCCAGGCACTCACGAAGCAGTGCCCGTACTGCAGTCTCGTATTCCTCCAGACTCCCACTATTGGTGACCATCACATCTGCCATACCCAGCGCTGCATCCAGTCCCCAGCCGCGTTCCCGCTCGTCACGGGCATTCAGTTCAGCAACTGAGGTGATATCATCCTCTCTGCCACGGCAAAAAATACGTTCCAGCCGCACCGCATCGGGACAGGCAACACCTACCAGATAAAAATCAGGGAAGTGTTCTCTGAAGAGCACGACTTCTGCCTCACTGCGTATGCCGTCAATAATGACAACATCTGTCCCACACGCCTCCACACGCGGAATGGTGAGTTGCGCTATTGCATCACGCCCCATCTCTGCACGCAGCTGTGCGGATGCTTCACCCATCGATAGATCAGACAGGGTTTGTCCTGATGTACGGACATATTCACGGATTGAATCTCCCATCACCACAACGGGGATATCATGAACTCCTGCTATACGCGAAAATTCACCTTTCCCACTTCCGGGAAGGCCGACAACTCCAATTACTCTCATATTTTTCTGTGTCCTCAATTCAGTATTTACGGCGGGCCTGCAGGATGTCGGTTAAGACGAAAGAATCAGCAATGATTATCTGCCCGTTTTTATAGGTGACTTCACCATCATCCCGTGTGCGTATGCGGACAGGGCGCTGGATTTTGTCTGCAAGACTCTTCAGTTCATTGAATGACAGGGGGGTGATGTCACCGGAAACGCCCTGGTTTAATACAAAGTCAACATCAGGCACTTCCCGGGAGATATATACCACATCATCCTCGCGGCCCGGAAAGAGGGTGACTACTGCCTGAAACTCTGAGAGTGCTCCGGACAGATATGCCTCCCGGCAGAGGGCAAGTGAACGCTGCACCTTTTTTGTCACCTCAGGTTTCACTTTCAGCAGTTTGGGATAATGTTCCCACCGTGTTTTGATATCCAGATGAACGAGATCAATGAGGGACCGCTCAATAAGTGCCTCCAGAGTTTCGGGAAACACGCCATTCGTCTGGACACCGACCTTCAAGTCCATTGCACGGCAGCCTTCGGCGAGTGCAATCAGTGCATCTTTTTGCATTGTCGGTTCGCCGCCGGAGAAAATAACCCCTGAAATAAGCATCCGGGATGAGTGAATCATTTCAAGAATCTCATCGACAGGACGCGGGTCCGACCCTGTCTGAATATTTGGATTATGGCAGTAATGGCAGTGAACCGGGCATCCACGCAGAAATACCGTGCAGACCGATCGTCCTCTCCAGTCAACAGTACTTATCGGAACAAATCCTCCATAATTTACGTTCAAAAAAACCACCAGATAGTATATATGTACGGGCGGAAGTCATTTGAAGGTTTCAATTATCTCAATGTCGGCGTCACCCTGACGGATGCATGCCAGACATACTATACCGCACGGGCACAAAACGGAAAAGAAGGAAAACAATTATGAAGACGGTTGTGGCCCTGACACGTCCGGCAGATATTGATGCAGCTGCTGGTTCCGGGGCGGATTATATTGAACTGCGCATCGATCTCTTCCATGCGGGACCAGAGACCATCTGTCAAAGAGATGACATACCTTTTATTGTAACACTCAGGAGCAGTGCCGAGGGAGGAAAATTCTCAGGCAGCCCGGCCGAATGGTGGAAAATTGTTGAACCGTGGTGTCCGTATGCGGCATATATTGACATCGAACAGCAGTTCTCAGCGTATGCACATGAGGTCCGAACGCGCGGACCAGGTGTCATCGCATCCCTCCACCTGCCCGACACACCGGATACCGACACTCTGTATGCCTGGGAGAAGAGACTCAGAGCGTACGGCGACATCCCTAAAATAATCACGACCCCCCATTCAAAAGAAGATCTGCTGCGCCTGCTGACCATCACGGCCGCGACTGATGACACGATATGTACCGGGACAATAGGAACCGAGCTGAGATTTGGCAGGGTTCTTACCGGCCTCTTTGGATCAGAGATGGTATACTGCCACTTTGGCATACCCACAGCAGAAGGGCAGTATCATATCAAAGAAATGCGGGAGATACTCCGCCTGCTTGAGTGAACGGCACGAAAAGGCGGGACTTCGTTTTCGCAGAACCACATTCCGGATACCATCCGGCATACAAAATATATACAGGACACATACGCACCATGAACCCAATCGTATCCACCAAAGAGACACTGCGTCAGGCACTGCGTCTGCGCAGAAATGAGATCACACCGGAAGAATATACCACACGCAGTGCAGAGATAGCAAAACATCTCCTGAATATCTTACGGCCCTTTCAGACAATTCTTGTCTACTCATCGAAACCACCGGAAGTCGATACCCGGCCACTCATCGCGGCACTGCTTGAGGAAAGAAAAAATGTCATTGTGCCTGTCATCCAGCGCGAGGACTGCAGTCTCCGGCTCTCATATATCAGAACACCGGATGTGCTGGTGCCGGGCACATTCAATGTGCCCGAACCTCTCGGGAATGAAATCCCTGCTGATCCTGCTGAAATTGAAGTGGCACTTATTCCGCTCCTCGGGTTTGACTCCGGAGGGAACCGTATTGGATATGGTGCCGGATACTATGACCGGTTTCTTGCACAGCAGACACATTTTCCAACCATAGGTGTCGCATTCACCGTGCAGGAATGTGAAAAAATCCCCCATGAACCAACCGATCAGACGCTCGACGCCGTTGTGACAGAGTCAGGGCATACCACATTCTCCAAAAAATACGATTTTCATCCATAAATCAAATATAATCCACAATCACGCCCACTATAGGCCCCATCTTTTTTTCGCACAATCCTGATCCACAGGAATGCATTCTCCGCAACCCTGCAGCAAAATTTATATGGTATGGCACACTTACTATTGGTAAATATACCTGGAGAGATTATACCTATGACATCATCAAAACCAGTAGAAGTTACCGTAAAAGAAGCAGCACATGAAGACGCCGGGCGCGGTATTGCACGCATCAGTAGAGGCTGTTGCATGAATAATCTATGCCAACCATAATATACATTTTCAAAACATAAATTATATATAATATTGTAGCGAACAATATTGTGTGTATAATGAGCTCAAGCTACCTGTGGATCAACAATTTCTCCTTCCATGCGA
>JAUVCV010000048.1 GCA_030595665.1 Methanogenium sp.
TGCTGAGTATGTTGACCGTATCTCTAAGGGTGATATCCCCGAGAAGATTACCGATGCGTATGTGGGTGACTTCAATGAGATCAAGAACAACCTGAACCAGTGTATTGGTTCAATGAATCTTCTTGTAGAGGATGCACATAACATGGCAGTTGCTGCATCTGAAGGGCGTATCGATACCAGAGTAGATGTATCACGTCATGCAGGTGATTATGCAAAAGTGATGACAGGTCTGAATGATTCATTCGAAGAGATAGGCCGTGTACTTGAAATTACTGCAAACTTTATTGAAGATGTCGCAAAAGGAAACAAAATATCAAAAATTACCCGAGACACAAAAGGTGAGTATCTCACTATAAGGGATAACATAAACGACAGTATAGATGTTATCTTCGCGGTTACTGGCGAGATAAATAAATTAACTGAAGCCGCGGTAAACGGGCAGCTTGATACCCGTGGAAATACTGCTGAATTCCCGGGTGTATGGGGTGTGATAATTGGTGGAATCAATGACTCTCTCGATGCGGTGATAGGGCCGCTGAATGTGGCTGCTGAGTATGTTGACCGTATCTCAAAGGGTGACATCCCCGATAAGGTCACAGACAATATGAAGGGTGACTTCAATGAGATCAAGAACAACCTCAATGGGTGTATTGATGCGGTTAACCTGCTTGTAAGGGATACAAATATGCTGGCAGACGCCGCCGCGGCCGGAAAACTCACCGCCCGTGCGGACATATCACAACATGCTGGTGACTATGCGAAGATTGTGGAAGGCATTAACCAGACCCTTGATGTGATAAATGCGCCGTTCCGTGAAATGAACAGCGCAATTGCGCAGCTGGATGTCACCGCAGATGAGACAACACGCGGCGCCGACGAGATTGCAAAGGCAGCGGGACAGGTTGCGGTGACCAGTCAGCAATGTGCCGATCTGAGTAGCTCGCTTATTATCCAGATCGAAAAAGTAAATGGACAGGTCAGCGATCTCTCGGCAAGTAACGAGGAGATCGCGAGCACTTCCCAAGAGGTGTACAAACATGCCGTCCAGACTGCCGATATTGGTGAGAATGCTCAGAAACTCGGTGCCGAAGCTAACATCAAGATGAATATAGTTGAAGGTATCGCAAAGCAGAGCGTGGACGAGATGGAAAATCTCAACAGCCGGATGAAGGAGATCAACAATGTTGTTAGTCAGGTCAATGATATTACCAATCAAATAAACCTTCTCGCACTGAACGCTGCTATTGAAGCGGCCCGGGCAGGTGAACATGGTCGTGGGTTTGCAGTGGTGGCCGGAGAAGTCCGGAACCTTGCCGAGGAAGCCAAGAAGGCAACCGGACAAATCGATCAGGTGATTGCGGGTGTCCAGGCAATAAGCGCAAAGACGGCTGAGGGGATTGGTTCGGCCCATGCTGAGATTGGTTCAGGTGTAGCAAGCGTGAACGCGACTATTGAGGCGCTCAACGAGATCGTGCAGGGATCCCAGGATATGAAGATAAATATGGATGAGATTGCCAAAGCGGTCGAGGAACAGGCGGTTGTTGCGAATCACATTGTCGAGGCGATGGAAGAGAGCAACCGGCTGACTCGTGAGAACCAGGGGCAGATTGAGGAACTTGCTTCGCTTGCTGAAGAGGCGAGCGCTTCAACGGAAGAAATCGGCAGTTCAATTCACGAAGTAAAGAACATGGCAGGCAATCTCAGACAGACCATGGACAAGTTTGAGATCTAAATCCAGGTGACTGAAGATGGCAACAATTGATGTAGTGGAATTTGAAATCGGGGGCGAACATTACGCCTTCGATATTCACCTTGCCCGGGAGATTGTGGAGATGATACCAATCACTCCCATCCCCGGCGCTCCACCGTATATAGCAGGGATCATCAACCTTCGGGGTGAGATCACCAATATCATCAGGATTAACGAAATCCTTTCACTCAATAAAGGGAGAAATGTCGAGGACCAGAAGATCATCGTTCTTGTCACCCGTGAGAACGAGGGGTCGGGTGTCGGGATTATTGTTGATGAGGTGCATTCTGTCAACGTGGTTCCCGAAGAGGACATCGAGAAGCTGGGGGAGAATACCTCATATGACACCAGCGGATTTATCAAAGGGATTATTAAAGTCAAAAAGGGTGAAGATAAGAAAGAAGGGCTGGTAATCTGGCTCGATATGGAGAAAGTCCTCGGTGACCTTATCTATAATCATGAGGAATAGTCGCGACGTTGGGTGATCTTCAAAGCATCGTCGTGAACATTGGGGATGTACTCTTCATTCAATGCTCAAAAGCGATATAGAAAAATGATGTCCGGCGGTGTATCCCTTCTATGGTGCGCCTTGTGCACCCAGTTGAATATAAGGAATACAAAATATTTTTTCTGAACGATGAGATTGAATCGAAATCGTTCCTGAATCGGTTTACTCTCCTGTTTTTGTCTCTATACAGGATTGCTTTGCAACATAAATTCAGATTCTTTTGCTGGTTTGGGAATAATGAGTGGTGATTTGGACCCTATGGGTCATGCATGTTTCTGCATGGCTGACTTTACATTTCCGAGTGATTTTTGCAGAAGTTCTTTGCAGTTGTGGCGCAGAGGATCACCGTGACCCGGATAGATGGCAGCGACATTTTTTGTGCAGATATTCTCAAGCGCCAGAATAAATTCTTCCTCATAGGTCCCATCATCCGATCTGATAATTAGCGGTGAGTCTCCGGCAAAGAGCGTGCGACTTTCGCGGCAATAGATACATATTGAATCAGAACTGTGGCCGGGTGTATGGATTATTTCGGCTGTTTCATCACCAACTCTTAGCAAATCGCCGTTCCTGACCACGGTGTCGATATGTTTGATATATTTCGAAAAGGCATAGACATCAGGCTTATATGCCTCCCGGATGCGTGGCAGAAGAGATGCATGATCAAAATGGCTGTGGGTGATGATGACCTGATCTATCCTGTGCTTGCCCACTCCGGTGGAGGCATGATTGATTTTGTCGAATACTGCAGGATCTCTTCCAACATCAATAAGCGTGTTTTTATCCTTTAAGGCGTTCCACGAGCCGGTAACGAGATATACATTCGATGTATAGACTGTGCTGCCTTTGGTCAGGTTTAGAATCTTCATTCTTTGACGGAAATTTTACGGTATACATGAGCATTGGGGACAATCTGCTCAAAGAGATGTTCGACGTCATCCGGCAGTTTCTGGGTGTGTTCTGTTAAAAAGAATCCACCTTCGCCGAGCGAACGGTGAAACATCCTGATAACCCTGCTCCTGTCCTCTTCAGTAAAATGGAGAAGCACATTTTTGCAGACAATCAGAGAAAAATTGTCCCTGAACGGCTCGAACGTGAGGAGATCATGTTTCTGAAACTCAAGGCGCTTTTTTATCTCATCGGAGACCCGGTAATTGCCGGGTTTATTCTCATCCGGAAGGAAGTATGTTTCAAAGATATCTTTGGGCATCCTCTGGAGTTCGTTTTTTGGATAACTGCCTTCTTTGATGATTTTACCAAAGGTGTCTGATGGATCGAGATCACTTGCATATATTTTGACATTTCTGAAGATCATCTGTCCCATATTTTCCCTCAGGAGCAGGGCAATGGTATAGGGTTCCTGGCCCATTGCGGACCCGGCACTCCAGATGTTGATATACCGCCGTGACCGGAACGAGGGGAGCATATGATCGATGATTGTCTGCAGTGTCTGGAGATCCCTGAAAAAGAATGTAAATGCCATGGTAAATCACGTTATGTCGGTGGAATGTCTGGTGGGAGGAAACTGTACTAAATAGCTCCACTATTCCCAATTAAGGTTATGTATGTGGATCATATGCCCGGTTGGTTACTGAAGGTATAGATATGATGATCCGGACAACACACTCCATATACAAGGTGTCACATCATTATCACCGGCAGAGCCTCATGGATGCCTATGCTAGGCAGGGATTGACCCGTTCAAAGAGATGTTCAGCCAGATTATTTGGAGAGGATTTCTAAAAACCTCATAAAAATGCCATCAACATATAAATGATTTATATCAGGTGTTACCATAATCAGGGGTTAATCGAAATTATCTGGAGAATATTTGGCAGTTTCTGACAATTTTTGGGTTTATGTGGGATTTTCCGCACAGGCATTCTCATTTGTTCCACCACGGTTCCATCTCCGGTGAATTATCCTCAGCCGAACGCCGGCGAAAAGTTATTTTTACCTTTTTTTACCGGAGGTCTTTGAAACGGTGTGCATTACCTCACTTCCCACATATCTTATTTCAACAATAGAGTATTTCGATTAACCTCTGATTAAGGAACTACCTGATATAAACTATTTATATGTTGATGACATTTTTTATGGGTTTATAGAAATCCTCAATAGTATTCTTTGTACTCCCCACCCAATAACCACAATATCTTATTCAATTCCTCATTATGATTCTTTATCGGCCCAAGTTTGCCGCTTCATTCAATTTTCTCCGATTTTGGCAAAATAGAATTTGATAGTTCCAGGTATTTGGAAAATTTTCTCTCAAAATATCTCCCGTTTGGGCTTAAATTTCAGACGAAGTTGGGATTTTGACAATCAAAGTTGCATTTTACCCTCAAATCTAACCCAACTGTCAAATTTAATTTTGACATTTTTGGAGATTTAGGAGCATAAAGCACCTCCATGAACAAAGTAGCAAACTTAGTTAATCAGTTTTATTCTCCTTTTATTCTCAAAAAATGAAAACTCCCTCACTCTTCTGAACCGGAAGAAGATCCACTTAATTGTTGGTCGCGGTTTCCGCCTCTCCGTCTGGCTGGTGACTGTTTCACCGGATCAGTGAAAGTGATGGAACTAAGCAGAGTTAGGGTGAAGAATATGTTCTCTGCATTCTGCTACAACATTTATCTGATAAGAACGATTGAAAAACGGGGAGTTTAAAGTGATAGCTATTTATGGAATACTAAAATACGGTCTGAATATGAGTTGTAATCAATGAATATCTTCTGAGGAAAAAGAAGGTTTGAAAAATTATGCGTTTAAAGTAAATCCTCATGATGTTAGAATACCCCTTCCATTAAACGTCTCTTTTCTCTCTTCCTTTTTTCATATTCTCAATATTATCCCCAAGGTGAGGATCCCTTGGACTTTTCCATGTCACTTCTTTTGATTTCCTTTTTTCTTCACTTTCTTTTGACATCTTTACCCCCTTTATCTGTTATTTGCTTGGATCATTTCTTGAGATCGTTCATCCCATTTTATTTCTCAATTATATTCCGATTTCGTCTTTGTTCGTCCTGACGTGATTCCCGGATTTCATCCCCTAAATTAGGATCTCTGGGAGAATCCCAACCAATATTGTTTGGTTTTGGTTTCGGCTTTTCATTTTCGCTCATTAGTCACCTACAGAAATAAAATGCCGATTCCAAATATAAAGTATGCGGTTATACCTGTGCCGAGGGCATATAATCCGAATTTTATGTCTTCTGCCTTCTTACCATTCACGTCCTTATAGATCAAAATTGCTCCGTTTAACTCCTTTGTGACTTGCATCAATATTTCTTTGAAAGAAACTTCATCTCCTGTGTAATTTTTCAGAAGATAATCAGCATCTGGCACTGTTTTCACTGTTTTTATAGAATATGCCTTTAGACTAAAACCAATTGATACCAGTAGGAATAAGAGAGATGCCATAAGTAGCAACCTGGAAAGGATATAATAATCAGAACCGTGTGGAATTAGTTCAACAATGTTGTTTAAAAAACCCGCCTCTAAACTTATTATAATTCCGCTAATTGCAGTTATTTGACTGGCTTTTCCATCAAGGCGATTTAATCTGTCTGATTCTTCTTCATGCCTCTTTGAAATTAGTTCATAAATATATCTGTCTCTCTTGGCATTTTGAGATTCCGTATTAAATCTATTAATACTATGAAGCATACGAGTTTGTTGGCTCATTTCCCCTCATGACACAGGTTCAATTTATACAATTTTTTAGAAATTAATTGATTATTATTCTTTTCTTTTGAAAATTAGATCAATTATTTGAAAAAGTGAAGCATAGGAGGAGGACGTACCTGTCAAAATCTCCCTTTTCGGTTGCCACTCATTGTCACTGAACACACCGTCCTGCTTGTTCATGACCTCACGATGCACCGCAGCCCGACCTGAGTGGGGCGAAGGTCGGAATATATCGCAGTGGTTCATCTTTTGTCAGTGGTATTTGCTGCTCTTTTCTTTGTCTGTGGGTAAGTGGTATGATGTCATAAAAACAGGGGCGGTTTTTCTGCCTAGTTATCTCCCCGCCCGGATGGGACGATATTGGCACGGTTACGAGCAGCCGCTCCATCCGCAGTTCTTGCAGGTGCCCTGGTTGCAGCCTTCTCCAAAGTCAAGTTCGGCGTCGCATTCGGGGCAGCGGTTCTTTGTATTCCCGGCTGCCTCGGTGATGGTCCAGTTATCAAGAGTGGTGATTGTCTCCATGTGGGCCGCAAGGTCGATGCATCTGCCGACGACATCCGCACAGGAATAACCTTCTGATTCTGGATTTTTGACCGCGGTGATACAGTTCACCTTCCGGAACTGTTTGACGTATTTGGTGTAGGGAACGCCGCTCTGCAGGCCGGTTGATATTGCCCGTCCGAGGGCGTTGGAGTTTGCTTCGCAGCCCCCGCTCCCCACGGTTCTGATAAACACTTCCCAGGGAGTCCCCTCAAAGAGGTTGACGGTCACATAGAGGCGGCAGCATCCGGACTGGCAGAGGTAGGTCTTCCCGATGAGTTCTTTGGGACGGCACCGTTCCTGTGTCTCCGGTTCTGCCGGTTCCTTCTCGCTAAGGGCCAGTACGACATCATCCCGGCTTCCGGTACGATAGATGGTCATTCCCTTGATGCCGTTTCTCCATGCCATCATGACTGCTGCAGCCATGTCGTCTTTGGTCGCCTCTTCCGGCATATTGATAGTCTTTGATATGGAGGCATGGACATGTTTCTGGAAGACTGCCTGCATCATGATGTGGTCCTTCCAGCCGATGTCCATCGCGGTCCGGAAGACCCCCCGGAATGATTCCGGAAGCCACCCGATGTCCTGTACTGTTCCGTTTTTATGAACATGGTCGATAACCTCACGGACCTGGCGGTCGCATTCTTCCGATGATTTTCCGGGTGTTGCAAGAATCCTTCTCAGTTCGGCTGCAAAGATCGGGTGAAGAATTTCAAACGACTTTCCCACGGTGTTATTCCGGGTATATGCAAAGGAGAAGACCGGTTCGATGCCACTGGAACAGTTTGCCATAAGAGAGATGGTTCCTGTTGGGGCGATGGTGGTCAGAGCGGCATTCCGTATCTTATATTCGCCCCAGGTGCTTCCTTCCCATGCGGGGAAAACGCCCTTTTCTTCTGCAAGGCGGTGTGACTCGTCCACCGCAGTTGCGGTGACCAGTTCCATCACGTGTTCACAGAATGTCCTTCCTTCCTCTGTGTCGTAGGGAATCCCTAAGAGGAGCAGTGCATCATGGACGCCCATGAGGCCAAGGCCGGTCTTCCGGGTCTTCTCTGTTGCCTCTTTTATCTGTGGGATAGGGAAGGAGTTGTTGTCAATCACCGCGTCAAGGAACCGGGTGCCGATGCGTGCAGTCCTTTTGAGGCTTTCTTCATTGAGCCTGCCATTTTCCACAAATTTTGAGAGATTAATCGATCCCAGGACACAGCTCTCAAAGTGGAGAAGCGGCTGTTCTCCACAGGGGTTGGTGGTGTCGATGTCCCCAAGGAGGGGGGTGGGGTTGTAGCGGTTGATTTCGTCATAGAAGAGCACTCCCGGCTCTCCGTTCTTCCAGATCCCATCAATAACCGCGTTCCAGATCTCGCCGACCGTAATCTCTTCTCCGGAATAGGGGTGAGTCATCCACACCTTCCCCATCTCGCCTCTCTCGACCAGTTCCATGAACGCATCGTTCATCATGACAGAGATGTTGAAGTTTTTGACTTTCCCTTCCTCCGTCTTTGACCGGATGAAATTCAGGATGTCGGGGTGCCAGACATTGAGAATGCCCATGTTTGCGCCACGGCGTCTGCCACCCTGCTTGATGACCTCGGTCGCTTCATTGAAGATATTCATGAATGAGACCGGGCCGGATGCAACGCCCTCTGTGGAGAGAACTGGAGCATTCGTTGGGCGGATATTGGAGAAATTATAACCGGTGCCGCCTCCGCTCTTGTGAATAAGGGCACCCCATTTGAGGGCGTCAAATATTTCAGGAAGTGAGTCATCTACCCGCAGGGTAAAGCATGCGGAGAGCTGGTTTATGTCTGTGCCGGCGTTCATCAGGGTTGGTGAATTCGGAAGGAAACGGAGTGAATCCATCTCTTCGAAGTATTCGGCGATCTCTGCCTCACCTTTCCCCAGGGCGCAAGCGACACGCCTGCACACATCTTCAAATGTGGTTTCCCCGTTGCGGAGATATCGGGCACTTAGTATACTGTCAATGATTGAATCTGTCATCTGTTTGATCCATTTTGCTAAAAATGCAGAGAGCGGGTCTGTTGATTCTGTTCCATGGGTGGAATGTGCCCATATGATACATCCATCAGACGGCACTCTTTCTGCAGGCCCCAAAAATCACGGAAATGGATATTTTCACGTGACGGGGGGACTTATTTGTTTGGTCTGATACGTTTCTGTGATCTGCTGTTTTCCTGGCATACCGGAGTGGGCGCACTCATTTTTCCTGCTGAGTGCGGCCCGTCTCACACGGGTAGCGGTCTTTTTTGACCCGGTCTTTTGGCTCTCTCTTTGAAGGTGCGAGAGAGTTTTGTCTCATTCTGTTTGCTGGACTATATGAAAGATAATCGGTTCTCAACAAGCAGTACAGAGAGAGGTCCCGGGAGAATGATGTCGCCCCATATATGGTTCGTACGGTGCACTCTGACTCATGTATTGAATATAGGAGGGCAGATTCGGTGTCCGTGTTCTGCACTGTGCTGTATGTGGGCCGTTGTGTTTTCTTCTCCCCTTCTCTATCCCGCGCCTGTCGATGTATCTTCCGATCATGCTTCGATCTCCTGAAAGAGCAGTGGATCCAAGTTCACCCGTGAAATCCACCCTGCCATCAGAACGTTCGGCCGCCCGCCGATCTCGGTGCCTGCCAGAACCACCGGCATTGGCAGGAAGACATTTGTTCCGATTCGGATCTTTTTCATATGCTTTACTATACCGGATCTTTAATGAATGTTGGTGCCGTGTGGAGGTCAGTTTTCCAAAATGTGCCTGATTTGCCTGTTTCTGTCAGTCAGTAATTTCATGATTAATTGGCATTCATCCCGTTTTTTTCGGTCAATATTACTAAAAATATGTGAAATGAGTAGCAGATGTCAGTCCTGTAATAATGACTGTGGGAATCAGTTATCTTTTACAATAAAAAAAGGGTGGGGTAATTGGCATCCCGTTGGTTCTGTTCTTACCGTCGCCGGAAGAGGAAGAGAGCACCTGCAGCACCAACGACTGGAATGAAACCAAGTGGCGTCTCCTGTGGGGTGGTGGTCTCTATTGGTCTCTCTCCCTCGGAGATGGGTGCTGTCACCTGCGGTTCTGTAACCGTCTCGTTGCCGGATTCAGGAGTGGCGGCACTCCTGTCATCACCAACTGCTGTTTCTGTGTTGCCTTTTTGATCCGTTTTACCTGAATCTGTCACTACCGTCCCGGCTGCACTCCCGGCGATGGCAAAGGAGGAGAGTCCGGGTGACACTGCCTTAAAGTATATCCATCCGCCCTCTTCACGGAGAAGAGTGGTGGGAAGCTGTTGCCATGCTCCATCGTGGTAGCGCCAGAGGGCCAGTTCTGCCGGAAGAATTCCCTCTGCCTTCAGCCATGCGCCGGGCACCCGGAATGAAAATTCCGCTTCACTGATTTCATTAGCTGTCATGCCGCTGAGCTGTGCATTGAGGAACTGGTAGACGGGCCCGGTGAGGCCGTCAGGACCGGTTATTGCCTGGTCAAGGGTGAGAAGTATCCTCCCGGTATTTCCTGCTGCAGTGATCCTGACTGCCTGCACTGCAGAGCCGGTGAATGTGAGTGTCGCAGATTCCCCGGCACTCAGGGCACCTGCTGTCGCCATGTCGGCTGACGCGTCCTCATCTCCGGAATCCGGATTTTTGTTCAGGTACCAGGCAGAGGGGTCTGTCAGTGGACAGGTGTCCGTCTCATTTTCGCGAATGGTAAAGGGTGTGTCACCAATGCCGTCATGGGTAGTGTCGGTGCCATTGTATGTGCTCCAGTAGTTGCCCATGAACCGGGTGAATGCCTGGCCACGGTAGCAGTAGGTTTCCTCTGTCGGAGAGTGCCACACGGAATCATCCATCCCGGTATTCATACACAAATTTGTTCTCTGTGTGGGCATGTCAGCCATAGTGCTGAATGTCGTGTCACGGAAACTATTACTCAGGAATGTATCAGCCCACAGGGTGCCGGGCAGGGTTTCATCTGCTAATCCCCATTTCCCCTGTTGCCAGCTGTCTGTCACGGTGGTGTCAGTGATGGTGGCATCTGCCGGTGCGTCTCCTGCCGTCAGCACGAAGTCGTTGCGGTATACGTATACGTCTCCTGACCATGGGTAATTCCAGAGGAAGATATTCGGATATGTCGTCCCTGAGAAATAGTTATCTTTCACCAAAGAATTGTTCAGCCACATCAATGCCTGAAACGAGCAGTTTTCTGCGGTATTGCCGATGACGTCAATCTCATCTCCGGCGAGCATCATTCCGTATCCCGTATCATTGCAGTGGATGGTATTGTCAGATACGGTGACCCTCTCCACGTTACCCTGCACCATGATTCCACATTGTGCAGCATCCATCGTGTTTTGAGTTACCATGGCATCGTGTACATCTAACACTATGATGGCAGATCCCGGACTGCCTGCTATCGTATTGCCGGTCAAAACACACTCTAAGACTTCAAATCCTGCCACACCCAGCTGGGTTGTGCACATTGTGTTGTCTGCAATGGTGATGTTTGCTACCTCATAGAAAAACACCCCTGCACCGATATTGTACGCATCGCTGCCCATCGTGTTGTTCGAAATGGTGATGTTATCCACTTCCAAGAGGGACACCCCTATGGCATTGCCATTGGAGAAAATGATATTTTCCTTTGTCTGGAGCCCTGTGGTGTATTCCACAGCAATTCCATAATGTACCTGTTCCGGCCCAAAGGACGAACGTTGCACGGTGATATCCTCTGAGGAGTTGATTGCTATTCCTTGGTAGGTCCTGTCTGCGGTGATATGGTCCACAATCACATTCCGGCATAAGTGGAGGATAACTCCCTGTGCTACGGCTTCCGGTGTGACGTCACTGATGGTGATGTCCGTGCATTCCACACAGATGACCATGCCTGCATTCGAGGAAGCATCAATCGTTTCTCCTGATTCTCCCTCGCGGTAGATGACCGGCCGGTCGTTCACGGTGACCGTTTCGTCAATGCTGTTGCAGGGATTTTCTGGCGGGTATCCAAAATTGAGATTGAAGATATTGTCATGCAGTGCGCTGGTGAAAAGGGAGAGGCCCTCTATACGTCCGGTTCGAAGGCCGGTAATGTAGCCGCTGATCTCTGTGTCACCAATGGTGCAGTCATCTCCCAGGATGTCTATGCCCGCCTTTCCGAATCCGTTTCCCTCGAAGGAAAACCCGGAGATAGTGACATTATCTGCCTCAATTTTCGCTCCCGTCCCCAGTTCAGGGGATGAAATGACTGGCCTCCCTTCTCCCAGCAGGGTAACTGTCTTGTTCAGCATCAGTTCTTCCGGGTATGTGCCGTTTTTAACAATGATGGTCGCACCTGCTGATGCCGCATTCACTGCCTCCTGGATGGTCAGATAATCCTGAGGCACCACAATGACTTCCCGGACGGTAATATTCAGTGTATTTTCTGTTCCGTCAACGAAGGTGCCGTCTGTGTCATAGCCCGCAACATTCAGGGTATATCTACCGGGCGTGTCAAATGAAAATTCACTGGCGAATTCATTAACAGAATATGAAATCCAGTCCGGGGACTGTGGGTCGTAGACTCTCCCCAGAATGACTTGTTTTTCCTGTTCGTCAAGTATTGTCCCGTTGGTATTTTTGATGGTGTAGGTAAGAGTGGCAATTGTTTTTTCCGGCATGTAGCTGTACGGGTGTTCCAGCGGTGTTAACGGGGATTCGATGGGTTTTACCACACCAAAGAGGCAGAACTCATCACCGGTTGTGACCGTGATGCCGTCATTGGGGTTTGTATTGATTTTGATGGGTGTTTCACTTCCCACAATGTAGATATTTTCATCGGTGACATTGTTTTTCGGCCGGATATCTGCCCGGGTAAACACCAGTCGTTCTTCGGGTGACAATTCTGTCAGAGTGCCGGTTAGTGCTGTTTCTGTTCCGGTCTCAATATCTGTGTATTCAATAACCGGCTCTCCGGTAGTGTAGTAGTGGCAGATTGTCCGTTCACTGTCAATGAGACCGTACCGGATAAGGGCGGCAGTCTCGACGATATTTGTTGTGGATGTATTGCGGATATTGTAGAGTATCAGGTCGTTTTCTGCCGAATCTGGGGTGTCAATAACCGTTCCCTCACGATCGTTGACCACCTCAATGGCATTGTTTGGCATCCACCGGTTTTTTATCTCATACAGCTCTGACGGGGCATTCGGCGGGACGAAATAGCCGGGGAAGGGATCGGTATACAGCCGGTAATTGTTTTCCCGTGCGAATGTTGTCAGTGCGTCCATCTGGCTTTGGGGAGAGTAGCGGCCCAGGGCGGCATGGGTCAGGCCAAGGTGAATCGTCTTTGTTGCGGTCAGCCCCTCTGCATCACCGGAGAGTCCTGTTACGAGAATGGTATAGTCTCTGGCAGTGAGATCCTCCAGAGGTGTCCCGTCCGGCCAGGCGTAACCGGTATCAAAATTCTTTGTGACACCACCCAAAAAAAGTCCGGAATAGTAGTCTTCTGTTACAACCACCTTGTTGGAGGCGTTCTCTATCCCGCCGGGGTAATTCACGATGTCAGGCGCCATAATGAGCCCGTAATCAAAACTGGTTCCGTTTGGATAATCTTCCTCTATCGAATCTCTTGCAGTGACACCGCTTTCATTCACCCAACTGACAATTGAGCGAATCGGTGTGCCGGCAGGGGTGTCACCGGAGTAGAGTTCAATTCTGATGTTGCCCGGATTTAGTATGTCAGGGGAATATGACCCCGTCACATAGAAATCGCGTTCTTCTGCGAATACGGAGCTGTTTTCATCAGGGGTATCGATGCTGATGTACGATGTGGGGGTGATGCCTGCGCATCCGGGTATCAGAAGAAGGATGCCTGCAACAATACAGAGATATACTATTTGCCTCATTTCACCAGTGCCTCAAACAATAATGATAAAGTTCATATATTAACTCTTCGGATTCCCGAATTTAGGGTCGAAATCCGGGGCAGAAATCCCCCTATGTCGATTGATTGATGAACAGGGCTCATATGTTGGGGCATTATAGCCGGACAAAATAATCCTGTCTCGCTGGTTTTTTCTGAAAATATATAATCTTAATCCCACAGTTACGACAATCCAGGGGTAGCTGCCAGATACCCAGATTTTCACTGTGGTTCCGGCAGGGACAAGGTTAATCCTGAATAGAGCAATTTTGATCACTAGGTCGCCCTACAACTTTTTTGATTTGTCCATTTCGCCCCCTTTTTAGAGATTTGGGCATAGAATATAGCCGATAGATTATTATATCATAGTGATCAATTGATCACTATGAGT